>NZ_PJBL01000046.1:0-6784 GCF_002836135.1 Shewanella sp. GutCb | reverse complement strand
CATTTCGGTTCAGCTTTAACTGTGTTTGGGTCAATTAATACTGTTTTTTTTGTACTACAACTTAATGCCTAGCAAGGCATTTAAACCGTTTTTCATGTTCCGCTTCGCTCCACATTATAACCAACAATTTTAATCCGCTTAATGCGGCGTTAGGTATTCTCATAATGTCCAAGATTCCAAGTAAACTTTGACACGTGTCGGGATCGTACCTGGCATTGACTCGGTAACTAGGTATTGTTTACGTTTATCTAGCCTAATTGAAGACCTTGATACTCCTTGCGACATTGGAATATTCCAATGATCTTTGGAATTTTGCATACATGTAAAGCCAGCCTTAACCCTCTCGTGTGCACCTGAAATTGTTGTATGAGTAGAAATAAACATATCTTTACACTCTGCGGGAAAGGATATTTCAAACAACTTTTGCCCGCTCGGGTGAATCACTCCTGTATATACTCGTATTTCTTTGTGGTAGTGAAAAGTTTTACCGTCCCAAAATCCAAGTTGACGGTATTGTTTGTAAGCCATTAAGGGGGATAGTAAAAAGAAGTGCATGACTAAATACGACAAAGTAACAACAGTTAGACTCGTCATATCTATCAAACTACTTTGGGACTTATCTAAGGCAGGGTTAATTCCGAGAACAAGGAATGTAAGCCAAGTTGAAATAGCCAGTAGCAAAATACTTTTTAGTAACTCAGACAAAGTTTTTGGCAGTACAGACGCGCAGCTGAGTAGCCAGTTATTGAAAAGCATCAATGCTTTACGGTTTGCTAATGGAGACAACCTGATTTCCTCTGTCAGTTATGCTTTTGTATTGTGGCATAAAATACCTAATATAGCATTTACGAGAGATTCTCAACTCTTGGCATTTCTAGTTTGAATAAGTCCTTATGTTTACGGCACAATGTTTAAGGTTGGCTAGTTGCGTTACCGCATATCTGTTTGCCATATTTTCCCTAATGAAATTCATCACTCCAAGAGCTTTAGCTCTAACACATTAATGTCCAAAAATGAGTTAGCAAAGCTCTGCATCACACTCGTCATTAAAGTAGACTTCAGCATTTCCGCCTACTTGAGGCTATTCCTCTTTTGCCAGAGTATGGCGGTATCTTTTTGCTAAGTCATTGAAAGCAGGGTGTATCAGGCTTTGCGGCTCTGCGACAGACACATCGCTAATGAGGCCCCGTATGTACAAAAACGGCATTGGCTGGCTGCTTACAGTAACGGTTGATTGACTATTGATTAACGAATAGTCAGATTCGGTTGCTACGATCTGTTAGAATACCGCGCATAATAATAAGAACTTATGGGATTTATGAAAGAATTTATCATCATTGGCGCTGGTCAGTCTGGGCTGGCAATGGCTTATAACTTATCCCAAACGAATAAAGATTACCTGATTTTAGACGCCAATGAGCACATTGGTGCGCCTTGGTTGAAGCGTTGGGATTCGTTAAAGTTGTTCACTCCTACCGAATATAACCATCTCCCGGGCATGTTATTTCCATTTCCTAAAGGCTACTACCCCAATAAATATGAAGTGGCAGATTATCTAAAAAGTTATGTTGAAAAATTCTCGATCCCGATTGAATTTAATCAAAGAATAACTTCAGTAAAAAAAGTGAATGGTATTTTTGAAATAACCAGTGCCACGGGTAGCTACAAGGCTAAACAGGTTGTTATAGCCACTGGTCCCTTCCATACGCCTTTTACGCCCCCTTGCCACGCTGATATCGCTGAGAATGTGGTTCAATTACACAGTGAACACTATAAAAGTCCTGAACAGCTACAAGATGGTGATTGTTTAGTGGTTGGTGCTGGTGACTCTGGGGTGCAAATTTTATCAGAAATTGCCGAGACGGGACGCACAGTGCATTTCTCTGGAACGGATAAAATCACTGCGATCCCACAATCATTTTTAGGTAAAACCTTATGGTGGTGGTTCACTAAAATCGGCTTTTTATCGGTGACACGCTTTAGCAAGATGGGTAAATGGTTGAGCAAAGGTGTGCAGCCAGTGATTGGTACTGACGTGAAGTCACTGCTGGCAAAAGATAATGTTATCCATATGGGCAGAACATTGTCAGCAGACAAAAACAGTATTAAGTTTCAAAAAGGTAGCATCAGTAGTATCAAAAATATTGTCTGGGCGACAGGATTCAAACCTAACTTTTTTTGGATTGAAGATATCACTTTTGATGAGACGAACTACCCGAGTAATTATCGAGGAGTGAGCAATGATGTTGAAGGATTATATTTTATTGGGCTTCCTTGGCTGTATACCCGAGGTTCGGCAACATTGGGTGGTGTATGGAAAGATGCACAATACTTGATGACCCATATCCAGAAAAACCAAACTAGCGGTATAGCTGACCCAAGTGCTGAGCTGGTTGAGGTGGGTTAAGAAAAGTGGATGACTGCGACACTGTTATCATCATTTAACTTACACCTAAGCGACCCAATAACTTCCAGCCTTACTTCACGCGCCTTACATCAGGCGCGTTTGATTATTCC
Source organism: Shewanella sp. GutCb (assembly GCF_002836135.1). NCBI lineage: Bacteria > Pseudomonadati > Pseudomonadota > Gammaproteobacteria > Alteromonadales > Shewanellaceae > Shewanella > Shewanella sp. GutCb. Next base: position 4,267 of record NZ_PJBL01000046.1, on the reverse strand, counting down.
TTACCTGCTTATTTCCTTTCAAACGATTCTGATCGTTGGCCTTTGAGCAAGTCTGCTATTAAGTTAAGCATTGCACTCCAAAATTGATAAAGCCTAATGTTGTTGCCTTAACGAACGGATCCCCAGTTACGGTAAGACATTTTTCTATTTAGATGATAAACGTCATGGTGAGGACGATCTGCAAGATGTGGTGTACAACAAAAGTCCCTACAGACTCAGATTGGGTGGATGCGGATAAGATTGGCGTTATGGCAGACTATTATGGTGGTTACCTAACGATGGCCGCTATGGCGTTACAGATGAGTTTAAAGTGGGGATCAATATTTTTGGTGAGCAGGTTAAAAGTCCGGTACTACTGCTAGTTGTAGTGCTGAGTATAAGTGATGCTCGATAAACATTAAGAAGGCGGGTCAGTTATACAAAAAGGCCATTTGATTACTCAAATGGCCTTTCTTTAAGCTTTTATCAACACTGATGAGTGCTGATGTTTAGGCTATTTATTTACTAATGCTTCGGCTTGGCTCGACATGTATTCGTCGAAAGTACCGTGGAAGTTGACCAAGTGTTTGTCTTTCACATCGATGATACGAGTTGCAAGTGATGACACAAACTCTCTATCGTGGCTGACGAAAATCAAGGTGCCTTCGAAATCTTTAAGCGCGTTGTTTAGCGCCTCAATGGCTTCCATGTCCATGTGGTTAGTCGGTTCGTCCATGACGAGCACATTGACATCCATCATCATTAACTTACCAAACAACAGACGGTTCTTCTCACCACCTGAGCAGTTACGGGCTTTTTTGTTGGCATCGTCTTCAGTAAAGAGTAGACGACCTAACATGCCACGAACCGAAAGGTCGTTATGCTTTGGTGTACGCCACTGCGACATCCAATCAAATAGAGTGAAGTCGTTATCAAAATCAGCGCTGCTGTCTTGTGGGCAGTAACCGATAGCAGCATTTTCAGACCACTTAATGACACCAGAATTGTGTGTTAGTTGATTAACTAAACAACGAAGTAGGGTTGTTTTACCCACGCCGTTCTCACCAATAACCGCTAACTTAGCGCCAGCTTCAAGAATGAGCTCGCCGCCTTGGAATAGTGTGTTGCCGTCAAAACCGTGGCTTAGTTCTTCAATCACTAGCGCTTGGCGATGCATTTTCTTACTTTCTTCGAAGCGTAATGACGGTGTCATACGACTCGATGATTTAACGTCATCCAGAGAAATCTTATCTAATTTCTTAGCACGAGAGCTGGCTTGCTTTGCTTTAGATGCGTTAGCACCAAAGCGGTTAACGAAGTCTTGCAGCTCTGCCATTTCTGCACTCTTCTTCGCGTTACCCGCGAGCAGTTGCTCTTGGATAAGGCCTGCAGCGTCGAGGAAGTACTCATAGTTACCTGGGTAAACGCGAAGTTCACCGTAATCGATATCAGCCATGTGAGTACAGACAGTGTTTAAGAAATGTCTGTCATGAGAGATGATGATCATGGTGCACTTACGTTTGTTCAGCTCATCGGCTAACCAACTAATGGTATGAATATCCAAGTTGTTGGTAGGCTCATCGAGCAACAAAATATCAGGATTTGAAAACAATGCTTGTGCAAGTAACACACGCAGTTTTTTACCCGGTGCAACTTGGCTCATTAAGCCAAAGTGATACTCTTCTTCAATACCTGCTTCAAGTAAGATTTCGCCAGCGCGACTTTCTGCACTGTAACCGTCCATTTCAGCAAACTCGCTTTCAAGCTCGCCGACTTTCATGCCATCAGCTTCGGTCATGTCAGGCAAAGAGTAGATACGTTCACGCTCTTGCTTTACTTCCCACAGTTTTGGATCGCCTTGAATTACAGCATCGATAACGCTGTATTGCTCAAAAGCGAACTGATCTTGGCTTAGGGTACCGACTTTTTGGCCTGGTGTGATTGACACGTTGCCAGATGTCGGTGCAAGTTCCCCACTGAGGATCTTCATAAAGGTTGACTTACCACAGCCGTTTGCACCGATTAAACCGTAACGGTTGCCGTTGCCAAATTTTGCGGAAATGTTTTCAAACAATGGCTCTGGGCCGAACTGCATGGTGATGTTTGCGGTAGAGATCAATGGAATATCCTGAAAGGTTAAGTATTCAAAGCTAAGCAGATAACCGCCACCCTAAAATTAAGGCGAGCGTTTGCATAGGTAAAACAGGCGCGGATTATACAGAAATAGGTGCTCATATGTCGAGCAAGCAATTAATTAAAACGGTTTATTTGTCCTGTTTTGCGTGCTTTTATCAAAAAATGGATGGCTTAGCGGATTTGAACGGGTGATATCGGTATTTTCTTGTTATTATTAACGGAATATTTTGGCCATTACAAAAATGGCCTCGTTAGTTATCTAACGATTTTGTACATTATCAGCGATTTTTTGGACACCCCATGATTGAACATCAACAGAACAACCCATTGCACGGCCTAAAACTTGAAACTATGGTGACAGAGCTTGTCGAATTTTACGATTGGAAAATCCTCTATGCGGCCATTCGCTTAGAGTGTTTTAACTCTAATCCTAGTATGCCAGCTTGTAATAAGTTCCTTAAGAAGACTGAATGGGCGAGGGAGCGTGTTGAGGCCTTTTATCTTTATCGCTTCAAACGTATGCCTAAAGGCAGCGAATCGCAATTTGATCTTAAGCCGCGTGAGCGTGGGTTTGCAGATGGTATTGTGCCACGTAAGCCGCAAGAGTTAACCATTGAGTTGATTGAAGAGATGCGCGTTAAAGCTACGGCTGATTACGAAGCGATGAAACAGAACAAGGGCAGTCGCCCAAGTTACGGTAAAGATAAACCTAAAGCGCAAGATTCTTACGCGCAGAACAGCCGTAAAGACAGTAATCGACCTGCACCGTCACAAGATCCGACTAACCCTTGGGGTAAGTAATCTTTTAGGTCTGTTATTTTAGGACAGGTTCGTACAGAACACGTGCTTGAACTGAACAACATCTAGTTTATCGTCTCAATGGTAAACTAGGTGTTGGCTTTAGGCTAAACGCTTATAATATTCATACTTTTCAAACCGAGTATCCTTAAACGGGTATTGCGGCGCCGACAATGTCGTATATTTTCCTTCACTCTTCATACCCCAGTTTAATCGCAGTATCTCCCTAATGTAATATATCCAGTATTAACTTTAGTCACTCTTCTCGTTATCCAACCTGAGCAAGTTAGCTACTTTTGTCTTTTATGGATTCAATCTATTGCGCTGCTTTATATCTTGCTAAGTCAGTATCGGTACTTTCTGCGTGAATTTGAATTTGAATTTAAAGTTAAAAGTCATATAGGCTGGACTGGGTTTTCGCCTGTAATATCGACCCGTTACAGATAAATGGTAGGTACTTTCGAATCCATTAACTCATGCAACACAGAGATGCACCATTTCCATGTGGCCGTATATGTTTTAAGCCAATCATTATTAATGCGTTGATCTCGATAGAGGATATTGAGTCCTATCTTGTATGTAACAGCAGCGTTTAACCCTCTATTTGATATCAGCCACACCGGCGTGTGGTTCTAAGACATTTTTATCTGTGGGTTGCATTGACTCAAAAATGGATCTGGATTTTACATCAAGGCAGCTTGGATCAAAAAATGAGACGCGCTGAACTGGCACTTCTATAGACTGGCTTTATAGCTGTGTTGATCATTATGGCGCTGAAAAAAGGGCTTTGTTTAAGTGTTATTGATTAAGACATCAAACAGAGTAGGTGAGCCGTTACTGGATTTTGGATATTAACACCGTTGTCCGCGGGCCAATGTATTGATGTGTTTTGGCTTTGAGAGCGGAATGAATCTATTTAGAGCTGAGTACTATCTTTAGAAACACCGGGCTTCTATGGCCTTCTTCTATTTTTGTGAATCTCTGTGGGTAGATCTGTGAATGGTATTGTAAATAATTAGGAATCGTTGAGTCTGATTCTTATCTACTAGGCGATTTTAGGCGCTTATCATAGCAACATTTAGCACGGTGTTATTGCTGCCATCAAATTATTGTTTATAGAGCTAAAATTTAGACACAAAAAAACCAGCTTCCGCTGGCCTACTAGTCGATATAAAATTGGTTGCGGGAGCTGGATTACTTTTCATAAAAGAGCAGGGCAATAACCTTCGCCAGTCTTTTAATAAAGCGTTGAGTTAGAGTAGCTTTTATACTGCTCCATCCAGTGTCCGTGTTATATATCTACGCTAATAATTATTTTAATTCTACTATCAAAGAATTGGTTGCGGGAGCTGGA
>NZ_PJBL01000045.1:0-7526 GCF_002836135.1 Shewanella sp. GutCb | reverse complement strand
GAAGGAGCGGTTGTTAAAAGCCTATTTTGAACAAGCCAATGTGCCCTTAGAAAAACGTAAAGCCCTGCTCAGTGCACTTAAGGAAGAGTATGCACTCCCCTCTGAGACCCCAAGTGAGTTTGATAACCTTCGGGGCAGTTTAGATCCCCGTTATTCAGAGTCTCAAACTCATGATGAAAATATGGGGGTTTTAACTAATGAACTTCAAGTAACACCAGAATCTGAGGCCCTAAAGCGTAATCAAATAAATATGTTGATTGAGGCTGAGCAGCAACGTCATGCCAGTGCAATGAGTGAGATCAATAACGGTGTATCAACCCAGTTTGATGCGATGTGGTCAGAGACGTTTGATCGGTTTGCCGCTGGTATTGGCGCTGCCACTGCTGACGCACTTTTTGAGTCGGAAAACTTTGGTGATGCGATGAAGGGGATCACTAAGGGAGCGATTAAAAGTGTGATTTCAGGTTTGGTGGAGTTAGGGACAAAGAAGTTGGCGATGGCGGTTATCGATAAAGGGATCATGGCCAGTACTTCGGCGACCGCGACCACCACTGCAGCGACGACGGGGGCGTCGATCACCGCCTCGATGGCTCCAGCTGCAGCAACCTCATCAATAGCCAGTTTTGGTAGTAGTGCGGTGGTCGGTATGGCAGCAATGATAGCGGCCATGGCCTTGCTACCGACCATCATCGGTAAATTCCATGGAGGCGGTACTATCCCTCGTGAAGGTACCTATCTTCTCGATGGAGGTGAGACCGTGTATACCCGCAAGCAACAACAAACCCTTATGAATGCCTTAAGTACATCAGCTGGCGGAGATCAGGGGGCAAAGGGATCAGGAGTACAAGTCATGGTTAAGTTGATTGAGGACGCGAGTAAGGCGGGCAGCGTTGAGCAAAGCAAAGGGCTCAATGGTCAGGACGTGATTAATATCTGGGTGGCCAATATTCTAGAACGCGCCGAGAGTGCGCAAGTGCTTGAGCAAAGCTACGGGCTACAGCGCAATGGCTGATTATCCTTCCCATTTCCCGCCGCCACTGGCCTCTGATTATGCATTGGTGAGAGCGCCCCGTATTCGTATGAGCAAAATGGTGTCTGGTTATCAGCGACCCAGAGCCTTGTATGCCAGTACGCCGACGCAATTTAGTGTGTCATTTTACATGCCTCGCCTTATGGCCATCGAATTTGAAAATTGGATAGAAATGAATGCAAGCCGAGGAGAATTTAATGTGTATCCACTGCGATTGGTCAAGGGGGTAGTCAAGTTAAGTGGCCGCTTTATTGTAAACCCGACTGACAAGGTCAAGTCTGATGGCCGTTATTGGACATTCACCGGGGTACTGGAAGTGCGTGACCGAACCAAGGAGATCACTTAATGGCTTTATTTCCCACGCCGACAATCAATTATTCAAATTTGTATTCCGGTACGCCAGATCAATCTGACTTTAAGATCTCCGGGGCGTTTTTGTCGGTGGCTTATATTCCGACGGATCGACGTTACGCATTTTATCAATTGAAATACAGTATTTCGGACGTCTTTAACAACTATGCTGCGCTTAAGCCCAGTGATGTGGTGCCCAAGATCTCGGGTGTCGATGGGGTCGCCGCTGTTAAGTTTATGGCATCAAAACAGACGTCATTACGGACTGCGGTGTTTGGCAGTGGGGCGTTAGATCTTCAAGGTCTTGTCGGCGTTAAGGGTGACCAAGATTATTACCTGTATTTGAAATGTTATTTCCCCATTCTTCCCACATCGCCAATCGCTATCATGGGGATTGGCACGGGGCAATATGGGGTGAGTTTACTCTATGTGCCCAATCCAATTGATGGCGACCGTCTACGCTTTCGTCACGGGCTGCAATCCTCAGTGGTAGAGGTTGATGTCTCCAGTGTCCCTGCTGGCACCTGGTTTGGCATCGAGATGAAGCGGGTGAGCAGGAACATTTATTTAACGGTGCAAACATTAGCAGGCTTTAGTGACACCCAGCAGCAAGCCGTCAATGATTTTAGACCTGATGAAAAAAAGGCCATTTACCTTGGGCAAGGGGAAGTGTCTGAACTTGCCACAGTGCCCGCTTTTTTCAAAACGGCCTATACCCATAGTGAGTTTACTATTTCTGTTGATGGACTCTCGATCAGTAAACCGAGTGGTGGCTATCGCTCTGCGCATCTTTATGATGTCATCAGCCCCAATACTGGACGTTGGTATATGGAGTTCTCTTACCATGATTCTTCAGCGGCCTATCTGGGCGTCGCGCCTGTGGGCAGTACACTTGATGTGGCTATCGGCGTGACTGGTTGGGCGGTGGGCTCGAACAATGGGCACAAGTTTGCCAAACAGATTGGCGGAGGCACAGTTTGGGGATCCGCATTTCCTGTCGGAGGCAGTTGTGGGATCATTTATGACAGTGATAATGGCGCGCTTGAGTACTTTATTAATGGTGTGAGTATCGGTAAACCCTTTGCAAACGGCAGCATTGAAGGGGATGTGCTCTTTGCGGTGGGTACCTCGCCAAGTGGCCATGTCACTGTGCGAACGTCACCGAACAGCTGGCTTGCCCCACCACCCAATGTTAATGCACCCAGTACGTCTACTTTCCTCCATGGCATGACCTATTTTGATGGTTATATTCGCGATTTTTGTGCGCGCAATAGCCCACTGCCGGAAGGCGAAACCCCCTATGCCATCAGGCCTGTGTTACATCAGATCGTCAAGATGAAAAATTTAGTGACGGGAATGGTGACAGAGCATAGCGCTGTGGTGCTTAAAGCCCGTAGTGACAGCATCGAGCTAACAGTGCCAAGAGTGTTACCAGGGCCATATCACCTGACAGTATTGGCGCTGGGTGGCGAGTCACCTGCTTTGCCGTTTACCGTGACGTCATTGGCAGTGCTCAGCAATCCCAATGATCACTTAATCGAAGAGTTTACCGATCACAATATGGTGCTTGCCAGATGGATGGCGGGTCATAAAGCTTGGGGCGGCGAAAATGGTGGGGTAGTACAACAAAATGTGTCACTTAATACGAGTGACGGTGAAGTGATTATTACCGCTAATGGGGATGATTATACTGGGCCCGTTTATGGCGTGAGTAAGTTGGGAGAGAGTATCGAGCGTAAAACGCGGGTGGGCGGGTGTCTGGTGTCACGCAGTTATTTCGGCCCTGGTGAATTCAATATTGAAGCGAAGCTTCCACCGCGGTCAGGCGTTTGCAGCGCATTTTGGTTGTTCCATTATGAAGAAGGTTATGCAGGACATCCCTTGTTTGACAGCATGGTTGAGGATGGCCTGCATCAATCAGGGACGGAAGAAGCGGGTTTTTATCTGGTGAGAAACCATGAGATTGATATTGAATTACCTACTGCATTAAAAACCGATCCGGATACCGAGGTGGTGAGCTACACCAATGGCCGATTTAACACCTGGCATGGTGAGTTGAGAAATTGGGATGTGGTCAATAATGATGTCCCTACTTATGATCCTAATTACAGCGCCGTTAACGATCCTGATTACTGGTCAGAATATACCGATGAATGGGTCAATCATGGGGTTAATGTGACCGATGATGAATACCATAAATTTGGTATCAAATGGATGCTTGATGATGGCGCACCCTATGTTGAGTTTTTCATTGATGATGTGCTGGTTAAGCGGGTGGAGAGTCACGTTCCTTTTATGCCGCAGCGATTATGGCTAGGGATGTGGTTTCCCTCCGCCAATACTCACTGGGCAGGAAGAGGTGCCCCTTGGCGTTCGCAGTACATGAAAATTCGCCGTTTTGAATATATCCCAGAGTCGACGACGGGTGCTATTTATCAAGATCAGGGGGAATCTTATCCGAAAGATTTTTTCAGGGAGTTAAACGGGCTGACGGTGGCCAATCAATTAGCTCAAGTGTATGCCAGTGCGCCAATGGGGGAACTCATTTATTACACGGTCGAAATCAACAGTCCGACTCTCAATGTTGAAGGTCATCCGCCTGGGAAAGTGTACTTGGTGCGCGGCTTTGATGCACTGACGGCCAAAGATCACCAAGGCCATCTGATTGAATATCACGCGGCGGGTATTGAGATCCAATTCCCGAAAGTGGGTGAAGGCAACAGTACGCTCAATATTGCAGTGCCCAATATTAATGGTGACGTCTCGCGAAGTTTAAGAGTCATTAAAGAAGCTGGCGACAAAATTGAAGTGGTATTGCGTTTGTACACCAGCTCTGGCTATCAATCCGGCCCAGCTGCTCCTGAGCTACGATTAACCGCTAAAAGTTATGAGAAAAAAGAGGGGGTGATCACGCTAGTGTGCGGCTGGAAAATTGAGTTTATCAACAAAAAGTGGCCCCCGAGAACCTATACCGCAGCGGACTATGCTGGTTTGGATTATCTGTAATGCCCATTCCCTATAGCACCTTAGTTCGTTACCGCAGCGTGCCCTATGTGGATGGTGGACGAGATCTCAATGGCTGGGACTGTTATGGCTTGGCGCGGCATGTGGCTCAGGCACATTATCAATACTCAGAACTGTCTATGTTTGACACCATCTTAGCGGCCAATAAGCGGCAACTCACCAAAGCGTATCGCGTTGAGAATTCAAAACTAACCAGCATCGACACGGCCTGTGATGGGTGCTTGGTGGCCTGCTTACACAATGGTGTTTGTGTACACCTTGGGATTGTGGTTGAGGTGAGTGAAAACAAACAATTGGTTGTGCTTCACACTGGCGAGAAGACGGGCGGCTTGATGACGCCTATCCCGTTGTTTTTACATCAACATCAGCAACTGGAATTTTGGCAATGATATCGTTAATCGTGTACCCCAATAAGTTAGATAGAAGCGTATTTTCATCTTATGGGATTGAGCAATCAAACTCGCTATTAAGCACGTTAGAGTACTATTGCTCATCACTTGAACGTGATCAATTTCTTGTATTGGTTAACGATAAGCCTATTTTATTTGAGGATTGGCCAGCGTGTCGATTGGCTGATGGCGATATGGTGGAGGTGGTGATAGAGCCTAAAGAGCCTATTACTATTTTTTATGCGGTGGTGGCAGTGCTTGCGGTCGGTACCGCAATCTACACCATGAACAATATCCCCGACACGTACAATAGCACTACGCCGAAAGGCTCCTCAATTTATGATATCAACTCTCAAGGTAATCGAGTCAGGATCAATGGTGCGGTACCTGAGTTATTGGGACGGCATAAGGTGATCCCCGATTTAATCGCGCCTCCTTATAAAACTTTTGAAGATAATGAGCAATGGTTACTGTTATTGATGTGTGTGGGCGGTGGGAATATTGATTTCGATCATCCCGATAGACTCAATTACCCCAATGATAAGCTGCTTTACATCGCAGAAACCGAAGCGGATCGTTTAGGTATCGATTGTCAGTATTTAATTGCCCCACCAGGTGCTGATTTAACCTCTCATCCTGCGCATCAAATCATGTATACGGCCCCTGAAGTGGCCAATGGTGAGGTGGAGATTGAAGTGGCGGGGTTAGTGATTGGGGTGGCATCGAGTTTTAATAAGTTTTTAAAGCCTGTTTCAACGAACAGTTTACGACTGATTAAACGGGAGTTGATAGGGGGCCTTGAGCCTATCGAGCGTGAAATATCACAACAATGGCCGGTAACATTTACCAGTGGCTCGAACATCGAAATAGCAGGCAGCACGATTGATAATGGCTTTTACAGTATTGTCTCGGTCAATGATAATCGCCGAGAACTTGTGTTGAACAAGTTGGATTCTGACGGCATCGATGATCCAACTTGGACAGGGTTTGTGGTCAGCGGTTTAATTGCTTTCTCTCAAGTGAATTTAACGGGTTCGGTCAATGGCAAAAAATCAGGGCCGTTTGCTGCCAGCAAGAGTGGTAAATCTGCTCGTTACATATGGATTGATTATAAATTTCCCCGAGGGTTGGGGATGCTTAACGATCAAGGCTCCATCGATAATTTAACCGTGACCTTTCGAGTTGAATGGCGTGTGATTAGTAGCGGTGATCCCTGGCAAGCCACGACGTTTACGCATACCGATAAGACGCTTGACCAACTGGGATTTAGTCAGCGTATTGATATGCAGGTCGAAATACGTGCCGAGGTCAGGCTGTCGCTGGTGACCAGTAAGCTTGATGATTTAAAGGCGCACGATGATTTGATGTGGGTGGGGCTACGTTCAGAAGTGCCATCCCCTTTGAACTATCCACATGACACCTGTTTGCTGATGAAGATAAAAGCCTCTTCTGCCTTGTCGGCCGCAGCATCGACGCAAGTGAGTGGCATTGGTACGCGAGTGATACCGACCATGCAGCCTGATGGTAGCTTTTCGACTGATAAAACCCGAAACCCCGTTAACGCGCTGGTGCACCTGTTCAGCACATCAAACTTAGATTATCTCACCGATTTAGACCATTCTCGGTTGCAGTATCTCAATGATATTTGTGCATCTCGTCGGCAATACTTTGATGGAGTATTTGATAACCAGCTGACCTTTATTGATGCTGCAAAACGTATTTTAGATGTAGGGTTTGCGATGCCGAGTATTGAGTGGGGCAAGTTAAGGCCTGTTAGGGATGACGCTAATCGGGTGGTTGAGCAAATGTTTCAGCCGGATAACATGATGTCGCCACTTAGAGTGCGTGAAGAGCTTGTTATCGATGATGAGTTTGATAGTGTTGAAGTGGAGTACATGGACAGTAAGACCTGGAAGTCATCAACGGTATTGTGTTCATTAGCTGGCGACTTAGGCACTAAGCCTAAAAAGGTACGTGCATTCGGGATAACGGAGAGGCGAGAAGCATGGCGCTATGGCATGCGCAAACGCAGAGAGTATAAGTATCGGCGCATAACGTATCTGTTTGATACTGAGCTGGATGGCTTTAACTGTGAACGCCTGTCGTGCGTAGGCATTGCAGATGAGGATGACTTTCAGGGGCGTATTGTGAATTTTGATAGTCACGATAATGTCGCCTTACTGTCGGGGATTATCGAATGGATACCAGGCGAGAAACACTACACGATATTAAGAGCACCGAATGGCTCCCCTTGGGGGCCGGTTGAGGTGTATCAAGGGGGCTCAGATAGGGCGTTTGTACTGTCTAGTTTACCGCCTTTCCCCATCTCCCAAGGCAGTCAGGATGACGTGTTATATCGATTTGGTACACTCGATAATATTGAGACGAAAGCGTTGATAAATACCATGCAACCCGCAGGGACGGAAAAGGTCTCATTAGTGGCATCTGGTTATGATGAGCGGGTATATGCAGATGATGATAATGAACCACCTATAGCATGAGTGTTCACAGTTCAAGAGCTATTGCCCTAGCACGTTTCTGGACATAAGTGAGTCAGCGCAGACTCGCTGACTCGAAAATGGACAGAAATGAGCTAGTGCTAAAGCTCTGGGAATGACTTTTGGCATTAGGGAAAGTATTGGGTAACGCCGCCTTAAGCGGTGACTAATAGTTGGCTAAAATGTGGAGCGAAGCGGAACCGAGCCAACTGTTACGAATCCGACTTTAAGGCC
>NZ_PJBL01000044.1:0-7826 GCF_002836135.1 Shewanella sp. GutCb | reverse complement strand
TGCTAAGACGGTAGATGCTAAGACGGTAGATGCTAAGACGGTAGATGCTAAGACGGTAGATGCCAAGACGGTAGAAACCTAGATCGTTAGCTTTATAGCCTTAATAATATTAGTGACTAAAACCCTCAAACTATTTCTAACACTCTTTTGATCTTCCCAGCTCGAACCGTCCTTGCTATGCCGTCCCTGCTTGTACCATCTCAGCCCGAACCGACTTTAAACCGGCTCTTAAAAATAAGTGATCTCTTTTACCTTCTGCGAGCGGTTTTGCTGCTGGTACAAAGCCCAAACTTGTTCAAAGTCCAATTCCAACTCAGTGACATAATGCTCGCCTGCAGGATAACTATTGACCACTCTGGCACCACGGATCACACCAGAAACTGAAGCTTTAATGTTATCGCTCGACAACATCCAATCACTGACTTGGCTTGACGCTGCCAGGTGTTGTCCGTAGACCTGCTCGGCCAACTCGCGATACGCTGCAATTTTTGAAGCTTGCATCGCCATCAACACCCGTTGAGCGGGGTCGCTTGAGGGTTGATTCGCCAGCGTGGCATAACCAATAGCGGTTAACGTCGGAAAAGACTCAGGCGCTTCGGTCTCGTACTGCACATAACGATCCTGCGCTGAGCAGCCACCTAACACAACCAGCAATAACGCCGCACATACCATAATTGCTTTCATCTACAGGCCTCCTTCAATCGTTACCGTACGTTGCCCTGAATTTTCAGAGCGATACAACAAACCGTTTTCAGACACCACTTTTTGCGAGTGAGTTAACATGCCCGGCATTGCCGCAATGGGTACAAAGCTCTGTGCCACAGACACCACACGGTTATTGCTCACATCAACAATGCGGCTATAAATAGCCACACCCTCTTTGTCTGGGCTCATGGTGGTAACCACAACATGCCTAACGTCGATATCGCTGGGTAACTGCTGCCAATCTCGGCTCAGGATAAAGTCACCGGCGGGCGTCACTCGTAATGTTTCAGCCACATTCATGTCGACCAAATTAAATTGATGATCATGCAATGCCGCAATGAGCCCTTGCTGATACTGTAAACCCAATTCATTGGTGGTCGCTAAATCTGACAACATCACTGGCGTTGCCACTAATAACGGCTCTGTAGGCTTTAAACTGTCATTTTGCCTAACTAACTCGTTCACCATCTGCTGTGACAGATAGTTAATCGATGCCAAATGCGGCAAACCATTGCCGCTCACGAGCGTCTGCTGATCAGATGCTACAGGTTGCAGATTTTCACAGCCAAATAACAGCAGTAACGGTAGCAAAATTAATGTCTTATACATCTTTTTATTCCTGTTATACAGACACAGAGATTGGCCTATTCAACCCCAAGCGCTTTGCTTTAAGTCAGTAGCAGCGTGCTTTGCTCAAACGGCGGCCAATCGAAACGAATATGTTTATCTAATGCTGTTATCGGCGCTCGCATCAATAACTTTATGACTAATACTCATCGCTATCGCTTCATTCATTTCTAATCACTCAAGCATTGCACTTCTAGTGACACTGACTAAAACCAGACTCGCTATTATCTCGTTGATGCACCTTGAACTGAAAAGCCAGTGCCTTTCCCAATTGGCAACGTGTTTAATGCAATCGCTATCTATTTAGTCTAATGCCCATGAATCTAGTACCATCAGCAATAAAGGGCATAGATATTGCTTATTAGAAGCTTATCGATTCAGACTGTCATTTTGTCGGCAAACCATTGCCTCCTCTTTTTGGCAAACAGTCACCTTTATAATTACGCCTTAATGTTGGCGTAAAGACTTGGAAAAATAATATGAAACTTGGCTCATGCATCATCAAGGTTATTCTCGCTTGCTCTTTGGTTCTCACTGCACCCGTGCAAGCAAAGTGGACCCAAGCAACAGGCCAAGCCAAGATTGTAGACAATAACCTTGCTAAAGCCCGAGAAGATGCCATAGAGCAAGCAATAAGCTATGCCACCTTGAAAACAGGCGCACACTTTTCAAGTGAACAGACCGTCAGTAATGGTCAACTCGTGAATGACAGCTTCACCTTAAGCCGCAATGCACAAAGCCAACAGGTTGAGATGGTCAGCGAGCTGGTAAAAGACGGCTACATAACAGTGAATATTCGCATCGACATGATTGAACCGTTTGAGCAGGCCTGCCAAGCCAGTGAGCTAAAAGCCTCTATTCTGGTACCGCAAGCCTCAATAAAAGACCGTTCACAACTCAGATACGGTAACCTAGGCCTATTCGAGCAAAACCTGTCCGAACAACTCGCTCAAGTGATTGAAGCAAACTCAAGCAGCAGCTTTACCCACCTGCATGCAAACGAGCGCTTAGATGTCGACCAGACGTTAGTGGATGTTCGCGGTTATAGGCTGCCAAGCTGGTTAGGTGAAATTACCGACAGCCAATACATACTGCTGCCAGAAATCATCGATATATCACCCGAGCCATCAACCCGCACTTTTGGCTTGTGGGAAAACGACCCCATGCGAGTGTTTCAGTTTAAGTTATCGCTGTTTCATGCGATTAGCGGGGAAAAGGTCTGGAGTAAACAATACTCGAAATCTGCTGAATGGGAATTTTCACTGCAGCAAACCGTAAACTCCAATAGTGACCAATTCTGGCGTTCTGAATATGGCGCCATGATTAGCACTGTATTGCTCGACGCTAGCCAAGATATTGACCAAGCCCTTAACTGTCGACCCTTGTTAGGCCAAGTGATTGCTAAGCAGGCTAATAGGATCATTCTCAACATAGGTCGACGCAACGGTATTCGTGTCGGCGATACACTGCAATTGGTACTACAACAGAATATGCCCGACAGACTGGATAACATGCGTGCAGTCGCTGGAAAGAGCAAAGCAACTATCACTATCGACCAAGTCACCGAAGAAAGTGCCACGGCAGTGCTTAAAGGCCTCAGCGCATCACTTAATATTCAGATCAATGATCTGGCCATAAAACTCTAACCGAACAATAAACAAGCAAATGAATTCAAAGACTTTATATGTACTCTGTTCATCTGGAGTAAAACCAGTATAATCACTGACGTCTCCCTATAGCTCAACAGGATAGAGCAGTCGCCTCCTAAGCGATCGATCGGGGTTCGAGTCCCTGTGGGGAGACCAAATACGACCTTTTGTATTTGCAATTCAAAAACTTAATAGTTCCAAAAAACCTTGTCCCCTTTGTGCCGCGATGCGACACACACGACCTCTATTTCTTGTCTTACTAGTCTAATCTACTTTTCTATAATGTTTCCAAGCAAAAACGCTAGACTCCATATTTATCACCTATAGATTTAACGTCAAACTCACAAATAATAAGCATACTAAATGCATCAATCTCTTTCTGTGCCTTCTTTCTTCTTCTGTAGTGGCAGAATTAATTTACCTACAACTCTGGTCAAGCACAATAAGTGACTTCAACTTCTTGTTTGAGAGACTAATCCCCACAACTATTCACCCTGTCTCTAAGTGTAAATAGATACACTGACTAAAGTTCAGCTATATATGATTGTTCTCATCCATTTCTACAACTGTCATGTACAAGCGTAGTTGAATCATCTTCCCAGGAGCACTTACTCCCACCAATATACTTTCAAGTATATTGGTGGAATGAGATACAAGTAAAAATTATTGATGCTATTGCTGTTCGATCACAAACTTATCAAAAAATGGTCCACGGATGAGTAAATTGCAGTGTTCAACTTGTCATCTTTAACAATATCTTTCCATTTAATATTATCACTACAAAGATTAAATGGTTTAACCTTAGAGCCTCGGATATAGCCCTGAATTTCACTAATTTGAACATCAGTGACAGTGTTACAATCGATATTAACAAACAACTCTTCAGATAAGTTAACAGAGTTAATTTCTCCAGTTAATGACATTAGCTCAACATTAAGCAGTAATGCTTCAAAATCATTTTCTGAAAGACTACGCAGCATGTCAATGGTCTTTTTGGCTTTGTTAAAATGACTCAGTTCAAAGTAGGCCTTAGCTAATGATGCATAATATATTTGCTCTGTTTTTGGATAAGTAATATTATCTTTAACCGATAAAACATTTTTTAGCAGAGTGTTAATTTCAGAAATATTTTTTGATTGTGTCACATGTCGTAACTTTGATATTAACGAAAGTATATAAAAATTACTTTTTTCACCTTGATATTTTTTATAGAAAGCCATTGACTCATCACATGCTTTAACTCTCAGAGTATTCTGCTTTACAGTTTGGCTACTAATCTTGGTGGAATTACTACAATATGCGTAAGTGAAGTATGCGGCATGACCAAGATTTTTCTTTTTATTATAATGGTTAATTAAAGTTTGCAAATGGTCTATGTACAAATCTTGACGTCCAAATTTATTGGCAAAAACAGTGAATTGAAGATAATAATTCAGTGCGTTCTCACCATAATATGGCAATTGAGTATACACTTTTTTCATTATTTCATAAGATTCAATAAAAGCATTCTGTTTGATTGATTCTGTTAGCTCTATTATATAATAGTTAGTTTGATAGGAAGGTGGAAGATTGCCAGGGTCAATATTGTTATAAATATCAGCAATACTATCCGGAAGAAGGAAACCATTAATTACAGATGCCTGCTTTGCTAATATAGCAAGTACATAGACTGAAGGGTGACTGCTATCAAGTAAAGATTGAAGAAGTTGAGCATTATCAATCAATCGCTCACTAATATTACTGCTAGACTGTCTTCCTTGAACATTGGACATCAAATACCAGTCATGTAATAGACTCACCCACCTCTTCGATGATACATCTGAGATATTACTCTCTATTTCTCCAAGTAATGTTTCCACACCAACTAACTGTTCGTCCATACTAACACTGGATAAGGATACTAGCTTGATGTGTTTCAGCAGAATATCTTGACTTGTATTTAGTGGAACTAAACTTGGTGTTAAAGTATTAAATAAGCTTTTCAACTCCACATTTGAAATAGTCGTTGTACCTACTTCCCAATCAAGAAGATTGAAAAGTCGATTATCAGTTTTGTTTTTTAACAATGCTAAATCAGCATTTAGTTTAATCAACTGATTTTGCATATCATCTTTATTGTTGTTTAAAACATCCAGCTCGATCTGAATCTTTCTGGAAATGATATTTTCAACGGTATACTTTTTATTGTTGCTGGTTAATTTAAACAATGTAGACACATATTCCTGACATTTGTTGTAATCACCAATTGCTTTATATGCGTTAGCGATGGCTAACGTAAACCTGACTGCCTGCGTAAGTGGCAATAAATCCATATCAATATTGCCAGCTGAATTAACAAGTGCTCTTTGCCTTTCAACTTCAGTAACAACTTTTACATCGACTTGTTTCAACATTTGTTCAGCTAGTTTTAAATTGCTATTTGCTAATATCGCCTGCTGCTGTGCAAAGACATAGGATTCATAATATTTTACAGCAGAAAAAATACTAATTAGCATTATCGAAACGGTTATAAAAAAGACTATAAAGTTCCTTTTAAACCAAAGGCTTGCACTCCTCCACTGACTAGTTAAGACTGTCGTAGGTTTGTTTGTTAGATAATTATTTATATCATTATTTAATTCTGTAGTCGTTTGATACCGTTCACTCTCACTCGACTTAGTAGCTTTATTTACAATGGCTTGTAAAATTGGCTTATCATCTATTAATGTCGCTAATACTCTCCCCAAGCTATATATGTCGGATCTAATGGTCATGCGCTTACCTGAACGTTGTTCTGGTGAAGCATATGCCATGGATAATGCATTGATGTGCATTTTATCATGATTGCTTGTAGGGGTGATAAAAGTTGATATTCCGAAGTCGATAATGTGAACATGGCCACTTTCATCCACTAAAATATTTTCTGGCTTAATATCTCTATGCAATATTTGATTGGCATGCGCGTGAGTTATCCCATTGACAATTTGGATGAAAACATTAAGTAATATTCTTTCTGATAATTGATTTTTTTCTATATATTTACTAAGTGTTTCACCTTTAATATATTGCATCACAACATAACCAAATCCACGATCATCTCTACCAGCATCTAACACTGAAACGATGTTGGTATGGCTTAATGATGCGAGAGTTTGGGCTTCATAATTAAAAACCTGCTCTGATTTATTATTCATTAAAACAAGCGGAACGATTTTAATTGCTACATCTTGTGTATATTCACCATCTTGTCGCTTACCTAAATAGACACTTCCCATCCCACCCTTTCCAAGCAATGCTGTTACTTTATACTTAGATATTTTATCACCGTAACAAATGTTTCCGGTTATATGTTCACCTGCTAGTTTGATACTGTCATTAAAAATCTGTGTTATATCAATTTTAACGTCAAACATCATTTTCTTTAATGCTAGATAGGTATGCTCATCATGCTTAAGGCTGTCAATATATTCGTTTTTATCTTTTTCACTAAGTTCTACTAGGTGGCAATAGTGTAGGTAAAGATTTGGCATTTTATTATCATCCTTGATGGGGACATAGCATTTAATCGTTATAATTATTTGATAGCTGATTTTTGATAAAAGAGAGATCTTTATCAACCGTAGATGGAGAAATTAAGAATAAATCTGCTATTTCTTTTGATGGCATTAAGCAAATATACTTGTAAATAAAAACAGAAACTTGACGGGAGTATGTCAAGGAAAGTTTATTTAGTATCAGTTCGATATCTAAAATTTTCTGTATATTGTCTAAACTCTTATACTCGGTTACAAAAAGTAATTTCTTCCGTTTAATAGCCTGAGACTTTCGGATGTTATCAATTAAAATTGAATAAATAACATTTGAAAATATTATGTATAGCTGCTTTGTTGTATCAGGCCTAAGATCTCTGCTTTTGTTCACTTTTATGAAGGCATCATGAACAAGAGAGGTCGTATTGCATGAAATTTGTAGCAGTGTACTTTCACTGATCTTCCCCGTAGAATTTTTCTTTACCTGACTAGCCAGTTGATGGAATTTTTGATAAGCAAATTGATAAAGTTGTTGTTCAGCATCTTTGTTTCCAGCATTCCATTGTGTCAATATATGGGCTAATGGGTCAGAATTATCAACTGTATTTGACACTATAACCACGCTATTTTTCCTGATGGGGTTAATGACTAGAAGTAAAACAATACAAAAGGCTGTCGTTAAGAACTGCATGGTTCTACCAAGATATCATTAAATAAACATAAAAACTCATACATATCAACTATTTTACAGCAATTCAATAGCGTGATCTACGTTTTTAGCTTACATATTTCTTATGACCTTTTACTTACCAGTATGGTTTTCTGTGGAGATGAGAGTCATTATCCTCTTCGCAGGTTTTTCGAAAATAAATTACGTATTTTTTTTCTATTTACGTACCTTTCGTTGGAAGGTGAATGATATAGACTCCTTGAACACTCATCTTTACTCATATTTTCCATCTTTATTTGGATAAATATTTACAAAGTGTATAAGCATATAGAGGGAGGCATCTCAACTAGATTGTTTCTAGCAACGATTTCACCATTAAAAGGACCTTAATAAATTGTCAAATAATACATTTATGGAATAGATAATGGGTGTGATACTCATATAACAATATAGGTGTTAAGTCCTATAGGATATTAACTTTTCATTTTTAAGGCCACCATAATTTAGCTGCCAATTATATAATTGGGAGAGTAAAAGGTTTCACTTAAACTATGGACAGCATGATGTTAATATGAAAGGATACTTCATATTACTTAAGGGCTTGCAGTGTTTTAAAATGCTAAACTAGACCTTAGGTTTACTGTTGAAAGATGAAGTGCCATCTCA
>NZ_PJBL01000043.1:0-8647 GCF_002836135.1 Shewanella sp. GutCb | reverse complement strand
TGAATCTAAGAAAGTGATCTGTTTCCACAAAAAAACCAATAATATTGTATATCCAAGCACCCTTTCTTACTTAATCTAATGCTGCTTGCGTCTATGACGTTTGAGCTTTTCTGACTCGTTATGGGGCAAAAGTTAGTTAGCCCCCTTACCCATTCTTGGACAATTAAGTAGTGGATATCTACATAACACTCGATTAAGCCAGTGAATATCTACATAACTGTCGATTAAGGAGTGAATATCGATTAAGCCATATGGTTCAAGTGGAGTAGCCAATCCATTATCATGAGTTCAGACGACGTAGCGGCTCTAACTTACATTTCTCAGGCTAGAATTGATTTTCTCAATAGTCACGCCGGTATCCAAAGCACTTTTAATTAAGCTATCCAAAACAGTTTCAGTGTAGAACCTTAGTCCTCTTTCACTACTTTTTGGTAGGACATACACGCTTCCTGATGCCGCTCATAGTCGTCGCATTTTAACGAAGTTCAATGCACTTAATGGATTTAAGCCAATATCTGTTTAAGTTGATAAATCAAATATATTCGAATAAAAAAGTAAAGCATTAATATTTGTGGTTACTTTCATGCTGATTGAACCTTTGATCGAGACACACAGTGCCACCAAACGGCTAAACAACAAACCGTCGCTGCCCATATCCATTTCGACAGAATACAAATAGGCCCAAGTCGTCAAACTTGGGCCTATTTACAGGTTATCTTAAACGGGTGATTACCTTATGTAGAACCCTGATTACTTGGCTAGATTGCGCAATACATAATGCAGAATACCGCCATGTTGGTAGTAACTGAACTCATTGGGAGTATCAATACGGATTTTCGCTTCAAACGAATCTTGCTTACCCGCTTTGTCGGTCGCAGTTACCTTGACTATTTTCTGACCAGCACTCACGGCAGGAATACTGAATTGCTCTTCACCAGTGAGGTTCAGCGACTCTGCACTGTCATCTGGCATAAACTGCAAAGGTAAAATACCCATTCCAACCAGGTTAGAGCGATGAATACGCTCATAACTTTGGGCAATGACCGATTTAACGCCCAACAGTGCAGGCCCTTTGGCTGCCCAGTCTCGTGAGCTACCCGTGCCATATTCCTTACCTGCAAGCACGATACAAGGAGTGCCCTGTTGTTGATACTGCATGGCAGCATCAAATACTGTCATCGACTCACCGTTAGGCATCAAGCGTGTCCGGCAGCCCTCAGTACCCGGAGCCAGCAGATTTTTCAGTCTGATATTGGCAAAGGTTCCGCGCATCATCACTTCATGGTTTCCGCGACGCGAACCGTAAGAGTTAAAGTCCTTAATGGCCACACCAGCCTGTTGTAAATAGTCTCCAGCAGGACTGTTTGGGGCAATAGATCCCGCTGGTGAAATATGATCGGTCGTGACCGAGTCACCCAATTTGAGTAAACAACGGGCATTGTCGATAGCCATTATTGCTGGTATCTCAGCACTGATCCCATCAAAAAATGGCGGTTGTTTAACATAGGTGGAATTCGGCCAGTTATATTTCTGGCTCTGCACCACTTCTAACCCTTGCCAGTCGGCATCGCCACTGTAAATATCGGCATAACGGGACACAAACATATCGCTTTGTACTGCGCTGGCCATGACCTGTTGGATTTCTTGATTGTCCGGCCAGATATCTCTTAAATAAACCGCATTACCATCAGCATCCTCCCCAAGTGACTCGCTAGCAATATCGGCCTTCATATTACCGGCCAGTGCATACGCCACCACAAGGGGCGGCGATGCCAGATAATTCGCTTGTACTTCAGGATGAATACGTCCATCGAAATTACGGTTGCCCGACAACACCGAACACACCTTCAACCTGCCCTGTTGTATCGCTTCACTAACAGGCTGAGGTAAGGGGCCGGAATTACCAATACAAGTGGTACAACCGTAACCCACTAACTGAAACCCTAGAGCATCTAAATCGACATTGAGACCCGATTTTATTAAATAATCTGTCACCACCTGCGATCCAGGTGCAAAACTGGTTTTCACCCAAGGTTTAACCTGCAAGCCTTTTTGGCGGGCATTTCTGGCCAATAATCCGGCGGCGATTAGCACTGATGGATTGGAGGTATTAGTACAACTGGTAATTGCGGCAATCACCACCGCGCCTGCTTCGAGGACAAAGTCCTTATCTCGATACTGGCAGGCAACGCCTGTGTTGCCATCAGCGACCGGCGCTGAGGGACCACCTTCGCTTGACAGTTCATCTTTACCTACAGTTTCGATTTGATTAACAGGGATCTGGCTGTCCAGCCACTGACGGAAACTGACACCCGCTTTATCAAGTGCAATCCTGTCCTGCGGCCTTTTAGGACCCGCAATAGAAGGCACAATACTGCCCAAATCTAATTGTAAACTGGCGTGATAACAGGCTTTGTTCTCAGATCCGCAGCCCCACATGTCCATCTCTTTAAGATAAGCCTTTATGAGCTCGATCCGCTCAGGATCACGACCAGTAAGGGCTAAGTAATCTACAGTTTGCTGATCGATCGGGAAAATACCACTGGTGGCACCGTATTCAGGGGCCATATTGGCAATGGTTGCTCTATCGGCTAGGGTCAGTTGATCGATGCCAGCACCAAAAAACTCAACAAATTTTCCTACCACCCCAAATTCACGTAATTGCTCGGTGACCGTTAACACCAGATCGGTAGCTGTAACCCCTGGTGGTAATGTACCGGTAAATTCAAAGCCGACAATTTCGGGTAACAGCATGGTAACGGGTTGGCCTAACATGGCGGCCTCAGCCTCAATGCCTCCTACGCCCCAGCCCAGCACACCCAAACCGTTAATCATGGTGGTATGAGAATCTGTACCGACTAAGGTGTCGGGATACAATAAGTTGTCTTCATCTTCTTTGACAAAAACCACCCGAGCCAAATATTCCAAATTAATCTGATGCACAATGCCGCGCCCTGGCGGCACCACTTTAAAGTTGTCAAAGGCTTGCTGACCCCAACGCAGAAATTGGTAGCGTTCACGGTTGCGCTTTATTTCGATGGCGGTATTTTTTTGCAGCGCGCCGGATTCGGCAAACACATCAACCATTACCGAATGGTCAATCACCAGCTCGACTGGATTGAGTGGATTAATCGCGTCAGCATTGCCACCTAATGTTTCGATAGCATCACGCATCGCGGCCAAATCGACCACAGAAGGTACACCGGTAAAATCTTGTAAAATAACCCTAGAGGGCACAAAAGCGATTTCGGTTTCTGACCAGTTATCTAAATCCCAGCGGGCCAAGGTATCTATATCCTCTGGCTGGACAAATTCTGAATTTTCATAGCGCAGTAAATTTTCTAATAAGATTTTTGCCGCAAAGGGTAAGCGGGATAAATCATAGTGTTCGGCTAATCGATCAAAGCTATAATACCGGAAAGTTTTTCCTTTACTTTCAAGCTGTTTCAATAATTGCATCGAATTTGTCATCACTGATCTCCCTATAAACGTTTATTGGTACTTCCTGCTAAGCTTAGTAAACACACTAACATAACCACATTAAAATCGTTCTGAAGTGGTATAGATAATTTGGCCACTCAATTAAAGGTTACATTAGGTTTTTGAGGGTAAATACAGACAGCTAAACTTCGAGATATATCCATTTCAAACACGTTTTGGGGTAGAAATGTGTTAATGCTTAAGCTCTATAAATGACTGTTGGTAGGTTTCTGGGTAGCGAAATGCCTTGTGGACACAGCCAATCTCGTAGCGGTTAACGGTAACATCTTCAAGCCTTTTACCTTCTACTGAGAAACTAAACTTGCCATTGCAATTAACCCTGTAGCGGGAATTAGAATGAATGGCGACTCAGCTCAGTAACTAACATACGGCGACCGTCGCTCTCAACATGTTGTAAAAAGGCCTGAGCAATGGCGGTTTGTCGTTTGGATTTTAGCCATAAAAAATACCAGTTCGAGTTAATAGGCAAAGATTCTACCTGTAATTGCGCTAATCCCATATTACCGCCAAATGCTAAGGTGTGCGCTGACAAAATACTAACCCCTAGACCCGACATCACGGAGTGCTTAATGGCCTCATTACTTTCTATGGTCATCTTGATATTGAGATTGACTCCCTTCTTTTCCATAAAACGTTCTATGGCTAAACGTGTGCCAGAGCCATCTTCACGCATTAAAAATGGTGCTTGACTTAACTCCTCAAGCGATACGGACTTTTGTTTAACAAAGGGGTGGTTCTCGTGGGCTATAGCCACTAAAGGGTTATTAAAAAACTCTATGCTTTCGGTATTAAGATCGGCTGGCGGGTGACTGAATACATAAAAATCATCAACCCCTTGTTTAAGTCGTTCAATAATTTGTTGGCGGTTGCCGATATTAAGCTGTACGCCAACATTTGGGTAACGCTCGCAAAACGGGCCTAACAAATGGGGGATAAAATACTTAGAGGTTGTCACTACCGCAAGACGCAACGTTCCCGACTTTAGTTCCCCTAAGTCAGACAAGGAACTTTCAAGTTTGGCAAAGCTGTCTAGCACTTCGGTGGCAGTTTTAACCACTTCTAGCCCTGCTTCTGTAAATACTAATTTACGACCTATGACATTGTATAGCGGTAAGCCAATGACATCGGCGAGCTTCTTAAGCTGCATTGAAATGGTAGGCTGAGTGAGGTGCAAATTTTGCGCAGCGCCGCCTACCGTACCGCAATCATACACTGCTAATAAGATCTCTAATTGTCTGAGCGTGCCCATATGGGCTTGTAAGCGTAGTGACATTGTTTACCTTATATAGATGTTTATCTATATAAAAGCACATAAACATCTATTTTTATATATAAACATTTTTTGGCACACTGCACAGCATAAAGCCAAGGTCAGTTTGTGACCCTCAATGAATGCTGGAGTCAGTATGAAGCAAGTAAAGCAGAACGTGTTACAAGATAAACAAGCGTTATTTGGTTTATTTACCGCTGCGATAATTTGCACCATTGCATTGACTGGATTAGCGCAAGGGCAGCCTAGCCTAGGGCTTTTAAGTGTTGGTGTTGGTATTGCCGCACTAATCTGCCTGTCATTGATATCAAAACGGGTTCGCCAATACCGAGTTTCTCAGCTGCTAAATGCAAAAGTTGGCTCACCTCCCCTTAAGGGACACTAACATGCAGTTAGATATCACTATCGCCTTTTTCATCTTAGGTGTGCTGGCAACCTTAGTGAAAGCCAATATTCAATTTCCTAAGGCATTATATCAGTCATTAACCTTGTTTCTATTAATTGCTATTGGCCTTAAGGGCGGTGTTGCATTAGCAGAATATGGCAATGCACAACTATTACCACAATCGTTATGGGTGATTGGCTTGGGGTTGCTCATTCCCTTGATTGCCTTTCCTGTATTGAGATTTGTCGGTCAGTTAAATAAACAAGATTCAGCGTCGATAGCTGCACACTATGGTTCGGTCAGTATTGGTACTTATGCAGTGGCAGTGTCGTTTCTAGAATCGCAAAATATCGAGTACGAAGCCTATTTCCCACTATTTGTGGTGCTACTAGAGATCCCCGCTATTATCGTCGGCATTGGGCTTGCCCAGCAAGCTGGTGAAAAAATTAAATGGCGAGCGCTACTGCATGAAGTGTTTTGTAATCAAAGCCTAGTGATCATGGTCGGTGCGCTGCTGATAGGTTACTGGGGCGCGGGTCGAGTGAGCACCGTCACACCACTGTTTTTTGAGTTATTCCATGGCGTACTAGCACTCTTTTTACTCGAGATGGGGATGTTGGCTGCCAGCCGTATAAAAGATTTAAAGCAGATGGGTAACTTTATGTTGTCTTTTGGTGTAGCAATGCCCTTGGTCGGGGGATTTTTAGGCTGCCTACTCGGCGTACAGATGGAGCTGAGCTTTGGCGGAGCAACCCTACTTGGCGTGCTAGGTGGAAGTGCATCATATATTGCAGTACCCGCAGCGATGCGGGTGGCCGTCCCCAAAGCGAATCAAAGCTTATCTATTACTTATTCACTGGCAATCACATTCCCGTTTAATGTGTTAGTTGGTATTCCAACCTACGCGTTGTTCACATTTTGGTTAACTAATTAAAATTATGAGGCAATTATGACACAAGCAAAAGTCGCGATTATTATGGGCTCTCAAAGTGACTGGCCAACCATGAAAAATGCTACCACAGTGTTAGAAGCATTAGAGGTAGAGTTTGATGCGCAGGTGGTATCGGCTCATCGTACACCAGAGCGTTTAATTGAGTTTAGTAAGCAAGCAGCAAACAACGGTGTAAAGGTGATCATTGCTGGTGCTGGCGGCGCTGCGCACCTCCCCGGAATGACCGCGGCTATGACTCACCTGCCAGTGATTGCCGTACCAGTATCGAGTAAAGCGTTAAAAGGCATGGACAGCTTGCTATCTATAGTGCAAATGCCAAAAGGTGTCGCGGTAGCGACTCAGGCAATTGGCGATCCAGGTGCTTACAATGCAGGCTTAATGGCGGTGCAAATTTTAGCTCTTGGCGATAAAGCACTTACCGAACGCTTATGTCACTGGCGTGCGAAGCAAACAGCCAATGTGCCAGTGGAGGTAGAGTAATGCACATCGCAATTATTGGTTGTGGCCAACTAGCAAGAATGATGGCGCTAGCTGGCATGCCGTTGGGGATAAATTTCAGTTTTGTTAACGACAATGCTTCAGACAGCGACACCGCATGTGTCGACGGGTTAGGCAGCGTGGTTACCTGGCAAACAGGTGATAATATTGGTCAGTTATATCAATCTTTGGGCCGCCCAGATGTCGTTAGCGTAGAAAAAGAGCAGGTGGAGCTGTCCTTGCTGCGAGGGCTAGCACTTTATTGCACTACTCATCCGAACGTTGACAGTGTTGCAAAATGCAAAAGCCGCATTAAGGAGAAGCAGTTACTTCGTGAGCTGAACATTCCATGCGCTGACTTTTCCCACGGACAAGCTGTAAGCTCACTGGGTGAAAGACTGGGCTTTCCTTTGGTGATCAAATCACTTGAGGAGGGTTATGATGGCAAAAATCAATGGGTCATCCGCAATAGAGACGATTTAGTCAATGCCTCCCCCAAGATAGCACCGGACTCTTATCTTGCTGAGCAGTTTGTTCATTTTGAGCGTGAAGTGTCGATTATAGGTGCCAGAGACGTACGAGGTAACATTCGCTGCTATCCTCTCACCGAAAATCAGCACGACAAAGGCATTTTATTAGCTTCTATGGCTCCGGCTCAAAAAGTTAGCCCTGCAATGACCAACGCCGCTGAAGACTATTTTAGCCGTCTCGTGAAGCATCTTGATTATGTCGGCGTGTTAGCCATTGAGTTGTTTGTGATAAATGGGGAATTACTAGTCAACGAGCTAGCACCAAGGGTACATAATAGTGGCCATTGGACCCAACTTGGTGGTCAAACTTGTCAATTTGAAAACCATATTCGTGCTATTGCCGGGTTGCCGTTGGGTAACACAGAAGTGCAAGGGAATGTTGGTATGCTCAACCTTTTAGGCACTAATAACCCTCCCATGAATAGCCTTACCGCCAGCTCTAGTTTGCATTGGTACAACAAACAACCTAAACCGAATCGTAAGCTTGGCCATATCAACTTCAGTGCTAGCAACCACGCGACGTTACAACAGCAAATGGCTAGTGCCGCGGCGAGTATTGATATTAATCGCTAACAGCAACGTAGTGTATTGACCAGCTATATAGAAGTTTTACATTACAAAAGTATGCCTACATTATATTTTACAGATTGAACTAAACGACCAACGTAACTAATAAAGGGCATAAACGGGTTAGACCAATAACCCACTTCTGGACATAAATGTGTTCGATAATAGAGGTCTCTTGGTAAGAATTAGTAAACCTGATTGATCTTTATTTCATCTTTTTACGTAATTTTTCAATGGGAATATTTCATTAAATCTAGTAAGCATTCTTAGAAATCATAAGATTGTTAAAACTTAAGATCTACGGATATATAATTAAATTACAAACAGATAGTATAATTTTAAATGTAAAAACACTTAGGGAACAACAATATGTACATGATAGTTAAGCACACCCACCTGACAATAATAGCGATTACATTTATATTTTTCATCATTAACTTTGTGTTAACTATGAAAGGGTCTGACAAGGTCAATAATAAACTGCTTAAGATTGGACCACACGTTTTATATACTCTATTTACCTGTACCTTTATTTATCTGGTTGTAGTTAACCCACTTAATTTGTACCCCTTCGTGAATGGCTGGGCATCATCT
Source organism: Shewanella sp. GutCb (assembly GCF_002836135.1). Taxonomy (NCBI): domain Bacteria; kingdom Pseudomonadati; phylum Pseudomonadota; class Gammaproteobacteria; order Alteromonadales; family Shewanellaceae; genus Shewanella; species Shewanella sp. GutCb. Next base: position 371 of record NZ_PJBL01000043.1, on the reverse strand, counting down.
AAATTAGGTGGTTTCGTACTCTATGTACTCTCTATTACTTTTGCGCTTAAGTGGGCAAAGTCAACATCATGGCGTATTGTCGGCTTCATAAGTGCAACGTTTTGGTTAGTAATGAGTGCACGACTTGGTTTTGCCGACCATCTTAAATTAAAAGGTATTGATCAAGATACTAATGCATATTTTGAGTTAGGACATTCTATGTTAACAGCAACTTGTTAGCCTCTTTCGATTGAAGTGGTTAATTTATTTTGACTACTATTTAGAAGACATGGGAAGACTATATCCAACTTTTTCCATTAGATATTATTCCGCCAATTACCGTAGTTAGTAACTTGTTTGGGGCAAAAAGGAGTTAGTCCCCTAGCCCATTC
>NZ_PJBL01000042.1:0-9460 GCF_002836135.1 Shewanella sp. GutCb | reverse complement strand
GTCCCATTTAACGCCATCCGCTTTCTCAGAAATGGCCATTGCTGGTGCAGCCATTGCGACACCTGCTGCAGCTCCCATTCCCTTAATGAAATTGCGGCGTCCTAGCAGATCTTTATTGCTCATCTGTCATCACCCTATAGTTTTATTAGACGCAACAATGATATGACTGGAACCAGTTCCAAAACGAGAGTTAAGCAGAGCTTTATTTAAAACATTATGACAACATTTAGAAACTCAAGCTTAGATCTAATGTTTAAGATTTTTACTACTTTTGAGGTATTTTGGAATTAATTCCAAACAATGCACCAGCACTAATTATCAATCAATAAAACCAATGTAGCTCTGACTTTCCGAGCTTTTATTTGCTTTATACCATTAGGTGGAAATTAACAAAAATAACAATGTCACCACAACAATTATAATAAGCTCTCTGAAGTTGATTTATTGTAACCAGTGTCCATTTTTGGTCCCTAACACTCAAAAAGTTTTTCTATATGGTATAGAAAAATGTTGAGCGGCAGGCTTCTATGTCATCATGAGTCCATACTATTAAACCAACCGCTTGCTTCAGGGAAGTTATGGAATTAGAAGATATCTACCGCCAAGACCTAAGCTTATTAATCGCTCTGCAAATTTTGGTTGAAGAGCGCAGCGTGACTCAGGCTGCTAAGCGATTACACTTAAGTCAATCAGCGACAAGCCGCATTCTTGCTCGTCTACGAGAGATGCTCGACGATCCACTATTTTCCCGTGTTGGCCAACATCTTGTACCAACCCAGTTTGCACTCGATTGCTACCAGCAGTTACAACAACCGACTGGGCAACTCATTAGCTTATTAACCCCAAAAGCATTTGTTCCGTTTGATTGTGAACAACAGTTTTCTATCGCTGCAACAGATTATGCAATGCAAGCTTTAGTGCCTTTTATTCTGCCGAACATTTATCAACAGGCACCCAAAATTAGACTTGAGATACTACCGGTTCAGCATAACGAGCTGCAGGCGCAGCTCAGCGTGAAAGGCGCCGATATGGCAATCTGCCGCGCTATAGGTCAAACCGGACAGTTGCAGTACACCTTTCTGGGTAAAGTCGGCGTTAGCTGTTTACTATCACCCCATCATCCATTGGCAGATGCCGAGATCACCCTAGATGACTATCTGCATTACCCTCACGCAACCATTGCTATTAGTGATGGAGTAAAAGCGTTGCTCGATGATGAAATTAGCCAATATCCCGCGCGCACTGAACTGCTGAGGACACCGCATCTTGATACCGCCTTAGCCTTGCAATCAATCAACCCATTAATTATTACGTTACCTGAAGGCATGGCAGAAATAGCAGCCCTGCGCCATGGGCTAAAAGTTAAGCCTCTACCTTTTAAGTTACCCAGTTTAGATTACAACTTGTTCTGGCACTCTCGCAGTGAGCAAGATAAAGCGCAGCAATGGTTACGTAATGAGGTTATTACTGTGACTCAAAATTTGTTAAGTCAGTCTCCGCAGAACTGTTAATTCCACGAATTAAAGCAGGATTAATACAAAAAATAGACACAAAAAAGCCCAGTTATTTGCTGGGCTTTCTGACTTCATTAACAATGATTAAAGCTTAACAAGGACTCGACCTGTGACTTGGCCCTTAATGATGCGTTGTGCAAATTCAGGTACCTGTTCAAGCGCAATAGTCTCGCAGGCATCTTGATAATAACTTGCGGGGAGTAACTTAAGTACCTCTTCCCAAGCTGCTTGGCGTTTTTCAAATGGGCAAGATACAGAATCAACACCGAGCAAGTTTACCCCACGAAGGATAAATGGCATCACGGTCGTTGGCAGTGCAAAACCACCAGCAAGACCACAAATTGCTGCTGCACCACCATATTTCATTTGTGCTAATGCTGTCGCTAAGATTTTGTTACCTACAGTATCAACAACACCCGCCCAACGCTGCTTCTCTAGAGGTCTTGAGTCAACTTCAAGCTCGCTACGCTCTATTACTTCGCTAGCACCTAACTTAGTCAATAGAGGGCCATTCTGCTCAATACGCCCAGAGCTTGCCACTACGCGGTAACCTAATTGCGATAGTAAGGTCACTGCAACACTGCCGACACCACCACTAGCGCCGGTGACGAGTACATCACCATCGCTTGGCTTAATTCCAGCTTGCTGCAATGCTTGTACGCATAACATTGCCGTTAAACCAGCCGTACCTATTTGCATCGCTTTTGCTGCATCGCAATTCGTAGGCATAGGAACTAACCAATCCGCATTCACGCGGGCTTTCTCTGCTAAGCCGCCCCAGTGATTTTCACCTACGCCCCAGCCCGTTAAAATGACCTTGTCACCCGCTTTATAACGCTCGTCACTTGATTCAAGCACCGTACCTGCAAAGTCGATACCAGGCACCATAGGAAAATTACGGATAATTCTACCAACACCAGTAACCGCTAAGCCATCTTTGTAGTTCAGTGATGAACATGCAACAGCGACTAATACCTCACCTTCAGGCAGATCTGTCTCTGAGATTTGACGAACATTAGCTTGGGTAAGCTTTTCTTCTTGGGTCAAAACAAGCGCGTTAAACATGACAAGTTCCTATTTAAACTGATGAGAGAAGCATAGGCCATAAACATCTATGACTGAAGTGCATATTTTGCATAGAAATAATGCACTGGATGCATAGAGGTGTAACCACCTCATATTGATTAGTGTATAGAGCAATAATATAGCTAAATTGTCCCACAATAAACGACTCGACTTTATTCCTATATCCTCGCTTTTACTTTGCTACTACACTGAGTTATCGCATAAAAAACATACGAAGGATATAAGTATGATATATAGCAAACCAGGAACACCTGACGCCATCATTAATTTCAAATCACAGTATCAAAATTTTATTGGTGGTGAATGGGTTAAACCCGTCAATGGTGTCTATTTTGATAACCCTTCACCCGTCGACGGAAAAGTATTCTGTCAGATCCCACGCTCAGATACTAACGATATAGAGCTGGCACTTGATGCCGCCCACAAAGCCAAAGAGAGCTGGGGCAAAACGTCGGTCACCGAGCGTGCTAATATTCTATTGCGTGTTGCTGATCGTATTGAACAAAATATAGAGCTCCTCGCTATAGCCGAGACTTGGGATAATGGTAAAGCAGTACGTGAAACGTTAGCGGCCGATCTCCCTTTAGTTGTCGACCATTTCCGCTATTTTGCGGGGTGTATTCGAGCCCAAGAGGGCAGCGCTGCAGATATTGATGCCAATACTGTAAGTTATCATTTTCCTGAGCCATTAGGCGTTGTCGGCCAAATTATTCCTTGGAACTTTCCTATTTTGATGGCTGCATGGAAAGTTGCCCCCGCATTAGCCGCGGGTAATTGCGTGGTATTAAAACCTGCCGAGCAAACCCCGGCCTCGATTTTAGTGATGCTTGAGTTAATTGAAGACCTGCTCCCTAAAGGTGTGCTCAATGTGGTAAATGGTTTTGGCAACGAAGCGGGTCAGGCACTCGCTACCAGTAGTCGAATCGCTAAACTGGCCTTCACTGGCTCGACTGAAGTGGGTCATCATATTTTGAAATGTGCGGCTGAGTCGTTGATCCCATCAACGGTTGAACTTGGTGGTAAGTCTCCGAATGTCTATTTTGCTGATGTAATGGATCATGAGGATGCGTATCTCGATAAAGCCGTAGAAGGCATGTTACTGGCCTTCTTTAACCAAGGTGAAGTATGCACTTGTCCGTCACGAGCACTGATCCACGAGTCGATTTATGACAAGTTTATTGCCAAAGTCATTGAGCGCTGCAAAACCATTAAACAAAGCAACCCACTCGATACTGAAACGCAAGTGGGCGCTCAAGCATCACAAGAGCAATTTGATAAAATTCTCAGCTATCTGCAAATAGGTAAAGATGAAGGTGCTGAGGTATTGGTTGGTGGCGATCTCTGTAAGCTTGAAGGTGAACATAGCCAAGGTTTTTACATTCGCCCTACCATCTTAAAGGGCACTAATAATATGCGGATCTTCCAAGAAGAAATTTTTGGCCCCGTCATTTCAGTCACCACCTTTAAGGATGAAGCTGAAGCATTGGCCATCGCAAATGATACTCCGTATGGCCTTGGCGCGGGTGTATGGACACGCGATATGAATACCGCTCAACGAATGGGACGCGGTATTCAAGCGGGTCGAGTATGGATAAACTGTTATCACGCTTATCCTGCTCACGCTGCATTTGGAGGCTATAAGAGGTCAGGTATTGGTCGTGAGACTCATAAAATGATGCTAGATCATTACCAAAATACCAAGAATCTACTCATTAGCTACGATGTTAATCCACTAGGTTTCTTTTAGACAACATCAGTATCTTAGCAACATCTAAAGCCAAATGTAGTTCGCGATTTCACCGCCGCTATATTTGGCTTTCTATTTATCTGGAAAATCGAGATCTATCCCGCTGAATTTCCATAATGGAAATACCACCTTGCCTGCTTTTCACTATAAGAACCTAGCTAATAGGCCTTAATATATTACCCATACAATATTAATGGATATTACGCCATGGCGATTCAAGAACGACTTTCCCAGATCACCCGCGACCTAAATCTTTCTCCAAAGCAAAAATCTAATTTTTTAGCACTAGAAGCAGATTCTAGTTTGCCATATGTAGCGGTGTCGGAAGACGTAACACAAGCCATGGATTCGGGTATTATCTGCGACATGTTCGAAGGCCATGCACCATTTAAACCACGATATGTTTTGCCCGATTATGCCAAATACTTACAACAAGGCTCTGAATACTTAGAGTTAAGCCCAGCACAAGACTTAGATGAAGCACTTAATGCACTCACCATCCTTTACCACCATGTCCCTTCGGTAACTAATATTCCGGTGTATCTAGGTCAACTGGATGAGGTTTTGCTGCCATTCTGCCAAGGGATCGATACTGAGAACCTATACCGCAAACTAAAGCTATTTTGGATCATGCTAGATCGCACCCTTCCTGACGCCTTTATGCACGTGAACATAGGTCCAACGGATAACATTGTCTGCCGCACAATTTTAAGGATCGACGCAGAGCTTAAACAAATTGCACCCAACCTTACGTTTATGTACGATCCACAAGTGACTCCCGATGAACTACTACAAATTGCCGCGAGCAATATTTGTGAGTGCAGTAAACCGCATATAGCCAACTATCCAATGCACGCCAATAGCTATGATAAAAAAGGCTTTGGCATTGTTAGCTGTTATAACTCACTGCCACTGGCTGGCGGTGCTAACACCTTGGTAAGACTTAATCTAAAAGAGATTGCCCTAAGATCTAATGACATCAGTGATTTCTTTGACAATACGTTGCCGCAATACTGCCAGATAACCTATGAGCTAATTAATGCCCGTTGTCAGTATCTGCATGAAGAATCTAACTTTTTCAACAGTTTCTTAGTCAAAGAGGGGCTAATTGAAGAGTCACGCTTTGCACCTATGTTCGGAATTTATGGCATGGCTGAAGCCGTGAATATTCTGCAAGGTAATCCAGAGCTAACTGAATCTCATACAGAGAAACCAAGCCCTCACTACGGTCACCATCAAGCGGCGAATGAGCTGGGTCATAAAATATCTAAAGCACTGGATACCATCGTCAAATCAACTCCAGTTGACTATGGCTATAACGGCCGTGCGTTACTGCACTCTCAAGGCGGTATTAGTCTAGATAAAGATGTCACTCCCGGTGTGCGTATTCCCTATGGTACCGAGCCAAACCCAATAGCTCACATCAAAGCACTGGCGGAACATCATCAATATTATACTTCTGGGATCAGCGACATTCTCACGATTGATGAAACGGTTAAATCGAATCCACAAGCCATGTTCCAACTCTGTAAAGGCGCATTAAACTTAGGTTTTCGCGAGTTTACCGCTAACGTCGCCTCTAACGATTTGGTTCGTGTAACAGGCTACATGATTAAACTGTCAGACATTGCTCGTTTTAAAGAGGCGGGTTCACGCACTAATACCACAGGTTTAGGAGCAGAGGCGGCAATAAATACTAAGATCCTTGAGCGTCAACCACGTGTTGTTGCTCATGAAAATGCTCCAAGCTACGCGAAGTCGCATTAACTTGGATAGAGTCGCAACAGTTAATCAAATCATTCCTTTCTCTTGTGTAGATGGGCCTGGTAGCAGGCTTGTTATCTTTCTACAGGGATGTAATTTTAACTGTAAAAATTGCCACAATCCTCACACCATAGACTGGTGTGATAGTTGTGGCGATTGCGTACCAACCTGCCCAGCAAAAGCCCTCAAACTGATTACAGATGATAATAAAAGTCAGGTGGTTTGGGACCAACAATTATGCACCCAATGCGACATCTGTCTATCCGTTTGCCCCAAGCAATCAACGCCAAAAACACTGCGTTATAGTGTCGATGAACTACTCACTCTTATCCGCGCTCAAATGCACTTTATTAATGGTGTCACCATCAGTGGGGGGGAAGCCAGTTTGCAGCTGCCCTTTATTATTGCATTATTTCGAGAGATGCAGTTGAGCAAGGATTTAGCACACCTAAGCTGCATGATAGACAGTAACGGCAGTCTAAGCCTAAATGGTTGGCAACAAGTATTACCCTTTATACAAGGTGCCATGATTGATCTTAAATCTTGGCAACAAGACACCCACCGCTATATTACCGGTCGGGATAACCATCGTGTTTTTAGCGCATTGAAGCTGCTTGCCGAACAGGGGAAATTGTATGAGGTCCGTTTACTGCACATTCCAGAGGTCAGTGACTTCGATAGCGAAATCGATGCTGTGGCGAGCTATCTAGCCCAACTGCCGGTAGCTGTACGAATCAAGCTAAATGCATTTCAGCATCACGGGGTTACAGGCGACGCATTAATGTGGCCAAGTTGCACTGAGGCGCAAATTCAACAACTCGCGAATGCACTTGCTCGACGCGGCGTGAATAATCTCATTTTACCCAATCTATACCTATAGAAATGCTATTTAATCAGGTTACTGAAACTGCTGCCGAGTAAAGTCGACAAGTTGCTCATAGAACCAACGATGTGCAGGATCCTTCATGCTCTGCTTGTGCCACACCAAGCTATACGCAACCTCTCCGTAATCAAGCGGTAGTGCTTTAGTCACTAGGCCTCTAGCCTGAATGGCATTTTCGGCCCAACGGCGTGAACAAGTAAATAACAGCTCACTGTGATGACACATTAGGGCCGCACTGCCAAAGTCTGCCACCGACAAAGGCACTGCTCGATTTAGAGCCTGCTGGGCCAACTTCATCTCGAAAAAAGGTCTATTCAGATCTGTATCACTAATACCTATATGACTATATCCAAGATAGTCATCAATAGAGATATGATGTTGATTGGCTAAAGGGTGATTAGGATTCATTAAACACACCATCTCGTCATTTATTAATGTCTCCCACACCAATTCATGCTGCGCAATGGGCGGTTGGCTTCGGTCATGGGGCAGCACTATAAAATCTAAACTGCCTTTAACTAACCCCTCAAAACCGACACTGTCTTTAGCAAAGATGTCGAGTCGAATATTAGGGGCTAACAACAGTACATGTGCCGTTAGTTTAGCAGCAAGTAGCTCAAAGGTACTTTCTCGCATCGCCAAGGAAAATCGACCTTTATAGGCCGCAGGGGTGAAAGCCTCTTGGGTCACTAATAGGTTCATATCACTGATAATTTGGTGGACATTTGGACCTAAACGGCGTGCCAAAGGGGTTGCTACAAGCTTGTTTCCATGCCGATAAAACAGATCATCATCAAGACTTTGCCGTAGTTGACTTAGCGTTTTACTCACTGACGAGGGGCTTAAGCATAATCGTTCCGCACTCGCAGTTACGCTTAGCGTATCTAGCATGACATGCAAGGTGATCAGATGCTTCATACTGATCCGTGAAAGTTTAGCGAGATCCATTACAATGCTCATAGGTAACCAGTGTATCTATCTACTCAAATATAGAGATAAATGGCTTAAGAGGATATCTGCATTTCTCATATTCACGGGCCACTTCACGCTACACTGCTATTTTCCGCTACCCACTTTTTGCCGTATAATGAATTATTCATTAAGTAATGATCAAATTAGAGCTTTCATGCTCTCCATTACAGATTAAAATAATCTCAGCTCATACATTTTTAGGCAGGCCAGCATGTTTCATATAGCGCTTTACGAACCCGAAATAGCCCCTAACACCGGTAATATAATCAGATTAATCGCTAATAATGGCTGCAAACTGCACTTAATTGAGCCTTTGGGCTTTGATTTAGAAGATAAAAAGCTGCGCCGCGCCGGGCTAGATTATGCAGATTTGGCTAATGTAATTCATCATAAAAACTTCGAGTCTTTTCTCGAAGCAATGCAAGGCAAGCGAATTATGGCTTGTACGACCAAAGGCAGTCGCCCACATTCAGAACTCAGCTTTAAACAAGATGATGTGTTGTTATTTGGTCCAGAAACCAGAGGCTTACCTGCTGATATAATAGACTCAATTCCGACTGAACAACGTTTGCGTATTCCTATGATGTCGACGAGTCGCAGCCTTAATCTTTCAAATGCGGTTGCTATCATCAGCTATGAAGCTTGGCGACAACTCGATTACCAAGGCTCATAACAGCTCAGAGCACTTTAAATCAGCCGATGTCATATCTTCAAAATAACCACTAGACTTAGCAATGGTTGCTACTTGATATGAACTAATAATACGATAAAGCCTCTATTTTTAGGTTTTATCGTATCTAGGCCAACCTCAAATAAACCTCGCATCGTAATCACAATTATCGCCATGTAAAAATACTGTTGGAATATAAATACATAGTGCCTCTAAAAGTCATTCATTAACTTGGCCTCAATAAAGACTTAGCCAATCTATAAAACCACTGGTCACCTCGCATCTGAACGTATCAATATGAACTAATCTCAAAATTTATGAGACATCGTTACTGAGGTTTTAGGATCAAGCAACGTTTAGGCTGCTGAAGGCTTCCGGCTCCGACGAGAACATCGTTTCGTAAAGCTAAAACTATTTTAATACGCTATCTATTCGATACTGTTTTCCCATCAACAGGGCGACTCAATCTGTGGTTGCACCATCTATAAATATGAACCTAATGAGACCATTTAAGCTGGTAGAAGTGACTCGTCAACAATTCCACAATACTGGTATGCCGCTGGATCAGCTCCCAAATCACAGACGTAAAAAAGCCCGTTGCGTTAGCAACGGGCTGTTCACTCTCTTTCGAGACCAAACTTAGAAAGAGTGGCGCCTGAAAATGTTCGATTCGCACCTGGGCTATATCGGCCACAACACGATTATATCGATGCTATTGCCCCTGCATTCTGTGGTTCCGGCAATTCAGTAACGTAACAACACTCAAATCGCAGACGTAAAAAAGCCCGTTGCGTTAGCAACGGGCTATTCACTCTCTTTCGAGA
>NZ_PJBL01000041.1:0-9889 GCF_002836135.1 Shewanella sp. GutCb | reverse complement strand
ACTAAGTTTATTAATTGTACTTTTGACAGTATATCGTGCTTAGAAAAAGCTAGTGACTTTGATGCATCTCTAGTGTACGAAGAGAAGTGATATAACGCATTTAAAAGTGATTCCCAACGCTTGGTATTCTCAGTTCAAGTTTGGGTTTCGTGTTTAAGGTGCAATGGTTTAAGTAGGTGGTAGCGTTGATCACACCTTAATGCGGCGTTATACGCTCAGGAGAGATATGGACAAACAATTAGATTTATTGGCATTTAAGTTTTTTAAGCTATTTGCAAAGTATGAAAGTACATTAAAAGAACAAGGCTATTTTGAGGTTCGCGGACGTGATCAAATCAATGTTCAATGGGATAGATTTGCCAATCAGATTATCGGTCGAGGGTTTCTTGAAGAACTTGGTGAACATAGAGGTTGTGCGGAGTATATTTTGCAAAACCCTCCGAAACAGCAAGCTGTAAATGAGGAAGGTAAGATCATCTGGAAGGATGTGCCAAACAACGAAAGTAACATTCAGATCTTGTTTGGGCATATCTGCCGAGTAAGAAATAACCTTTATCATGGGGCGAAATTTAATGGTACTTGGTTTGATCCTGAACGAAGCCTTCTACTGTTAGAGAATTCTTTAATCGTACTTAAAATATTTGAACATCATTTGCAAAACGAACGCGTATAACGAAGCAATTAAGTCGGATTCGTGAACACGTGCCGAAATCGCAGATCCGATTGCCATACTTTCCCTAATGCCAATCGTTACTTTAAGAGCTTTGCTTCTAACAAGCTTTTGTCCAGTAATAAGCTAGATAAACTCTAAAGTAGTGGCCAGTTTTCGTTGTTAACAGCAGTTAGGTGTTAGGGTAGTCACTGGATAACAATATATAAAAGGAATCTTCAATTGGCGCTAACTCAGATGCAAGTGATTCAATCTCTTGGTGAGGCTATGTCTTGGTTAGAGAAAGAGCTAAATTGGGATGTACCAGCTACAGAGCAACGGCATTTAATTGGCCGGATAGGAGAACTCTATGCAGCCCTGATAACAGGAGGGCAGATGGCTACTGAAGTCAATCAAGCAGGCTATGACGTTGTGGGGGATAATGGTGAAAGAATTTCAGTTAAGACTACAGCGCGAATGGCTGGTAGTGGTCATATCTCCTTTAACGCTAACACTCTTAAGCTTGTAGACCGTGTGATCATCCTACGTGTGAATACTGATGAAATGCAGATTGAAACCTTGTTTGACGGTTCCGTTGTTGAAGCTGCTCTACTTATGAACTCTCCTGATAACGGAGGGAAATCTTCTATATCGATGAACAAGCTGTTAGCTCCAAAGTTAATAAAGAGAAAGCTATCAAAAGTAACTGAAGTAACTTGGAGAGATTTTCAATTGGTTGAACTGGAAAATGGCTCTATAGAAGTTTGGCTGCATGGCTCTTTAGTCTCTCCGACAAAACCTCAGCTTAGAAAAATAGCTAAAGAGCTAGGTCTATCTATCTTAAATGGTAACGGTAATGCATACAATACTAGACAGTTAGGAAGTTTATTGATAAAAGAAATTTCGTCATGATAAAGTAAGCTATTGATTTATTAGCGTGTTGTATGTGCATTGTGCTAAGCCGTTCTTGCCCATTGTGATTTACTGGCGATAAGCACCATTGATAAATGACAAGCCAGTTAACCCACTTTTACTGTTCCATAAAGAACAATTACTGATTACTTACGGTAAGACATTATCAGGACAACAGTTAAAGAAAGCAGCAATACGCCTGACGGCGCGACTATAAGCATCAATGGTAGCAGGTCGCTTGCCTTGTAAGGTTAAGTTTGTAGTGGATGAGAAAAACTGGCCACTAGTATGTAGTAATTTTTTATGAGTTCCTAAATCTCTGAATTTATTCTATTTTTTCTCATGCTAGCATCCATTTCCACTATTGTGTGGTCACAAATACAGTATGGCTCTGGTGCACAATTTAATTATTTTGGACTAACTCAGGAACTTGGAAACTAGCAACTCGTGGGGAGTTATTATGTCTATACATTATGAGGAAGTCATGAGTAATAAAACGAGTAGATGGGTACAGTCTTTTAAGTCTTTGACGACAGGGTTGGTCGCGAAAAATGATGAGCGTCATCAATTCGCTCTAGGGTTACTTTACACCAGTAACGAACATTGCTGCGCAGTCTTAGACCTAACATCTAAAAACCTAAATTCATCCGCTTTTGCTTTGCTGAGACCTCAACTAGAAGCTTATATTCGTGGTCTATGGGTACTAAATTGCGCTAGCCAAGAAAACATGAAGACAATCAACACTCCAGCAGAAGACCGCAAAAAAGGTGAAGTTGGTTTCCCTAGTAAAAATGTTATGGTTGCCGCGTTGAGTGAGTTGCAAGAGTTCAATGATGGAGCGTTAAAAGTATCAATTGATAAAATGTGGGGGCTATTGTGTGATTTTACCCACGGGGGCGGTGTTCAAGCTGCGTGGCACGTTGGTCGCCATGGTATCGGTAATTATTATACGAAGTCACAGGTAAAGTCTCTCCATGAACTTACCTCAAAAATTTCTTATCTGAACTCTATCGCTATGGCTAAAGGGTGCGAGTCGGAACAGGTTGCTAGTAAGCTAACCGCTAGTTATAAGCGTATCAACAAATAATGTATAACGAAGCATTTAAGACTGATTCCCAATGGTTGGCATTTTCAGTTCATGGTTTGGTGTTTACGGCGCAATGGTTTAGGTTTGGTGGTTGCGTTGCTCACACCTCAATGCGGTGTTAGACATTCAAAATGAAGATTGTAAAAAATCCCACAGAAACTCACTTAAGAGACCTTTATAAATGGTTAAAGGATGAAGAAATTGAGTCCGGCGAAGGATTCTTCTGTCACTGGAATATTATCGCGAACTCCGTTTTGGAATAGATATTTTAACTGTAGAATCCCGATATAGAGGCAAAGGTATCGGCAGGCATCTTGCTAGCTCATTGATCGATGAAGCCAAAAAATTAAATGCGGAGAAAATATCAATTCAGTGTATGCCAACTTCATCAGAGGCCTTTTGGAAATCACAGGGCTTTATTGAAGACCCCGATAAACCATGCGAGAGAATTCGTGGTGTAGCAATGCAAGACTTACATTTAGAGATGAGGTTATATGCCAATGAACCCTAACAAGCTAAAGCGGCAGCGCAACTTCGTGGCTGGTCGCGCCGTTGTTTGAAGCGTTAAACGTCTATAGGAATCAGCTTCATGGTTCAAAATGAGTTCGAGTATATTGAGTTTTTGGTTCAGGGGAGACTGCAAGATAATAGTGCGTATAGCTATGGTCGTTACCTAGAAGCAGTTTCAAGGCATCTCGAAATTAATCTAAACAGATCTACGGTAACTTCGGAACGAGATGTCAAAGATATTTTAAATAGACTTTCAGAAACTGATTTAGCTGAACGTTATAAAAATAACTGTGGTACTGCTCTAAGAGCTTATCTACGTTTTCTTGGGCAAGTACAGCCGGATTTTAGCTACCCTGATGAAATTCTAAACCCTGAGAACTTTGTTGAAGGCGCGAAAAAGCAAGTAACTGTTAACTCCTACGAAAGAGATCGTGTTGCACGCGATAAAGCAATTGAAATTCATGGTCTTAATTGTTTTGTATGTGAGATGAGTTTTGAAAATGTCTATGGAGAAATTGGAATAGGATTCATACACATTCATCACTTAACTCCGTTGCACGAAATAGGTGATGAATATCAAGTTTCTTCTGAAGATGACTTGGTTCCTGTTTGTCCAAATTGTCATGCTATGCTCCATAGAACAAGCAACCCGCCAACAATTGAGCAATTGAAAGATGTCATACGAAAGCAAAAAAGCATTTAACAAAGTACTGCTAGAGACAAACATACGCTTTGGTTTGCCCCTGAATGCGGCATTAACGTATCTCTGATTGCAATACATTTTTTAATTAAAATCTCAAGAACCAGAGTTAAAGCACTAACTCATTTGTTTCCAGATACGTGTCAGTGCGTTGCTGCTGACACTGTGAACACCAAGGGACTTTGTCGTACCTTAACTACCAAGCGGAATTGATGGTTCTAAATTTTCAGTTGTTACAATTCTTTGTTCACAATTTAGAGTGCTGAACACACGAAAACGCGATTTTATGTGCTGAGCGAAGACGGAACACACGAAAACGCGATTTTATGTGCTGAGCGAGGACGGAACACACGAATATGCGATTTTGTGTACACTGAACGTGAGAAACTGAGTTTGGTTGGCAGGGAAATGACAAAAATAACTGTAGTCATTTTATGCAAGTTAAAGCGAACTTAATGGTAACAGTAATTACCATTAAGTTAGGATGTATCCTTTATATAGCGTGCTATAACTTTGATTTGATTTTATTCCAAGCTTCTTCAAGGGCACGGTCAGTTTGGTCGTAAGGTTGCCCATAATTTTCAATCTCGATCCAATTCTCATGCTGCTCTGGGTGAATATAGCCGACAAAATCATCTAAAATCAATGTAGAGCTAATATTCCCCCGAGGTATCAAAGACAAATCCTTATAAGTACCATCCCAATTTATATATTCGATTTCATAAAACCATTCAGGAGCTGTACCTTCCTTTACTAACAGGTTCGCGATAGAACGAAATTTACTTTCACTAATTGTGGTGAACATGACAACTCGTGGGAATGCCTTTTTGACGGTAGACAAAAATTCGAACAGCCCAGGTCTTGGCAGCTGACTCATGGCATTCGAAATGAGGGTTCCCTCTAAATCAAGCGCTAATATGTAATACATTTAGTCCTCCAATATCAATATGAGTATCATTTCACTGTTTAGAAACTTGTTAAGACAGAAAAAATATTATTCTTGGATTAGAGCTATTAGCCACTCAAGGTTTTAGGGGTGTAAAAAGCCCTAAATGACAGACCATCAATAGACCGGTCATTTCGCCATGCTGCGTAGTGAAAATGTCCTTGTCGAACTAACTCTTCGACTTTTGGTGATGGAACCCCAAGAGCTTTGGCTACGCGAGTTAGCCCAAGTGGTGCCTCGCAGGCTTTGTCAAAACACACGTTTAGAAATGTTTCTAGTTCAGCACTATTCACTTGGATTTCCGCCAAGGAATAGGGCTCAGGCACGCAGATTTGAATGTCATCACGCAATGCTGAACAAAGTAGCTCCCCGAACTCAGTCAAATGCCTGCGTAAGTATGAATTATTTTCACTGATAGGAACCATGCTTGTAATATGGGGTTCTGCTGTCTTTTTCTTGATAAAGTCGTTGATTTTGTTGGCTTCGAACAATTTATCTCTTACAACAGAAGTGGAATTGAGCTGGGGTAATAGGTTCGTTTCGGTAATGTGCATCAAGGCTCGAGTTGTTATTCCCAAAGATGCAGCCAGTTGTTGGTGAGATAGATGTGAATACCAATTACTTTCCAACGTATATAGTGCAGCCTTGGCTCTAGAAGGTTTAACATAGTTAATAGCTTCAACTGGCACACTATCATGGCTTAGTTCTAGCGCGTTAGGCGCTGGGTTAGTGTTTTCGCGAGTCAGCGCGGGCCAATCAGAAAACAATAACTCCTGTTTAATTACAGCAACCGGCGTAATTTCAGAGTGTGGCCAGTGTGAACGGGCCTCTATAGACCATCGATGATAGTAGTCTTGGTCAAACAACAGCCTCAAGCCTCGAAGCGCATAAGCCCAATGATTTGGGTTCTCTGGTACAGCGATTAAGGGCTGATGCAGAACATCAAAAGGGCGACCAGCCACCATCAGCGCTAACATAACGTCATGTAGTTTAGATTTGTCCAATGGTAACGAACCATCCTCACACGGGCACACTGCTTTATTGAACGACATGAACTGATTATGCGGTTTTTCGCTAAACTGTTGCCACGATAGCCCGCACTTCGGACACCCTTCTAACCAAGCGGTGTGCCAACTGATAGGCGCATGACACTGCGGACAGTTATTATAAAGCGGCGTGTGGTGTTTCTGGCAAAATGGTAAAAACCCACATTGCCATCGCCAGTCAAGGTGAGGAGTAGGCTGAGTCTGCAAGCAGGAGATACACAAGCGAGGAAAATCAACCTGACTATGCTGAAATAGACGGTTCGAATCGAACTGCCATGAGGTGGCATAACTATCTGTGAGGGCTTGCGTTGCATCTCGACCAAGCACCTTTGCGAGGCAGGGGGCTAATACATCAACCTCCTTAGGAGTAAAGTAGTTTAAACGTCGATTCTTCACTGGCCTCGCTCCAATGGTCCATAAGAAATCACTTAATCCGTGAAAGCCGTTTAAGTAGGCCAACCGTAACAAGTAACCACTGAGCGACTCTGTCGCCAAGCGGTATGGACGAACACCGAGAACGCCAGAGGCAGCAACCATTATCTCGATTTTCGCTTTGGAGGATTCTGCGTAGCATTCAGTTCCGCCTGGAATCGATTAGCCCGCTCAATGACCTTATGAAGGGGGGCTTTGAAGACTTCAAATTGTGCAACGTGATGGTTAAATCCGCATGTGTTGTAAAGCGCCTGGAGTTCATTGCGATTGACGGCACCTTTGCGCTCAGCGAAACGCGTAACACGCACAATGAGTTTGGTGAGGTAGCGGGGTATTCCTTGGCTAGCCAACCACATACGAGGCAACATATCTTCGGTCGCAAAACGCTCACAGCCCACACCAAACCCATCAAGTCGTTTATCAATTGTGGAAAGATACCCTAGTAATTCTCCAATATTACAAGGACCCGTTGTCTGGTACTGGAATCGATAAAGCTGTGTGTTCGCATATGACAGCCGTTGCCGAAGCTCAGGAAAAGGTTCCAATAACTCGGCGGCCTCAGGTAAACCCGCGAAACAAATAGACAACGCATGTTCATCCATTAACACTTTGATAAATGCCATTATGTCATGCGTTCGCACCAACGCGAATTTACGAAGCAAATGCTGAACTTCATCAAACACTATCATTTGGACTTGCTGATTTCGAACGAGCCGATTGAAACGAATTTCACCTGATTCTGAGGATTTTGGCGACGGAGCAAGATGACCGGCTGACTCTAGCAGTTTTTCAATTAGTTTTTTAATCGTCGGCTTCCCTGGCACTTTAATCACTAAAATGGGGAGTGGTGTAAGGGTTTCGGACGGCTGATATTCGGGGCGGCTGTATACTTCAGATGCTAGGTAACGAATAGCTCTTGATTTTCCAACACCGGGCTCGCCCAGCAGTGTACATCCTACTCCCTCGAGGCCACTCATTTCGAAACACTCAAGTAGCCCCTCTTGTACATTCCTAAAGGTAGGGTGCATGATGGTGTTAAAGTAAATATCCTGAATAGCAGGGGATACTTTTTTTTGGTTGATTCTCAACGATATATCTCCGCTGATATCAATGGGTAACGGGCGTAAAATTTTCATTGTTTAATCACTCTCAAAGCTGTCGATATTCTCGAAATCAAATTTTGTTGCCGGGTCGTCCAAATCACTTACCGACGAGCTAGACTTATTGAAGACACCTTCTGCTTCTTCCGCTTCCTGGTGTTCTATTTCGTCCTGGAAATTTTCAGGTAACGCATTTCGCTGTTTCTTTCTTTTTTTACCATTGTTGCGCTTGTTTAATTCTTTATGTTTTTGTTCTAGATTTTTATCGTCATCCATCGGGCGGTCAACTTCGCGTGCCATTAGCTCTTTTTTCTTCAGATGCTTAATACGATACTCTTCTCTAGTCATTTCATGCACGATGTCACTGTCTTTTGCTTGCGCAATAAACATCTCATCAGTTCGTGGGTCTAGCACTGAAATCGAGGAGACATCGCAATCACTGTACTCACAATAAACGACAGGCTTGAGGTCTTTTGAACGTAAGTACACCCCAATATCTTTTATTCGTCCATCTTCATCATTATATTGAATATTTTCTATTTGCACGCCGATATGCAAATCCTTTCCCAACACTTTGGGATATGCACTTTTCCCAGAGGGCAGCGCTACTTTATCTAGTCCCGCTGGGAGCTCTGGATACCACCCATCATCGAGTGCTTCTTGCCAAGCTTCAGCTGGTGTTTTGCCACTAAGCCCGGTGTGAGGGGTGTGGTGATAATCATCGACAATCCAGGACTCTAAATACTCTTTGAATTCTGTAACAGTTAAAATAGCGTTTTCTTCAATAGAATATTCCAACTTTTTTTGATCTTCCATCGGTCCAACATAACCCGGAATTCGAGATGCAAACCTCACACGTAATGTAAGATTAAAGCGCTCAATAAATGGTTTTAGCCAACCGGAAGCAACGGCAACCGTTTCTACTATAGTGCCGCAAACTCGCAACAAATATGTTTGAGTCATCTTGCAGATAAATGCACTACCGCCATCGCCAACAAAAATGCTAAACACGCCGTAATATGGCCATTTATTATTGCGCTTTGTATGAAATGAACCTTCTGCTTTTGGGCATAAAGCATGACGAATAGCATGTATGACCGCTGATGAACTTTCTCCTCTTCCCATCCTCATTGAATAACCAAGAATGCACCGAGTGTGCACATCAATAATAAAAATAAGCGTCACGGCCCCAAGATAGTGTCCATTTTCGTCGACAAGCCCAACTTGCAAATAGACACCGTCAGCTTCGACTCGCTCAAGCGGAAAGTGAGTTTTGAACATCCGGACCGCGTTGCGATAAAGCTTCTTAATCTCGGTCGATTTAAGTCCGGACTTTGGTAGTTTGTCCCAAATTACTTTTTTGAATTTCGACTTTATCCAGCCATATCCAGGCACTTTAAGCTCCGCCTGATTGAGTGCTTTAATCTTGCGACTTATCCTTTGCTCAAGCTGTTTGTAACTTACTTTGTTCGGAGCCTTACCACAGAGTTGTTCGTCAATACTTTCCATGACACAGAGCATGACTTCATCAGTGAATTTGCTTTCACGTGTACGTTTTTGGGGTGCCAAAAGGGTATGCGCAGCTCCATGCATCTTTTCATTCTTATCATTGCACCATTCCCCAAGTGTTGCAGGACACGGAGGATTTGTATCTCCCAATTCCTTGGATACGATGGCGATAGCACGGATGCGCTTTTTGAACCCACCAACACCTTTGGAATTTGGGCCAACCATTTCATTTATAGCTTTTACATATCGATCTCGCCGGTGTTTTTCTATCCTCGATTCGGGTGTTAACTGCACATTAGTCGATGGTGCTTCTGTATCATTTACAAAATGTAGTTGCCCAGCATTAAAAGCCTTCGTTAATTCTTGGTGAGTAAAAAGCTCGGTTGGCAATTGAGAATCTTCAAACTGAAGTGCGACTTCACTCTTGCCGATTTGCTTTAGTCGCGCCCGTAAATGATGAAAAATGACCAGGACATTTTCTGCAAAGAACGATTTACTCATCATTGCCTCTCCATGTTTGCTCGTTGATGATGAGTTGCCAGGATTGATATGGCTGAGTAATGTCTACAGCGAAGAGCTTGTGCGCGACTGCGCGTTTAACGAAGTGCGGCGCAATATTTCTTTGTAATGCTATATTACTCATCTCAACTAACGAATATGACCTGTCTTCTAATCCCTCACTTAAAATTTTGAATTCATCATACGGAGCGGGGTGATGCAAAGAAGGCAATAACAACGAGATATTAATGATGTTGTCACTGTCATAGACATCCTTTTCAGTGATAACTCGAAATTGTGCGCCTTGCTTTTGATATTCCTGTTCAAGAAACGCCTTCTTATCTTGAAAGTCTAGGCTGAGCGTATCTTTGGCATACTTAACTTCATCAAAAAATCGTAGATGATTATGAATAACTTCAAAGTCAGGCGTATAGCGTGTGCGTTTTCCATCTAGCAGGTGAATAAGCGGTGAAGGTTGGCCAAGGATAAAATCGACCCCT
>NZ_PJBL01000040.1:0-10254 GCF_002836135.1 Shewanella sp. GutCb | reverse complement strand
GCCACAGCCACAGCCACAGCCACAGCCACAGCCACAGCCACAGCCACAGCCACAGCCACAGCCAATTAATTGCGTGATTAAGGTTTAGTTTACTTGTGTCTCTTTAGTCGTGTCGCTCCTCTATCGAAGAGGCAAAATGTGCTGGCATTGTAGTGGGAAGGTTAATTTCGCTAGCTAGAGGTTTATATCGCGATTTCATAATCTTAGAGGTGACCTAATGTCTGAAGCTATCTAGTGCAATTTCTATCCTGGGTTTTATGCAGGGAGCGGCATTATTGACTGTCTAGCAAGACTATACCGCTGGGAAGCAGCTAGTATCGTGGCGGTGAAAGTCTGGAATCGCAAAGTCTACAACAACTCCTACAGAGCCTAAAAGCTTGAGAGTTAGTACGTAAAGGAAAATCCTGTAGAAGAGATATCCTAGAAAACTATCGCCCTACTGATACCAGACGATCTCAATCATCTGTAATCGTAATAAATTTAAGGCGTGCGACACGGTCTCTGAAGTGTGTGGCGTGTTCGGGCTTAATCGAAATCGCCATTAATATTGGTAGTTAAAGCCCACAAAAATAAACTTGATGTTCAAATCGAAATTGATCATTAAAGTGACGTGAAAATAGCGCGTCAGGTGAGTGGATACTCGGCAGGCGTGAAGTCTATCCCAAGGCTAGTGTGACTTAATTAGGGATAGTTTGAGCCACTACTGGGTATATTAACTAGTAGTGGCCATATCAAAATACCTAATTTGACGTTAACGGGTAAATTACTGCCAGGGGGATTTTATTGTGTGACACGACTGTAAAGTGATGCCTCACTCCGGCTAAAGGCATCACTATTGCCGCAAGTTGTTTAGGTGGCTATTGTGGCGATAGCAGATAGAGTAAAGCATAGGTCGGTACGGTGACTGAGCAAATATAGCCGGGCGTATCGGTGTAATGGTGGTTTACACTTATAACGCCACAGCGGATATCCCAGATGACTCCAAGTCCTTGGCCAACATTACTTCTGCTGAGTTATAGGTATAAATATACGTGAGGCAATAAGGGATGGCGAATGGTTGTAACTAAGAAGGTCAAGAACAGTAAGTGATAGTTTCTTTTTACTTCTAAAGGGTGAGGCCATCTCCATGATATTGGGAGTTACAGCGAAGGTACCCTACATTTATGAAAGTGTTTTCGATACAAAAAAGCCTTCAATTAATGAAGGCTTTATAAGTTAACAGCAGCTTTTGTTATTAATAACCAGCGGCTTTAGCCTGATTTTCGTCATATTCAAGCTTTTCATGGGTCTGTCCCATTGCTTCAGCTACTTCTGGAGGCATATAGTTCTCGTCATGCTTAGCAAGAACTTCAGTCGCCTGAAGAGTGCCTGGTGCAGATAGAACTCCTTGAGCGACGATACCTTGACCTTCGCGGAACAAGTCAGGCAATAGGTCATCATAAGTTACAATGACTTCACCACCTAAAGAATCATGTACTGCAAATTGAACATGAAGGCTGTCGGGATCGCGTACCATAGAGCCTATGGTTACCATGCCGCCAATACGAATGCGTTGACCAATCTCTGGCATTACACCGGTATCTTTTTTACCCTGAACAATCTCAGTAGGAGTAAAGAACAAGTTTAAATTCGAGTTCAATGCATACAGAAGTAACGATGCAATTGCTGCAACACCACCGATTAAGGCAACAGCAAGGGTTAAGCGTTTCTTTCGTCTTGGGTTCACTATTTAGTACTCCGAGTTTCTTTAAGGCGTTCTTCTCGTTGAATCTTCTTTGCGATATCAACTAACACTTTACGTTTCTGTCTAACACTTGAAACGACTAGCGTTCCAAGAGAGAAGAAAGTGACTCCGTAAGCTAGCCATACATAAAAAGCATAGCCGCCCATGTTTAAAAATTCACTAATTGAGTCGAATTGCATTATTTGACCCCTTCTGCTTTAGCAAGTTCACGCACCCATGGACGCATGCCATTTCGTGCTAAAATTTCTGATCTAAATCTCACGATAGTAATCGCTGCGATCATAAGTCCGAAACCAACGATGTTGATAAGCAGTGGGTACAGCATATCGGTAGACATGGTTGATTTCTCCGTAATACGGATTGTAGATGGTTGATGCAATGAGCTCCACCAGTCTACAGAGTACTTGATAATTGGGATGTTGATGACACCAACAAGCGCCAAAATACCAGATGCTCTAGCGGCAAGTACTTTATCTTCAAATGAGGCATAAAGAGATATTATACCCAAATAAAGGAAGAGTAGTACTAACTCCGATGTTAGGCGGGCATCCCATACCCACCAAGCACCCCACATTGGTTTACCCCAGGTCGAACCTGTAATTAGCGCGATAAAGGTGATTACCGCACCAATAGGGGCAATAGAGGCAGCAGCCCAGTCAGCAGATTTAATCTGCCAAACAAGACCGATGAACGAACATGTTGCCATGGCCATATAAGCAGCCATCGACATCGACGCAGCCGGTACATGGATAAAGATAATTCGGTAACTATCACCTTGCTGGTAGTCAGTAGGGGCAAAACCTAAGCCCCAGATAGTACCTATACCGATAAAAGCGATTGCTAGTGTTGCAAACCAAGGTAATAGGTTGCTTGAAAGCTTGTAAGCGCGTTCAGGATCCGCGTAGGAATGTAACCATTTCCACATTTTAGTTAGTACTCACTCGTAAGGAAGCACCAATAGCAAATGGTGCTAACGTTAAAGAACCGATCAACATAGCGCCGATTATAGCGAGTTGACCATCATAAGGTAAATTCAGACCTGCAGCATCTATCGCGCTGGTCGCAAAAATTAGTACGGGAATATATAAAGGTAAAATTAGCAAACTTAGCAGCACGCCACCCTTATGGAGCCCAACAGTTAATGCCACACCTATGGCACCTAATAGACTCAATACCGGTGTTCCGAGAGCTAAAGTTGCGATTAGAGCGCCATAGCTATTGCTATCAAGATGCAATAGTACTGCTAATAATGGGGCCACTAAAATTAAAGGCACACCTGTTAATATCCAATGTGCTAGCACTTTAGCCAAAACCATTAATGGTAATGGTTGTGGGCTTAACAGCATCTGCTCGAGACTTCCGTCAACATAATCTGCTTTAAATAAACGTTCTAAAGACAGCATTGATGCTAGAAGTGCAGCAACCCAAATAATACCAGGTGCGACTCGAGTTAATACTTGTGGTTCTGGTCCGATTGCTAGCGGGAACAGGGTGACCACAAGAACGAAAAACAGGAGTGGATTGAATATATCGCCGCGGTGACGGATCGCAATCTGTAGATCACGCTTCAATACCGTACCGAAAGCCTGTGTATAGCTGATGCCTTTTTTCATAGTTAACCCCTAAACAAAGCGATAATCGAGACGGATTTTACGTAAGACATCATCGCTAATTACACCCATATCTTGGTGGGTTGTTAGGATGACACAGCCGCCACGCTTAGCATGAGCAAGAAACAAATGTTCCAGTTCTTCTACGCCTTTTTTATCGATTGCAGTAAAGGGTTCATCAAGAAGCCAAATCTTACAGTTCGTATGCCAAAGTCTGGCTAACGCAGTTCGTCTATGTTGACCTGCCGAAAGGTGGCCAGCTAGTGCTTCTTCAAAACCGGATAAGTTTACTTTTGAAAGGATTTCGCGAGTGTCGAAGCCATCATACCCACAGAGTCTTAAATTAAAATTAAGATTCTCTTCTGCGGTTAGTTCACTTTTAACGCCTGCTAGGTGGCCAAGATACAA
This sequence comes from Shewanella sp. GutCb, assembly GCF_002836135.1. Lineage (NCBI taxonomy): Bacteria > Pseudomonadati > Pseudomonadota > Gammaproteobacteria > Alteromonadales > Shewanellaceae > Shewanella > Shewanella sp. GutCb. The sequence continues at coordinate 6,492 of NZ_PJBL01000040.1, read as the reverse complement.
TAATTCATCATTGTACTCATCTCGACATCGAATGATGTCTTCACCTTTAAAATTGATATTGCCCGCATATGGGCGAGATAAACCTGCGATGATCCGCAAAAGGCTTGTTTTACCGGCACCATTAGGCCCCTCAATTTGAACAATCTCACCTTCAGTTATTTCGAAGGACAGTTCCTCAAAAAGAATACGCTCTTCTCTAATGCAGGTTAAGTTACTAGCTGATACCAGTGTTGTTGCTTTTAATTGTTCTACCACTGAGCCCTCTATATCATGCTGTATAAAAACACAAGTAATCCTAACACATAGACTTTCAAGCGTTTAGTGCAGCGTGAGGTTAAGTGTCAGCAATTTGATGTAGTTCCAATATTAGAAAGTTTTTAGGAACTTTTTATACATTTGCTAATACTAATATATTGACATTTCTGAGAGTGGTGTCTTGTGCAGCAGCCTTAAATGCGATTTAAATCACAAATAGATGCCATTTAGCGAAGTTTGTAGTAACCTAGCCCAGCTATAATCAGTCTGCCGCATTCGATAAGGGCAGCATGAGCTTTGTGAGAATTTGCATTAGGAACCTATAAAATGAAAAAATTATTAGCACTGACTGCAGTTGCTGCGTTGACTTTGTCTACAAGTGCATTTGCCCAAGACGGTAAAGCTATCTACGACAAAGCATGTCAAGTTTGTCACAGCATGGGTGTTGCTGGTGCTCCAAAAGCACATGATGTTGCTGCATGGGAGCCTCGTTTGGCTAAGGGCACTGACGCACTAGTATCAAGCGTTAAATCAGGTCTAAACGCAATGCCACCAGGTGGAATGTGTACTGATTGTTCAGACGAAGACTACAAAAAAGCAATTGAGTTTATGTCAAAGTAAGCTTTTTGTAGATATAAAAAAACCGGCTTATGCCGGTTTTTTTATGTCTGTAAATGGAGATTATTGAACTTGGGTATCAAGAATAAGTTGCCCTGTATCACCAAGCTTTAGCATTGAAAGCTTCCCTTGAATGTCACCTGCTTGTGGCTTAACACTGCCATGTTTAGATAACACTGCGATGACTTCAACTGCTTTAGCATCGCTTAACTTAACGTTACCGCCCATATTAGTGCTGTCATCAAGTGTAATTGTTACTGGCAATGATTCTGCAGATACTTTCGTTGCCGCTAAAGGGACTTTTGGCCCTTCTGTTGAGCGAGCAAAGATGAATAACATATCGGTGCTAGCAACTTGAGCTTGAAGTTCTGGAGAAATAGAGACCTCTATCGTTACCGTCTTAGCGGTCGCTTTGGGTTTCACATTCTTATGAGCGTCATCACTTGGCATTTCGCCTTCAGTTTCCATTCTCATTTTCGCGCTGTCGATAGCATTGATGATGGCACTGCGGTCAACATCCTTACTTTCGCTATCCAAAATCAATTGCCATGCATCTATAGCAGTTTGATATTCCGCAGAGAAGAAAGAATCCATGCCGACAAGTAATAATGTCGAAGGGTCTGAATCATCAAGTGCAAGCGACTGGTCAATCAAGGCTTGAACTGCGGGTGTCATCTGTTGGTTTGAACGGTAATACAAAGCGGTTGCTTTAGGGCCGAGTAGCTCAGCATGTACGCCAACCAGCTCCATTGTTTTATCGAAGGCTTTAATGGCATCGTCATAACGATTAGCAGAGATGTATGTGTGTCCTAGGCTAAACCATAACTGACTGTTATCAGGTTGAGCTTGAGCCTGCGCTTCCATTTCTTGGACTCGCTGCGACATGATTTGAGCTGTATCCATGCCTGCATGTGGTCCATTGGACGCTACTGGTTTGTCTAAGTTTTGATATGCACCCAGTGTGGAATACATATAGCCACAGATACCAAGGATTACTGCTGACATCACAGTAGGCCATACGATGCTTTTAGGCTTCAGTTTGTTGACAAGAGATTCATCATCACCCTGCTTCATATCTTGAAGCAGGCCCATTTCAAGCTCTTTTTTAAGCGCATCAAATTCAGCTTGTTCAAGTAACTCTTCACTGAGTTCTTTCTCTAATACAGAAAGACGCTCAGTAAATAATTCTAAGTTGGTGCTTCTACGAACACCGGCTTCTTCCGTCTGCAGCATTTTTTGCTGACGAAAATGTGGGAACCAAATCAGCGCTAGGCTAACCAAAACAAATAAGGCTATCAAAATCCAGAATGTGGTCATTATGTCTATTTCACTTTAGTTTGCGAAAAAGCGGATTTACCGCTGAACGAGGGGTCAGATTATACGTAAAGATTATTCATTGAACAGTAATATAACCTGAAATGGTCATAGTTGCGCACTTGTTCACAGATTGATTTTATTTGCAAAATAACTGGAAACTTACGGGAACTTCTTGAGTCTGACTTAAAAATGCCACCAAATCTGCTCAGTTTATGGTGGTATTTTTTGATCACTGTTCATGTGTTGCTCGTACTAATAATAAGGGAAGAATGCGACAAGTCACCCATATTTGTACGAAATAAGCAGACAGGAACAACAGCAAACACTAAACTGAGCTAAATTTGTACCCTTTTTAGTAGTGTTAACTACGGACACGTATGTAATGATATTAGCGTATGCTTATCAATACATGATTTAGGACTGAGGAAAACCCATGATCCCAGAATTAGGACACTTTTCGCTGATTATAGGCCTGGCATTTGCCATGCTTCTAGCCATCGTCCCTTTAGTAGGTGTAGCGCGCAAAGACCAATATTTGGTGCGCTATGCTTGGCCATTAACATACGGAATGTTCTTCTTTATTCTCACCTCCGTTATCGCGCTCGGTTATAGTTTTGCCGTCGACGATTTTTCTGTCGCTTATGTAGCGCATCATTCAAACTCCGAATTGCCAATATTCTTTAAGATTGCCGCAGTCTGGGGTGGCCACGAAGGTTCATTGCTATTTTGGGTTTTCTCATTATCAGCATGGGCTGCAGCAGTCGCATTGTTTAGTAAAGGCCTAGAAGAAGTCTTTACTGCACGAGTGCTAGCCATTTTAGCCATGATACTGATTGGCTTCACGCTATTCATGTTGCTGACATCTAGTCCGTTTGAGCGGTTGTTTCCGATTCCAATGGAAGGTCGAGATCTTAACCCAATGTTGCAAGATGTTGGCTTGATTTTCCATCCTCCAATGCTGTATCTAGGCTATGTAGGCTTCTCTGTAAGCTTTGCATTTGCTATTGCGGCACTAATGAGTGGACGTTTAGATTCTGCTTGGGCTCGTTGGAGCCGTCCTTGGACATTAGCGGCTTGGGTATTCCTTACTGGTGGTATCGCACTCGGTTCTTGGTGGGCATACTATGAGCTTGGTTGGGGTGGTTGGTGGTTCTGGGATCCAGTCGAGAACGCATCATTTATGCCTTGGTTAATTGGTACAGCACTTGTTCATTCGCTTATTGTGACTGAAAAGCGTGGCGCGTTCCGTAACTGGACTGTTCTATTATCAATTTTTGCATTTTCGCTGAGTTTACTGGGTACCTTTATTGTACGTTCCGGTGTACTCACATCAGTGCACTCATTTGCAGCAGACCCAAGTCGAGGAATGTTCATTCTATTACTACTTGGTTTGGCTGTCGGTGGCTCGCTCACGTTGTTTGCCTTCCGAGCAAGCGAGATGAAAAGCCCCGCACGTTTCCAGCTTAAGTCTAAAGAAACCATGCTGTTGGTGTGTAACTTATTACTCACTGTAGCGTGTGGTACTGTTTTACTTGGTACGCTCTATCCACTCCTTATTGATGCTTTAGGTATGGGTAAGATCTCAGTAGGCCCTCCATACTTCAACGCAGTATTTGTTCCAATTGTCCTCGTACTATTTGGTTTCATGGGTATTGGTCCAATAATTCGCTGGAAGAAATCAAAAGATGGTGAGTTAAAACGCCAACTTATGATCCCTGCCATGATCGCCGCCGTTGTAGGTTTAGCAGCACCATTCATCGCCGATGGTCAGTTCAATATCTGGGTTGTCTTGGGTACTGGAGCCGCAACTTGGGTGACGTTAATGACATTCCGAGCAGCTTATAATATCGTTAAGACCAAAGAAGGTCCTGTCGATATGACACGTTTAGCTCGCAGTCAGCTCGGTATGATTTTTGCGCATCTAGGTATTGCAGTGTCTGTACTTGGGGCAACGATGGTCTCTAACTACTCTATAGAGAAGAGTGTACGTATGGGACCTGGTGTTTCTCAAGAGCTTGCTGGATACACCTTCAAGTATCTAGAGACTAAAAATGTAGTTGGTCCTAACTATACTGCGCAGCAAGGTCAGATCGAGGTTTATCAAGGTGATGATTACGTTACATTACTAAAACCAGACCGTCGTCAATACAATGTTCGTACAATGGACATGACCGAAGCGGGTATCGATTGGGGCTTATTCCGAGATCTCTACGTCACAATGGGCGACCCTATTAGCCGTACCGAGTTTGCGGTTCGTCTGAACTATAAGCCGTTTGTTCGCTGGTTATGGTTCGGAGCTATCTTCATGATGATCGGTGGTTTCTTTGCTGCATCCGACAAGCGTTACAGAGTTAAAGCAAGCAGCACAGATAAGAGTACCGTAGAAAAAAATGATAAGTTAGCAACGGCGTAATAGGAATAGGGTAAGTATGAAAAAGCTAGTTTTATTTATTCCACTAGTTGTGTTTTTAGGTTTGGGAGTGTTTCTTTATAAGGGACTCTTCCTTAATCCTCAAAACCTCGATTCTGCTCTAGAAGGAAAGCCGATACCGGCTTTCCAATTAGAGATTTTGGAAAAGACAGGGGAAACTCTGACTAATGAGACTCTGAAAGGAAAAGTTTCAATACTCAATGTGTGGGCGACTTGGTGTCCTTCATGTAAGTATGAACATCCTTTTTTAATGACATTAGCGCGTAAAGATATTTTACCCATTTATGGTATTAACTATCGTGATGAGCGAGCATTAGCCATTCGCGAGTTAAGCCGTGAAGGTAATCCATACACGATCAATATATATGACCATAAAGGCCGTCTTGGGTTAGACCTAGGTGTCTATGGTGCTCCAGAGAGTTTCCTTGTCGACCATAAAGGGATTATTCGTTACAGATACGCAGGTCCTATTGACGCACGTATTTGGAAAGAAACCTTATATCCTATGGTTCAAGAGTTACAAGCTGAAGCTGCAAAGGATGGTGCATCATGATAAAGACATTAATTAAGGGTCTATCAGCTTTTGTTCTATTGCTGAGCATGGCATCAGTGGCTAATGCCACGCCAGTAGATACTTATCAATTCAAGTCTCCTGAAAACCAAAAGCGTGCGCTTTCTTTAGCGCATTCACTACGCTGTCCACAGTGTCAGAATCAGAATCTGGTCGATTCGAATTCACCGGTAGCTCAAGATCTTCGTTTAGAAGTATACGAAATGGTCGACGAAGGTAAAAATGACGATGATATCATTGAGTTTATGACAAGTCGTTACGGTGAGTTCGTACTATACAAGCCAAGAATGGAAGCTAAAACCTATGTTCTGTGGTTAGGCCCTATAGGTTTATTATTATTCGGCGGTATGATTGGCTTTCTGTTTATTCGTAAACAACGTATAGCTGAAAGCAATACTGAAGAACTGACTTCGGAAGATCAGAAAGAGTTAGATCGTCTTTTGAAGCGAGATACTAAATGAAAAACATAGTATCTGGATTATTTGCAGTTGCCTTAATGTTTACAGGGCAAGCGCAAGCTTACCCTGGAATGCAAAAAAAAGGCGAAGTGAAGATCCAATCAAGTGTTGATCAAATCAGTGTATTGCCTAAACCATTCCCTATTGAAGCCGTTCCTTTTAAAGATAGTCAAGGTAACGCGGTAGATTTCAGTCAATATAAAGGAAAGGTTGTCATGGTTAACATGTGGGCGACTTGGTGTCCTCCGTGTGTAAGGGAGCTTCCGGCGATTAGCCGCTTCTCTGCTAAGATCGGATCTGACGAATTTGAAGTGCTACCTGTTTCTATCGATCTTGATGGTAACAAGCAGGTTGAGCCTTTTTTGAAGTCATTAGGGATGGAAGAGTTCACTACCTTTTATGATAAAGAGCAGAGTTTAGGTAACGTATTTCCTTTAGATACGATTCCTGCGACTTTTATCCTTAATAGAGACGGTGAGTTGATCGCTTTTGTTCGTACCTTTGTAGATTGGGACGATGACAAAGCGGTTACGTTAATAAAAGGCTTTTTGGAACAAGCACAGTAATAGATACTGAGTAAGTTCAAATTGACGATAAAAAGGGGCTTTTAGCCCCTTTTTCGTACGTATTGTTTGGTAACTATGCGGTTGGCGTGATTATTCCATTTTTATACAGAAAGCCTCTTGTGCTCCATCAGTATTCCCCTATAATGCGCATCCACTGACACGGCACAGCAGGCCAACTACTTAGGTAGTACGGGACTTGCAGCAGTGTTAGAGAGTTAAATCTTCTCGGAGATGAGACTCAGGTGACAAGCGCTTTAAGGGCTTCGGGTTTGATAT
>NZ_PJBL01000039.1:0-10907 GCF_002836135.1 Shewanella sp. GutCb | reverse complement strand
ATGGGTTTATTTTTGTGTTCGACTAAGCGCTAACTCTGCTCGATAAATTCGACGATATCGAATAACTGCGCAATGGTATTGAGATTTAGTTTACTGGTACAGCAATGACCGTTAAGACTAGCGTATTGCTGAACAGACTGACGCAGTTCTGCTAGTGTCAGTTGCGGAGAAGCCAAGCGGATCTTGATGGGGCTGTCCTCGGTAATCAGATAGCTGTTACCGCTATAATCGACAATAAAGCTCCCTGTTAACACACCAAGCATGCCTGTTTGTTCTAGCCAGTCATGCATTGTTTCAAGTCGTAGCAGTTCACTGCTGTTTTGTTGTCGTAGTACGATAGGCCAGTTAACTTGCGCTAATGCGATTGTCATTAGTGTTCCTGTTTTAGAAGCCAAGAGTATTGTGTTTGGCAGGCGTAATTGTCATAAGCTTTTATTTTATCTTTGATGCTATCAGCGACGCCAAAAGCGTAACCTTTAATATAAACCAACACATAAAAGGCGCGTTGATGACCGTTATCATAAGGTTTTAGCAGTGTGTTTAAGCGCATATTTAAACTTATATGATCAATCTTATGACCAGCATTCATTGCCAATTTTGAGCAGATTAACATTTCGGTAATCTCTCGTTGTTGAAGTACTTTATTTGCCGTGGCAACAAAACCATGCATCCCGATTCCACCGCGACTAGCGATAACCTTTTGTAAGGTGATGTAGGCGAGACTTGCCCCCAATAACAGTCCAAATATGAATAGGGCGATATAACTGAGTTTGCGCATGGTGTTACCGAGTGTTTGCTACTGGACTCATAGAATATTACCCTAGCGTTGTCCAAAATGTGCTGTTGATATCTATTTTGTGGCGTTTATCTGCAAGCAATATTGGTTTATACCCCAGCCGTTACTGTGACTCTGTGGTTTCTTGGGTAATTTGTTCTTTGCGATCATCCAGAAGAATAATAGTGGTGGTATTATTGGTGATGAGGTTGTCGAAGTGCAAATTCATCTTTTGAATTGATTCGGCATATTCCGGATCGGTGCTTTCCTTTTTCTGCCAATATCGATTACGTTCTAGCTTTTGTAACTCGCTGGCTCTTAATATTTCAAAATAGCTATTCTCTTGCTTCAAGCGATACATTTCACTCTCTAATAGCTGCAGTAAACGCTCTTTTGAAATGGTTTCTTTCTGTAATAACACTTGCAGAGGGTCGAGTGTGCTGAGGCGTTTGTCTGAATCCGTTTCAGTGGTGATACCCAGTACATACTCAATTTTATGTTGACGAAACTCTTTTGGACAGGAGTGCTGACTAAAGACAATCTTGTCATCTTTAATGCATTTAAAAATACTGTTTGCTTCAACGTATCCGCTAAGTATTAAGCAAATTATTGAGAATATAACTTTCGCCATTGGGCTAAATATCCTTTTCGACTCAATGATTATTAATCACTATAAGCGTGTGTTTCAGTCTCTAGGCTACAACACTTATTATGTATAAATGATTACTGGATGACCAATATACTATGGCTTAACTCAGACCATAACACCAGTTTTTTGACACTCGACTGATATGAATCAATGTGCAGTGGCAAGCGCACTGCTGATAGGGGGCGTGAGTTATTGAGTCACTAATGTTCAAAGTATTGACGCGTTATTCCCCCGTAATCAGTCTCTTTGGATTGAGCTCAGCTTCGCCCACTTCTTGCATCTGACTTCCTGCTTTCAATTGACGGTATATGTCGCGCGATGGGGCTTAAAATCTGAGATAGTCATGCTTGAATCAGTTGTTGATAAATCGATGGGAACATTTTTAATGGGAGGGAGTATTAAATGGCTCAGAGCAGGTGCTTTGAGCCAAATATAGTCAAGATAGGAGTGCCGCGTCTAATTAATCTGCAGCACTAGGTTATCGATTAATCGCGTTTCGCCCATATAAGCGGCGACCAAAATAACCAATTCATTGTCGTTACTCAGCGCTTTGTTGAAGGATTTAGCATGACGAATATCGAGGTAGTCGTTTCTAAAGCCTGCTGAGGCAATAACTTGCTGCGCAGCTTTTATAACCTCATCAATCTGCTTGCCTAAGCAAAGCTCATTCGCCATCTTGTCTAAGGTTTGCTTGAGTACCGCCGCTTGCTGCTTTTGTGCTGACGTTAAGTAGCCATTACGTGAACTCATCGCAAGGCCTGAGGCTTCACGTATGGTTTCTACGCCTACAATCTCAATCGGCATAGACAGGTCTTCGACCATGGTTTTTATCACGAGCAGTTGCTGAAAGTCTTTTTGCCCAAAAACGGCAATATCGGGTTGAACGATATTAAACAGTTTACACACAATGGTTGCTACGCCGCGAAAGTGACCAGGGCGACTTTCGCCGCACAATTGATCAGAGATTAACGGTACTTCAACAAAAGTCTGAACGTCCATTCCCTTAGGATAGATGATGGCTGGCGTTGGCGTGAACAGCAGCTCTGCACCCGCCGCAATCAAGGCCTTTTGATCATCTATTAAGGTTTTTGGATACGCGTCTAAATCTTCGTTTTGGCCAAATTGCATTGGATTGACAAAGATAGAAGCGATCACATGATCTGCGCGTGATCTCGCTTCTTTAACTAAGGTAATATGCCCAAGGTGCAAGTTGCCCATTGTCGGGACAAAGGCAACCGTTTCGCCTTTGATACGCCATGCGCGGACTTGCTCGCGAATAACGCTAATCGATTCTGTGGTGATCATGATACTCGTGCTCTAACACTGACAAATATGAATACTGAAATAAGCTGATAGTCGAACCACTTAGCTAAAAGTATGTTCTTCAGCTGGAAAAACACCTTGTGCGACTTCGTCAATATAAGCACGAACAGCGCTGCGGATCTCGCCAGTTTGCTTTAGATAGTTTTTCGAAAAACGTGGAATGTAACCACTTGAAATGCCTAAGACATCATGCATAACTAAGATTTGACCGTCAGTATCTGCGCCTGCACCGATGCCGATAACGGGGATAGTTAATGCGTTAGTAATGGCTTTAGCTAACGGCGCGGGAATACACTCAACAACGAGGAGTTGTGCCCCTGCCGCTTCAATCGCTTTGGCTTCATCAAGAATACGCTGCGCATTATCGGCATCACGACCTTGAATTTTAAAGCCACCAAATACATGTACTGATTGCGGCGTTAAGCCTAAGTGGCCACATACAGGAATGCCGCGTTCGGTTAGCATCTTGACACTTTCGAGTAGCCAGTGGCCACCTTCAACTTTTACCATATTGGCGCCAGCTTGCATAAGCGTCGTCGCGTTAATCATGGTCTGTTCAGGTGTCGCGTAACTCATAAAGGGCATATCGGCAATAAGCAATGCACGTTCAACGCCACGACGAACACAGCGAGTATGGTAGGCAATATCGTCAACCGTAACCGGGAGTGTGTCGTTATGTCCTTGGAGTACCATTCCCATTGAATCACCGACTAATAGTACGTCAACACCTTCGCTATCGAATGCGTTCGCAAAACTGGCGTCATAAGCCGTTAATGCAGTGAATTTTTTGCCTTCACTCTTGAAGGTTCTCAGTGTGGAACTCGTAATTTTGGACATAGTGGTAATTTTAAAACCTAATTTGTTGAGTTGTTATATGCCAAGTTGGGCTGAACTTCAATGATCTCGGAATCAAACTTCTGTACTAACGTGGGTATTCTATCAAAAAATTAACTTAAAAATGACTTATAGGGATAGGTTTTGCATTTGTGCCATTAAGTCTGTGAGCTATTTAGCGTCCTAAACGCTTTAATTCAAACCTGTTTGCAGGGATGGTGTTCCTTGTTGAGGTCATCAACAGCGGCAGTACAAGTATGCTCATCGAGTGTGGGTTCGAAGCATTTGATGGCATGGCTATTACTGTGCCACCTGCAGTTCTGCGGTTAAACAATCGGTGATCAAACTGGCCAGCGGTGTCTTGTCTGGCAATATGAGTGTTGGAGTCAAATCAAATAATGGCACTAATACAAAGCTACGTTGTTTCATTCCATAATGGGGAACGGTCAGTCGAGGTAGATTGATGTGCTCATTACCGTATAGCAGTAGATCTAAATCCAAGGTTCTAGGCCCCCAGCGCAGTGTTCTGAGTCGGCCTTGTTCATTTTCAATCTTTTGTAATGCATCTAATAGATGGATGGGGGCGAGATCTGTTTTAAAGCCAGCAACCGCATTAACGTAATCGGGTTGCTGAACGTCGCCCATGGGCACTGAGCGATAGTAAGGGGAGATGCTAAATGAATTGTCTTCGGCAATGCTCAACAATGCTTGGCAAGCATTGTTGAGTTGTTCGATGGGTTGGCTTAAGTTAGCCCCCAATGCAACATAGACCTGAATCATTACTCTGTAGGTTTAGGTGCTGCTTGGTCTGAAGGCTTAGAACGACGACGTTGAGAAGTACGATTACGGCCGCCTTTATTGCTCGACTTAGCAATAACATTACGCTGATCTTCACTGCCTTCGACAAAGCTCTTCCACCATGCTGCATTCTTGGCAACGGAACCACCTTCGGCTTCGCCACGTAATAAGAGTAAATCATAAGCGGCTCTAAATTTAGGGTGTTCAATAAATTTAAAGGCTTTGGTGCCTTTGTTACGCTCAAAACGTAGCTGTAGTTGCCATATATCTTTTGTCACAGAGCTAAAGCGGCGCGGGAGACTAATTGTACGACACTGCTGCTCCATTATATCGCCCATAGCTGCGGTATAAGCATCGTAGAGGCTTAAGCCACTTTCGAGTGCGATATCGTCCGCACGCTGTGTTAGTGGATACCAGAGTAGCGCAGCATAAAAGAATGCGGGAGTGACTGGCTTTTCTTGCTCAATACGCAAGTCAGTATTTTCCATCATCTCTTGCAGCAATTTAGCAATGGGCCCGTGAGGCGCTTCATCCAGTAGTGAATCTACTAACGGAAATAGCGGCGCAAATAAACCGAAATCTCGCATCATGTTGTAGTTCTGGGCTGCTTTTCCAGCGAAGAATAACTTTAGCACTTCTTCGTACATACGCGCCGCAGGGATATCTTTTAGCAAAGGCGCTAAGCCTTTTATTGGATCTGCTGCTGCAGATTCAATTGTCATATCGAGCTTGGTGGCAAAGCGCACAGCGCGAAGCATACGTACCGGATCTTCGCGATAGCGAGTATCAGGGTCGCCAATAAGACGGATTGTGCGTGACTCTAAATCCTGTAATCCACCGCCGTAGCTATGAATAGAGAAGTCGCTAATATCGTAGTAGAGCGCATTGACGGTAAAATCACGACGTTCAGCATCTTCGTCGATAGTGCCGTAAACATTATCACGCAATAGTCGACCCGATTCATTGGTCTTAGAGATCTTCTCTTCGCTATCAACGTGATGTCCACGCAGTGTAGCGACTTCGATAACGTCACGACCAAACACAATGTGCGCCAGACGGAAGCGTCTACCCACGAGGCGACAGTTACGGAATAATCGCTTAATTTCTTCTGGCGTGGCATTGGTCACCACATCAAAATCCTTAGGTTGCATATCCAATAGAATGTCGCGTACTCCGCCACCGACCAAGTAAGCTTTAAAGCCTGACTTATGAAGTCTGTAGAGTACTTTGATCGCATTGTCGCTGATCTGTCTACGAGAAATTGAGTGCGCTTTTCTAGGCACAACTTCTAAACTCAGACCGACCTGAGTATTTTCTTCAGCTTTTGGACTATCATCAAATAACTGCTTACAGAATTGGCTAATACGGCGAAAAATGGGACACCTCTGATTTGGATATTTACTAAGGTAAAAACAAGTGGGCTATGATAACCCAATTAAAGCTCAATGAGTATACGATTCAGTTTACGTAACAAGGAGTATTTCAGATTGCCTTGGTACCTTACTTAAATCAAACTGACTGATAGCCTGTTCTAGCATCTTGCTGGCTTGTCTTTCTGGGGTCACTTCTGTTTGGCCCAAAAAGCGTAATGCCGCATTAATGCTGGCTTGCGGCTTTACAACATCAATTGCTGCCGCATGGTTTTGCTTGGATAACTTGCGGCCTTTTTCTGCACATGCTAACGGCAGATGAAGCCAATTTGGACTTGGATGCTTCAACAGTTTAAACAGACTTTCTTGACGGCAAGTGGGCTCGAGCAGATCTGAGCCTCTCACCACCTCGGTGATCTGTTGGTGGATATCGTCAAGCACCACCGCTAACTGGTAGGCGTAGAGGCCGTCACTGCGTTTAATAATGAAATCTTCAGCAGCAAATTGACTATCGACTTTAACCACACCTTTTATCTGATCTAAAAATTGTGCCACGCCATAGTGGTTGCGAATACGGATAGCGCCCACTTTATGCGGCTGCGCAAGTCTTCCGCAACGGCCATCATAACTGCCCCCCATGGCTTTTATCTGCTTGCGGCTACATTGACAATAATAAGCTTGGTCTGTCGCCAGCCATTGGGTGATCTGTTGCTGATAAATATCAAGGCGTTGGCTTTGATAGACTACTGAGTTGTCCCAGTGCAGGCCGTACGCTTCTAATGTGCTAAGAATTTGATGACTAGCACCGGCAATCTCTCGTGGTGGATCGATATCTTCGATACGCACCAACCATTGGCCATTCATGGAACGCGCACGCAAAAAACTGCCGAGGGCAGCAATCAATGAACCAAAATGAAGTGGACCAGAAGGGGACGGTGCAAAGCGACCGATATAAGCTGTTGAGTTAACCATTAGAGACATTTAGAAACAAAAGAGCGGAGCATAACGCTCCGCACCTTAAGATAGCGATTATCCCGCCATCTGCTTTTCTTTGATCTCAGCAAGCGTCTTACAGTCGATACATTGATCGGCTGTTGGACGAGCTTCTAATCGACGGATACCGATTTCGATACCGCAAGAGTTACAGAAGCCGAAATCATCTTCTTCGATTATCTGTAGCGTCTTTTCAATCTTTTTGATTAGTTTACGTTCTCTATCGCGAGCACGTAATTCTAAACTAAACTCTTCTTCCTGAGCTGCACGATCGACAGGATCTGGGAAATTAGCCGCTTCGTCTTGCATATGGTTCAGAGTGCGGTCAACTTCTTCGCGCAATTGGTTACGCCAAGCTTCAAGAATCGTCTTAAAGTGACCCAACTGGTCCTCGTTCATGTACTCCTCACCGGGCTTTTCTTGGTAAGGTAATACACCTGCGATAGCGAGCACACCGAGTTTTTTAGTGCCTTCTGGCATAACGCATCTCCTGTTAATCATTTGCGTTGTAGGGCGTCTGTATAATAACGGGCGCTATCTATACCAGAAACCCTCGAGATAGGCAAATAATTTATATTATCTGCACTCGATTCTTTGACTATGTCTTCTATTAAGAACAATTTCAACTGTATATTCTGAATTAGAGCTTAACTGGACAGGATTTAACCAAACGGGACGCTGAGGGCGACAGCTCGGCACTATAGGCTAATATCTCTACTCCAGCTGAATATGCTTCATCGAGTAATGCAGCATAAACAGGATCAATATGCGCTGCAGCTTTAACGGAATCTATTCCTGTATGCTGCACAACGAACAATAATACAGCTCTATGCCCCAAGGTCACCATTTCCATCAATTCGCGTAAATGTTTTTGGCCACGAGTGGTCACCGCATCTGGAAAGTATCCTTGCCCATGCTCAAGTAAGGTGCAACTTTTAACCTCTACATAGCAACTGGCTTTGTTGTTACCTTCTAATAAGATGTCTATTCGGCTGTTTTCACTACCATACTTTACTTCGCGGCGTAATGACGCATAACCGGTTAGTTCTGTTATTACGCCGGTATTAATCGCTTCTTCGGCTAAGGTATTTGCACGACCAGTATTGATGCCTATCATATCGCCACTTGGCGTTTCAGCGAGCTCCCAAGTACGGCTATATTTTCGCTTTGGGTTATCAGAGACTGAAAACCACACTTTGCTATCTGGAAATAAGCAATTACGCATCGAACCAGTATTAGGGCAGTGGATAGTCACTTCGCTGCCATCCTCGAGAGTGATATCGGTTAGAAAACGTTTATATCGTTGAATGAGGATCCCACTATCAAATACGGGGTTAAACTCCATTTTAGCTACCTAATGACGACTATATTGCCGCTAGATTAACAGAGTTTTTCGGGAGGATTGGAGAATAATGCATAGGTACGGGTTGAGATTAAATAATTAAGAAACGGTTAGTATTCTAAAATGAGCTCAACTATTTAATACCCGACTTTAGATATTACAGGCGATCCAGTAAACTCAGCTGAAAACGAGTCGAGAGCACCCTTGCTGATCGATTCACATTTTAAGGACCTAAAATGACGAATTTAATGAAAGTTACCCTCACCCAAGAAGTACCTGCTGCTCACTGGGGAAAAGCCAATGTTACTTTTCAAAACGATGTGGCTTCAATTCATATCAAAGCGGGGGATATTCAGCGTCAAGTGCAACAAGCTGCCCGTAAGCTTCAAGGACAAGGCGTTAGTGCTGTTGCACTAGAAGGCAACTTATGGACTGTTGATGCGCAATGGGCCTTTGCTCAAGGCTTTGCTACCGCTAAAAAGCAGCCACAAATACAGTGGACCGGTGACGATTCGGCAAAGGCCTTACTTGCTAACCGTTTAGAGAGTGCCAACTTTGCCCGTAAATTGATTAACGAAACGCCGGAAAATTTGTCACCAATGGTGTTAGCCACTGAAGCGGCAAAATGGTTGAGTGATATTGGCGGCGACAACATTAGCTACCGCATTATTGAAGGCGAAGCATTATTAGAACACCAGTGGATAGGTATCCACGCGGTAGGCCGTGGTAGTGAACGTCCACCTGCATTGCTTGAAGTTGATTTCAACCCATTGGCAGCCGATGCCGACGTTGCTGTAGCACTCGTGGGTAAAGGGATCACTTTCGACTCTGGTGGTTACAGCATTAAAGGTTCAGAAGGTATGCTCGGCATGAAGTGCGATATGGGCGGTGCAGCCACCGTAACCGCCGCACTTGGTTTAGCGATTAAGTCAGGCCTTAACAAACGGGTTAAGCTCTTTTTATGCTGCGCTGAGAACTTAATCAGTGGCCATGCTTATAAGCTGGGCGACATTTTAACCTACAAAAATGGCGTAACTGTTGAAGTGGTTAATACTGACGCTGAAGGTCGTTTAGTGCTGGCTGATGGTCTGCAAGCCGCATCAGAAACGGGCGCGTCATTAATTATCGATGCTGCCACTCTAACGGGGGCTGCCGTTATGGCGGTTGGCACTAACTACAATGCTATTTTCTCTCCTAAAGCTGAAATCTTGGCATTAGCGCAACAAAAAGCCATTGCCGCTTGCGAGCGAGTTTGGCCTTTGCCACTTGATCCTTGGCATATGGACAGTTGTCCAAGTCCTTATGCTGATACTGCTAACAGCCGAGCGATGAAGGGTGGCGGTGCCGGTGGTGCTTCAAATGCAGCGGGTTTCCTATGGCGCTTTGTTGCCCCAGATGCTAACTGGTTGCACGTTGATCTCGCGTCGGCATTCTCAGACTCTGGTGATGCGTTATGGGCTGCAGGTGCAACGACTCATGGCGTACTGACGATTGCTGGATTATTGGAAGACTAGTCTTTAGAGTATTAGGAGCACAACATTGATTGTGTCTTTACTATAGCGCAGGCTATATACAGTAATATCTCTATTATGAAGCCACCTTATTTATAGGTGGCTTTTTTATAGCTGACTTTTTAGCGTGATAGGCCGCTGATTGTAAAAGTTAATACTTATCTTGCTGAAATGACCATGATTCAAATTCCCGCTCTTTTAAGTGAGTCCCCCTGAAAACAGTCTTTGCTAAAACAGTACTTATGTTGCATTATTGTTAACTATTGGTTTTTTTACTTAAGTGTTGGTTTGCCGTCCATGAAGCTTAGTTTTAGTGAATTCTCTATCGATCGTGAAACAGCCGAACTGTTAATTAATGGCACTATTTATGCTATTGATGAGCGTAATATTATGCTTATTCAGTTGCTCGCTAATAGTTATCCAGAATATTGTTCAAAACAAGATTGCTTAGACAAAATATGGGTAGGCACAGTGGTGTCGGACATGTCATTGTCTAAACTGGTTTCAGATACGCGTAAGATTTTTAGTAAAGCAGGTTATTCAGAACCATTGATTCAGACTGTTCATGGTCGAGGTTATCGGCTCGAACATGTACTCGGAAAGCAGCTCTCACTACAGACTCAACCTTCAACTGCAGATGGTCTTGCTGCTAGCCCTCAAGCAGCACAAAAGACACCCTTCACTTCGGCCCCCTTTATTGAGCGACGTAAAAAAATTGCGCCTATTTCATGGTGGGAAATTTTTGCTAAAGTATTGATTGCATTATTGCTGGTACTCGCGTTGATTTTCCAGTTTTGGTTAGGCGGAGCCAATAGCGATTCAGTCACGACACAAACGAAAAATCTCAATTATAGTGAGCCAACAAAAGCCCTGGGTCGAGTACTTTGGGTTGACGATCACCCTGAGAATAACTTGGCTGAAAAAGCCTATTTAGAAGAGAAAAATATTGGTGTTTATAACACTGTCACCTCAGAAGAAGCGCTCATGCTGTTATCTATGTATCACTACCAAGCGGTGATTTCAGATATGGGACGGCATGGTGATTCACTCGCGGGGCTTAAGCTGCTGCAAGCCATTCGTGCCGCTGGATATGATACTGACTTTTATCTGTACACTTATGTGGAGTCACCCGGCGTGATTGATGCCATTGCTAAGAGTGGTGGTCAAGCCGTTGTTATTGATAGCGATGCCTTGTATGAGTTGATATTGGCTCATTTTTAAAAGAAGCAGATGATTCATTAAAGCGAATTATCTAAAGAAAAAGTAAGACATTTAAGTATTTAGCCTCGTAATAATTAAAAACCTATCGAAA
>NZ_PJBL01000038.1:0-12045 GCF_002836135.1 Shewanella sp. GutCb | reverse complement strand
CAAGCAGGACAAAAAACAGTTGGCTGTTTCGTCCCTCAACATTTTAGCAAACAATTTTTTGCCCCTTAACAGGACGTTATGTTTTTCGGCAGAATGGAGCCAGCATTTTGAATAAATATTTACTTATCATCCTTTTGAACATTTTTGTTTCAAATGTACTCGCTTCTGAAAGAGTAAAAGGAACTCACATTGTTATAGACCCACCTACTTATTTAGCGCCAGCAAAACATTTTTCAGGCTATGTGGATGAAGAATACGGTACATCAATTATGATTACCGAAATTCCCGGTCCTATAAATGAAGTGATGAAGGGGATGAATAAAAAAGGATTTGCGAGCAAAGGAGTAACTTTGTTAAGCACAGAGGATATCAAGTTAGGAAATGATTCAGCGAAGTTAATGAAGCTCAGTCAAACCGCTTATGAACTTGATTTTACGAAGTGGATGGTTTTGTTGGGAGACGATACAAAATCCATTCTTATCGCGGCCTCTTTTCAAACAGATCTTTCAAGTGAAGTGTCAGATAAACTTAAAGAGACAATTTTAACATCTCGCTGGGAGCGAGACTCTAAAATTGATTTTTTCGAGGGACTAACTTTCAAAATAGATGAAACAAAATCTCTTAAAATTGCTAAAAAAATGGGTAATGCCCTTATTCTTACCAAAGACGGCTTGTTTCCAATTGAAAACAAAAAATCACCATATGCCATTATCGCAGCATCATACTCAAATACTTATGAAATTAAATCTCGTGCAAATTATGCTCGAGAACGGTTAATGAAATCTGACGGGTTTACAAATATAGAGGTTATAGGTCAAAGTCAGACTAAAGTTAATGATTTGAACGGGGAAATGATATTAGCTAAGGCGTTGGATATTAAATCAAATGCGTGGAAATATATTCATTTCTCCATGCTATTTAGTAATGACAGCTACTATATAATTCAATCTATTGCAGAATTAGAAGAACAAAAGCTTATTGAAAGTGAATTTCAATCATTATTGGCAAGTTTTGTAGAAGTATAAAAACATAACAAGCTAATAAATAAGGATAAAAACAGTTGGCTGTTTTCGTTCCTCAACATTTTAGCCAACAATTTTTTGCCCATTATTAGGGCGTTAGGCTTACACGTAAATATGGAGATTCACCTTGTTTAATTTATTGATTTCTTATGATTCATGGACTTGGAATACAAGTCCGTATGAAAGTGATAGAAGCCGTTCTTTAGTTGAGTACACTGTTACTGAAATTAGTGAGCGTTATAAAGACTTTACAGAAAGTGCTATAGAAGAATTAAAGAGCTTTCCAACTTTATTTGTCACTGAGAATGAAACTGTTGAGTCACGTATCGGCTATATTACAAATATTAGGTTACGTCAAAATACAGTGATAATTGATTTCGAGTTTGATTCAATATTACCTGCGTTACCTCAGGGGGCAATTGTATAAGTGGGGTCAGAGTAAACTTTATTCTTATACTCTATCAACTAGTCATTCGCTAAGGCTGAATTCTAACTCACTTTTGTTCAGAAGTATAAGTGGGGTCAGAGTAAACTTTATTCTTATACTCTATCAACTAGTCATTCGCTAAGGCTGAATTTCTAACTCACTTTTGTTCA
Source organism: Shewanella sp. GutCb (assembly GCF_002836135.1). Classification (NCBI taxonomy): domain Bacteria; kingdom Pseudomonadati; phylum Pseudomonadota; class Gammaproteobacteria; order Alteromonadales; family Shewanellaceae; genus Shewanella; species Shewanella sp. GutCb. Next base: position 10,426 of record NZ_PJBL01000038.1, on the reverse strand, counting down.
GAAGTGCGTTACAAGATCAACAGTTAGCTTGTGAACACCAAGGGACTTTGATTACTCACTTTTGTCCCAAATCGTGGTAGCGTCATAGATCGCTTGTTCCTGGAAGTGAGCACTATTCTGCCTCAGCTAAAATTCACTATGCTTGAAACCACGTTAGAAGTAGGGCGGTTACTATGAATTCCTATTTTCATCAATTCCTTCCAATTACAACTTATAACACTCTATATTAGGCACACCAGATGGCTTTGTTTCCTAAATAGGAAACACCTCCGATCTTGTTGGAGGTTGCGTTCAGATCCTGTGAGCACCTCACAGTAAACAGTACTACTGGTTAAATCCAAGCGTCACATCACCAACTGGCTTGTATATGTAACAAACTTTGGTTAGCCCATGTTCATTTACCTTTGGGATGGATGAGCAGGCCGTCAGTAGTTGGGTAACATGGTGGCCGAGGGCGAGACCTTCATTACAGCGGTACCGCTATTAGCAACTCATCAATGCTAAAGTAAGCCTTAGAGATCACAACGGACAAGTCATAAGGCATTAGCTGGGGTAAAGGTGATTAACAAAGTCTGCCTGTTTGCCGGACGGTAAATCAACCCTGAGAAAACCATGGGATTGGCTTATCCAAGGAATGAGTATATCAACACGGCCATGCCAAGCACGTCAGTTGTATTTTCTTCATGCGGTTTATGCTGCTATACAATGAAGCCTTTTACAAAATGTCAAAATCCAACCGCCAGAAGGTAAGATCTCACGTTAAATTAGAATCCCACTTTTTCTATTACCTATTAAAAACAGCTCCAAGCCTGTTGTAGAAGGGGCTAGAACGATTCTAATTTCAGTGGGATCAAGTTTCGATCTCAATGTCGAATGTCAAAAATGTTAATGGCATTTTATCGCTGGATCACTTTTACTGATTTTAAAGAAGTTTTTGCAGAGTTTGACTGGATCATTAATTTCAAAATAACACGTTATCACTGGATCTTAATCCCACTTGTCACGTTAACGCTGGATCATGTTATAAATATGAGTGAACCCTATATAAACAGTGGGCTTCAGCAAGATAACTCAATAATCTAATAATCTAATAATATATGAAAATGCTAATAATGTATATATATCAATCACCACTTTGAAATGACTGAGACCTAACTAAGCATGGTTATAGAGATAAATATTAATATTTGTCTAAGCGCTGCATTCTTTTAGTAACACCCCCGGTGGATGCAATTGGCTTAGGCTATGCTTGTAAAAATAAGCTATCAAAGATGCACCAATATGCAACAGGCCCACATTCTTCAGCAGCGACTTAATGACCACTTTCCTCAAGTTCGACTACTCGATGATCTGAATATGCAAGATTGCTTTGTATTTCCCTGTTATGCGCTCATTAAGACGCTGGCTGGGTTGATGGATGCCCAAGACGGCTATGTAGAGATTTACAAAATTGATTATAGCCCTCAAAGCGGCATTCCTACGCTCAACATTATTCTCTCTGGTCAAGTGGATACGTTATTGCTGAATGCTATCTTCGACCACTATCAGGCGCTACTCATTGCTGCGGCAAAGTGCAGTAAATAGTTCTCCCAAGGTGAATTCTTTTAGTAACACCCCCTAAACCTTGGTAGAGATGGACTAAGCTATAGCTTTAAACTGATGGATAGGACTTTTTGAGTACAATAAGTGAAGCTTTGAGAGGTTGCCTTAATGAGTCAAATAAAACCAATCAGAACAGCTCAAGAGTACGAACAGGCTTTATCTCGTATGACTGAGTTAATGGATCTAGATTGTTCAGAACAATTAGAAAACAAAGATGAAATTGAAATGCTTGGTCATGAGATTAATGAGTATGAGCAGAGGCTATTTCCAATTCAATCTCCGCATGCTATTGAAGCTATAAAGTTCAGAATGGAACAATTGGGTCTAACAGAAACAGACTTGATTCCTTATATCGGTTCTGAGTCTGAGGTTGCTGAAGTGCTCAATGGTACACATAAACTTAGTCTCTATGCTTATCGAAAGATAGGTATTGGATTAGGTATTTCAGCTGATATTCTTGAAGAAATTGAAGACCTCATCGAAGATGAACTTGATGTTCGGCTTGTTGAGGAAAGGCGTGTCCAAGCTGAAATTAAGATTGATATCGATAACCTTTAAATACTTAAGATGAAATACTTTGAGGTGGTTTTGCAGTAATAGTTAAGTGAGTTAGGTGACCAAATCTACTAAACCACTTCAGTCAGTCTTGTTTAAATTAATCGGTAGTATGTTTATGTGGATTCTACCTGAGGGTAAATATCATCTACCATAGGTATTTTTCAAAGATTAGAGATTCATCTCTTTTCAATATATGTATATAAGGGTATATTTTTAAAGAACTAATAGTGAATGGACTCCTTGATGTTAGATTGCGAACTAAGTTACTTTGATAAGCTTTTCTTAGCCTTAAAGGAAAGGAATCTAAGTGACTGTCCATACCAGCTTGTTATCGAAGCTTATCTCTACAGAAAGCCTTCTAAGAAAAGCAAAACGAACCCTCAACTAAACCGAGATGAATCATTTTGGAACTCAAAGTTTGTTTTTGAGATTCCACCAGCCACATACAAAACCGATGATTTCATTCTCGCGTTAGCACGCTACTTCGCACAGGATATTGCTGAAAATTATAGCTTAATGACTAAGGTTTTCGCAGAATCACCAGAGACTATTCGTACTGCAATTCGTCGCTCTCAATTGGTACTAAAGAAAGAGCACGCTAAGTGGACCGAAATTGAAAAACTAGCCAATCAAAGTCCACATGCACTAGAAGAACTCATCTCAACCTGTGAAGCATTTCAATCAGCACACGAAGATAGACAAAATTTAGTAAAGAAATACAGCCAACCGTTAATATCTTTAACGTTGTTTGAGTTCATGTCTTTTTCTGCTGCTTACTCGTTTAAACACTTAAAAGAGCCGGCTATTTCGTTTGATGGTGGGGCCATAAGTGCAGATTCCCAGTTAAGGGCGTTAACGGAGCTAATGCAATGGAAGCTGAGACATGTATCTAAGCAAGATTTTACCTTAAACGATAATAAGATTTCGCAGTCTTTAAAAGAATATCATGTTCCTCTAATTTTCCCTTCTGATGAAGAGAGCTCTAGAGCGGAAGCTTTTATGCAACTTTTCGGTCAACTAGTACAAGCTCAAGTAGAACTCGATGAGTTTATCTCTCAGAGTGTTCATCCATTTTGTTTTGATGATTCGCTTCATTTTTCTGTCAACAATGAAAAATTAACACTTAAGCATTTGGATAGTGGTTTAGACGATACTTGGGAACGTAATGGAAACCGACAAAAATTGCTTAGAGGGTACTGGTTCAACTTGGCAGTGGAAGAGTTCATTACTTTAGGAATGGCATCCAAACAAATTGGAACAAGTGAGAACCATGAAAGTAACCAAGTCGCTTACATCAAAGCAATAGCAAGTCTGCTCGAACTTCAGAAGGTGTATGGGTTTACATCATCCGTGACCATTAGTTCAGGATTCAACGTTAATCTGTTTCAGGCATTATTATCTCAAGAGTTAATGATAGCTTTTTACTTAAAGGACTATATCCAAGCATTTGATCAAGAATATGCAGAAGTAGGTGATTGGCAGAAAGCTATTGGATTAGTGGCCATAAAAGGGCTCGCAACAGGAAAAAATCGATTTCCTATCACGTGGTCTCTTTGGAGAGAGAAAATTAAAAACATAGTCGGCTGGACTGTATCGGATGATTTCCCTGATGGCAATATCAATGCGGCTGAAGCAATTTTAGACTTCTGGTGCCTTGATTTGAAAATACGCAGTGCACTTTTGAAAGCCTCACCGACAAATGAACTTCAACAACTTACCGAAAAGCCTATCTTTAAAATGGGTAGTCATTGCGTCCAACTCCCTTGGCTAATGTCAGCCCAAGTCAGTTCTGTTAATGCTATAAATAACTTGCGCCGATTTGCAAATCAACGTAGCTCATTGAAGGATGAGACAACAAGAATCGAAAATCAGCTAGGTAATAAATTCAAGCTCAGAGGATTCTCAGTTTTAAAAAACTTTACGGCGAAAAGCCCTGGGGGGATAGAAGCTGGGGAAATCGATTTAATTTGTTCAATAGATAACATCGTTATCGTTATCGAGGTTAAATCGACGTATTGCAGAACGACCAAGTCTGAAATCTTTTATCATCGAGATAGAACTTTACGCAAAGCCGGTATACAAGTGAGGAAGAAAGTCTGTGCAACAATGATGGACCTTCAAATTGATGAGCAATTGAAACAAAGACTAAATCTAACTACCGATACACCACACATAGTTGGTTTGATTGCCGATACGTCCATTGAGTTCGATCATGAGTATTTTGCAGGCTTTATGAAGGTAACAATCGAAGAGCTTCTAATCGCATTAGCGGACAATGCCCACTTCTTATGTAACCAAGAACAAGAAGTCTCTTCATCACTAGTCTCTGGTGAACAGATGAACTTCGCTTCCGAACCTTACTCATTGTACGAAGACGGGTTCAATGGCAAAGCATTCCTGGATGTTATCGAGCACTCTCGAGTCTGGGGGAGTATAGAAGACCAACTCACTCAAAAGCACCACTAGATATTCAACACTAACCTGGTCTCTCTAAAACATGTTTTAAATTGATATATCTCGAAGTTTAGCTATTTGTATTTACCCTAAGAAATCTTATATTAACTTCAATAGAGTGGCCAAATTATCTATACCACTACAATCTACGACGAGCAGGGCATTAACTTACGAGTATATAAGTGTGTCTATGGCTCTGGGTGGTACTTAACAAAGGATAAATTTTAGATGATAAGGCACAAAGTTTCGTTCTATCTATCGGCAGTAACGTCATTAAGGACAACGGAGTGTAGTGGTTATTACTAGTTAAATAATTAAAAAAGCGACCCTAAGGTCGCTTTTTGTGAACAGCATGAGGCAAAGATTAGCTCACATGTGAATTTCTTATTATCTTCTTTTAAATCACGCACAGAGCGTGTATCTAGCATTACTATTATCTTCTTTTAAATCACGCACAGAGCGTGTATCTAGCATTACTATTATCTTCTTTTAAATCACGCACAGAGCGTGTAGCTAGCATTACTATTATCTTCTTTTAAATCACGCACAGAGCGTGTAGCTAGCATTACTATTATCTTCTTTTAAATCACGCACAGAGCGTGTAGCTAGCATTACTTTTGTCGATTTTTTTAGTAATGTCAAAATCTAAGTTCAATATAATAGAAAGATTCTGACAGGTCAATATAAACTTACAAGTTTATTCTCATAAGTTATTGTTTATTTGGGTTTTTCCCAAGATCATAGTAATGCTGAACTTCAATATAGTAAGGTCGATTTAGCAGTCCCCATCGCCTGATTCAGTGTTCAAAGTTAATGGTTCAGATCAGATCTCCAGTTACCAGAATGTCTAACACTCTCATACAGAATTTTTGTTGGTTTGACAGGATAACCCCTCACAACAACGGTAATTACCTACCACCTTGAAGAGTTTTTTGTAGCACCAGGTGAAGAATTAGATAAACTTGGTTAAAATAGGCGTGATGGATCAGCACTCTAACTTTTTTCACCCCAAAGTGTTTAGTTAAATCTATTAATAGTGAATAGTGAATAGTGACCAATACTATGACCTACCTAATTCTAATATAAAAGTGTCGATATTAATCAGGTAATATCATTGTGAGTTTATTTCTTAATTAACTGAAAGTGAATCGACTAGACAGACTGTGCAATTAGACTTAATACACACATGATGCTTGTTGTTTTTTAATAACCCACTGATATATACCGAATAAATGTTTTAATGCCTAGTAAGGAACAGTGGATCTGTTAATGTTTGGTTTATCGTTATAAGGAGTCAATATGTCAGGCATTAAACACGTTCCCACTCTTGGTGAGTTTCATAAAGTAGTTTGTGATTCGTTGGGCTTATGGAGTGATGAAAAGCTAGAAACAACATTTCATGTTCCAGCAACAGAGAAAGAACGTAGACAGGCGTTGCAGGCATCTTTCTCGTTGGTGGAAAACAACAAACAAGGTGAAGTTAGTATACAAGATTTACTTAATGCAACTCGCCAACTCGCTCCAGATAACAAGCGCATATCTAAACAGCTTAAAACTATCAGAGCATACGTCATTCAATATGCAAAAAATAATTTCAGCACTATTCGTGAGTTTACTGAATTTCAGAAATACATGTTACAGGTTATTGAAGAGCGGTACCCTCAACCTGAAATAGCTCATTTAGCGCAAAACTATTATCTAAATGCACTAGAATACTACCGAGAGTGGGTTCGAGAGTTTGTGATTGATCACGGTGCTATTCCCGAAACTTATCAGTATTTCGTCAACAATGTCCTAAAATCTATCGTCATCAGCCTGGTTTCTCACCATGCTTTAGGTGATAGAGATTGGTTGCAGCAGACCCTACAAGATGACTGGCCAATGCGCCGATTAATCGATGAACTATTAGCTAATGCGGGAAGCTCAGTCTATAAGCTCTGTCAGTATCATGCAGAAGCAAAGGCCAACAAAGATGTAGAGTTTGCTGGCTTACAGGGCAGGAGTGTTGATACTGCCGCTAAACAGGTAATCGAGAGGTTTTCACGCTTTACTAGAGTTAAGTGGCGCATCTACCTACAAACGATTTTGCCTGTGCAGAAATTGACGCCAGTTGAGTGCGATGATGCTTACTTTAATGCTTCTGCTCTAGGTGCGTTCATCGTCCATAACCTTAATATTCACTTAAATGATAATCAATGTGAGCCTCTATGGGATAAGAAATTCAGCTACCCATTGTTGGGTGTAACTCCGATGGAATCAGCCAGTGAAGTGATTGATTACACAGTGGAACAGGGACGGCCTGACGCGGAGCAATGGATGTTGTTTGAGATGGCACAGGTTAAGTTAAATGAATATAAAAACGTACTAGATAGCTATGACCTAATTTTAAATAGGGTAGATAAGATCCCCACAGCCTTCAAGTTCGTTTATGAAGAAGGAGAACAGTTTTCTATTACAGAGTGGAGTAAAAGCCTTACATTCAAACCAAGCTGGGTTGAGTATTGGATTAAGGCTCAAAACGCCATAGCGATAGGTGAACCTATTATTGCGGCAAAGCACTACACAGAAGTATTAAGGGGTGCCAGATACAGTTCTGGCCCATTGTGGATGTTGCTATTCTTTGAGGTTTGCTGTTTATGTCAAAAAGCGAATAGGGAATTAACTGAAGAGCAGTTTGATACTTATTATGACCCGTTGGGATCACTAGTTACCTCTTATGCGAAACTGTTGGGTTATCTACCTGATAGTGGACGAAACCCTAATACGCTTATGCCTAATCCGCTTATGATTAAAGAAAAATTTATTGCAGAGAAGGTGCAGAAATTACTAAAGTGTGGCTTTTTTCAGACACCTTAGTGTGGCGATAACTACTTTTTAATACAAAGTAAAAGACTTCTCTAGCTAAATCAAAACTGGATTTACCTTATGACTCAAATAGAATTAGCAAATCAAAGATTCATGGACGAATCAGAAGCCCTTGCAATAGTTAAACTAAGAATTCGAGAGGTTAAAGAGTGCGAATTACGTAAGCAAAATTCAAGGACTACTGCTAACTTGAAAGGATGCAAAACTAAATTTAGAAACGGACTTTCACTTCAAAAAGCAAACAAAAATTTTATTCAATTAATATCCTTGTTGTCGAAAACAAACTCCGTTGTCCCATTAAAGATACCTAACAATACAAGTACGGGACACGAATCAGACTATATTGGAAGCTACGCTCTATTAAATGTATTTAAAGATACTAGTGGTCGTGAACACCTTCAATTTATGCCATATATAATCGACTATAAGCATAAAACTCATGGATACCCAGCACCAAATGCACCTAATGTGGTTCTTAATTCAAATCATGTATTGGCTCGATGGCTCCAGCGCGAGCGTGGTTTTACTAGAGACCTTAATATAGCATTATTTGCTATTGCATCTGTATGGCTAAATGTTGCTGTCGAATTGGTAAACAATGTGAAAAAATGGAAAACGGTAAGTAATGTCTCTGTTCGTTTAATCAATGGAGGAATGTTACTCGGAGAATTTAGTAAAGGTGGGCTGACCTTCATTGCCAAAACTTACATAAGCCCAAAGCAAATCAAGCGTTTTAATTTTGAGAATTGTATTAATCCTAAATTTGAAGGGTCTAATGAATTAATGCTGAGCTTAGGGGAAGAAATTCGACGTAATTATCTCGGTAATACAGGTTAACTTCTGACGTGGTTTAATTGATCCGATTACCCCAAGCTTAACTGGAGATTGAAATGATAAAACGTAAAATCTAATCAAAAGAATTCAAACAAGGTGCAATTGCGCGTGAGAGATCAAAATTACTGTATCGCTGAAGCTGAAATTGATGATGGTCATGCTTTTAGAGGAAACGGAAATTAACGCCTGTTCAACAAGAGATCCGTAAACTGAAATCTCAAATGAAACGCCTAGAAATGGATCGGGAGATATTAAAAAAGTAATGGTCTTCTTTGCCAAAGAAACGAAGTAAAGTATTCGTTTATTGCCCAAAATAAAAAGATATGGCCAGTGTGAAGTGGCACGGTTAATTTGGTTACCTGTTTAGAGATTGACCTAAGCAGTCTTTTGGATATTTCGAGCATAGCAATACATATCGTGATGTGAACTAGACCATTTTGAGTACTAGCTCTAACGCATTTATGTCCGTGCTACGTTTCAGAGCGGATCCCGCTGACACGTGTATGCTCCATTACGTGTTTACGTCAGCAATTCGTCCAATACAGCACTAACCTCTTTGCAATATTTTTTCTCATCAGTCGGAAAGATCAGTGTTTGTGTTTTTATACAGTATTATTGGCTTTGTGCGGATAATCATCAAATTATGCGCAATCAGTTCGCGGTTTGCTATTGAGTGAAAATAAAAAGAAGAGTAAATTCAAGTGACTAAAAGTGTGCTTGCTCGGTTTGAAGGAGATACGAGGCAAGTTTATCCTCCATTCTCGTTTTGTCAGCACATGTTTTCGGGATAACCGATAAAAATGTTTATAAATTAGTTGTTTATTGATACACGTTTTGGCTGGTCTAACCGGATAAACGCGCAAGGCGTGTATACAAATGTTATGTTTAAGGGACGTTTTACATGCTGAATAATGGATATTTAATTGGAAATTTAGGGAAGTCTTTAGTCAAAGAACTTGTTAAATCAGGTGATTTAACTTATGCAGAGGCACAAAACCAACATGAAAAAGATCAGCTAGACGCTTTTAAAAAAGAAATAAATAAAAGTAAAGTAAGTCAACACTCTCTAATGTATTCCTTACTATTCGATAAAGTATATCTTGATGAGACCTCAATAGGAGGAATTACACTATTTTCAGACCATGAAGATCCAGAACAGATCGAGTATAGACAGATCTTTGAAGACAGTTCAGAACGACTAGGTAATCATTTGCATATGACCAATGCAACTTTAAATTATCACACGCCATATACAAACCCATTAAGCACCCCTGGTATGTTATCAAATGGCTATGAAAATTCGAGTGCGGAAAGGGCAAAATTATTTAATACGTTTGAACCTTATGTCTGGCAACGAATGAAAACTCTAGGGAAAGAGCGTATTAATAGAGATATGCTAGGGTACATTATAGAAAAACTCACGATACACCCGCATATGCTATCTTCAGTTCGAAGCGATGAAGATAATTTTGATTTAACATCTTTAAAGGAGATATTTACGCCTTTTAGTAAGGACTACTCATTAGATCTAGATACTTTAGAGTATTTTCGAAGTACTATTTATATGCTAGATGTAAAGGCATCTGTAGCTTTGGCTCATGTGAGGGAAGCACAAAGGTTGGATGCTGCTTTACCTTTATTAGGCCTAACTTCTAGAATAAATAACCGCTATCAAGATACAACTTATATTAAATCGCTAGGTAAACATGAAGATATAGTAACATCGGTCAAAGTATTTCTAGATGAAATAGAATTTTTACCAAAGATAGAATCTTACTCTGATATTGTTAAACTTAAAGAGAAGAGTGCATTTACTGATTTTAGAAATGTTCTTTCACAATGGGTTGTTGCTTTTCAATCAGGTAATGCTGAATTAGAACAGAAATTAAGGAAAGATATCAAGCTTGCTAACCAATCATTAAAGAAAGCTCATAGATGTGAGAGAGTTGGTAAAATATGCACTTACGTTGGAGTTCCATTGTTGGCTTTAGACCTTTTACTTTTACCTGTATTTGGTGCTCCTGTAACTATTACCGGCTTCGGAATGCAAGCATATGCAGACCAAATGAAATCTAAAAACAAGTGGCTTCTAATTGGTCGAGATGCATAATAA
>NZ_PJBL01000105.1:0-293025 GCF_002836135.1 Shewanella sp. GutCb | reverse complement strand
CTGAATTGCTGAATTGGCGGAACGACAGAATGCAGGGGCAATAGCATCGGCATAATCGTGTTGTGGCCGATATTAGCCAGGTGCGAGCGGGCGCCACTCTTTCTAAGATGGGTCTCGAAAGAGAGTGAATAGCCCGTTGTTAACGCAACGGGCTTTTTTACGTCTGTGATTTGAGTGTTGTTAAGTTGATGAATTGACGGAACGACTGAATGCAGGGCAATAGCATCGGCATAATCGTGTTGTGGCCGATATTAGCCAGGTGCGAATCGAACATTTTCAGGCGCCACTCTTTCTAAGATGGGTCTCGAAAGAGAGTGAACAGCCCGTTGCTAACGCAACGGGCTATTTTATAGGTAGTAGTTTGCTGAAGATGGAGTTTTAAACTTGTATAAAGTTAAGTAAAGCCGTGAGTGCTGTGTTTCTAGCTGTATCACGCTCCATAAAGATCTCATGCCGTGCATAGGGGATTTTGATTAACTTACAAAAGCCCGTACTTGCGCGTTTCTGAGCTGCATTAGACACAATGGTGTCTTCTTCTGCCTGAAGTATTAATAAGGGAATATTGATATTTTGAGCTGCTTTTATCGCACTCTCTCCAGCATCGATAGATTCTACTAACCAACGGTTTGTTGGTGAGCCTAACTGTAGTTTAGGTTGCTGTTGATAGAGATCTCTATAGTCGTCATAACGCAGTTTGCTATTGGTTAGGTCGTTCTTTTCAAATGGATCGGCATGATAATCTTTGCCGCCCAATACATAGTTTGGATTTTGGTTACTATGATTATCTAACAGCGATGCTAGTTTACGAATGAAGCGCTTCGGTAGCGGGAGTTTTATACCGTACATTGGGGCTGAAAATACAGCTGATTTAAACACACCTGGATGCTGAGCTAAATACAAAGTGCCTATGGCTCCCCCCATCGAATGACCGACAAGAAAATAGTCTCTCTCTTGAACTGGTTTAACGATGTTGTATATAAATTCGTCGAAATCGTCGACATAACGCTGGAACTTGTCGATATGTCCTTGATGGAGGTTTACGGTCGTTCTGCTGGAAAGTCCTTGGCCACGATGATCAATAGCAAACAAGTCGTAGCCTTGGCGGTAAAGATCGAACATGAGCTCTTTATACTTTAAGTAGGATTCGACTCGTCCACTACTTAGTACTATGGTGCCTTTGCTATTTTGTTGAATAACCGATGCATAAGCGAGTGATATACCATCTTTGGTTTTAAAACTTGCTTGTGTTACCTGCTGCCAAAATGCAGCTTGCTCGGGGCTGCTTAGATGATGCTCAGATGAAAAGGTACAGACAGAGCTTAGTGATATGGCAGGTTCAGCAGCATTTGGCATGGTTGTATTCTATTGGATAAAGATATTTGCAGTGTAACAAACTCCCTTTGCTATAAGGGGGTCTAGTGGATAATAAAATGGTCGCATATAGCGACCATTTTATTGGACCCGGTTAGAGCGCGGCTTGTTGTTGCTCTATAAAGTCGTTAATTTGCTGCTCAAGAATCGACATAGGAACAGAACCATTGGCTAACACAGCATCGTGAAATGCCCTGATATCGAAGTTTTCGCCTAGTTCTTGCTCCGCTTGGGCGCGTAAACGCTTAATGGTTAACTCCCCTATTTTGTAAGATAGAGCTTGGCCAGGCCACGAGATGTAGCGGTCGATCTCTGTAGTCACGTTATGGAGTGATAAGGCGGTGTTACTTGCCATAAAGTCGATTGCTTGCTGACGACTCCACCCTTTTGCGTGCATACCCGTATCGACGACAAGTCTTGCTGCTCGCCACATTTCATAGGTAAGTCGACCAAAATTACTGTAAGGATCTTGATAGAATCCAGCTTCAAGCCCTAGATACTCAGAGTAGAGACCCCAACCTTCACCAAATGCTGAGATATAACCATAACGGCGAAAACTGGGTAGTTCTGTTAGCTCTCGATTTAATGATATCTGTAGGTGATGCCCCGGTACTGCTTCGTGTAATGTTAAAGCTTCCATTTCATACAGTGGTCGTTTATCGAGCGCATAGGTGTTGACCCAATAGTAGCCTGGTTCATCATCTCGGTTGGAGCCGGAGTATCTGCCCGTGGTGTATTTAGGGGCTATTTCAGCTGGCACTGGGGCAATACCGTATGGCTGACGCGGTAGTTTACCGAAGTACTTGGGCAGCATAGCATCTGCCTTTTTTGCGATGTAGGCCGCTTCTTTTAGAAGTTCTTCTGCTGTTTTAGGGTAAAACTGCGGATCTGTTCTTAGAAAGTGGAGGAAATCAGCAAAGCTGCCTTCAAATCCAACCTCGTCAATGATTTGCTGCATTTCTGCTCGAATACGCTTAACTTCGCTTAAGCCTAGTTGGTGCACTTCATCTGATGTCATGTCCAGTGTGGTGTAGTAACGAACTCGGTTTTCGTAAAACTCTTTACCATTAGGCAGTTTTGAAGCCGCAATATCAGTACGTGCATTTGGAATATATTCATTAACCATGAAGTCATAAAAAGCTTGGTATTGAGGTAAAACAGTGTTCTCTACTAGTTCTAAACCTTGGTTGGTTAACGCTATCTTTTCAGCGTCACTGAAATACGCTGGGTATTCAGTGAAAGGCTTAAAATAGCCGCTTTCTTCCACTGGTACAATAAAGGCACTAATGCTGGTTTCGAATCCATTTAGGGTTACTTTGGCTGGTGTGATCCCAGATGCAAGTCCTTGCTTTAACCAGTAGGTTTGCTGTGAAAAGTAAGTCGGCAATGCTTTCAGCTGGCTAATATAATTTTGATAATCTTCTATTTTTGCAAAGCGACCATTGGCGATTGAGGCTATATATGCATGAAAGCCGCTCTCGGCTGACAAAGGGATGTAGTGGTCTTTATAGCGATATAGGTCAACGCTATTTTGCAATTGGTCTTGTAAAATTTTGGCGTTGATAACATCATCGGCACTCAACTCCGCTCTATTAAGTGCTTTTATTTCACTTAACAACGTAACACGACGTTGATTTAGTGAGCCTAGGGCTGTTGGCGATAGATCTTGCAGCTTTCCTGCTGCGAATAGATCGCCCAATGAATATGCCAAACTAGGACTTTCATCTAATGATATCTGCCATGCCTGGTCGATTGCTATTTGCAGTTGTGCATTTATCGATTGTTTTGCTGATGTTGCAACGGTTGTTGTTTGAGAGGTCGGAGCAATAGAGAGAGTTTGGCAGGCGCTGAGACTGATGACTAAAATGGAGGGGAGCAAGTATTTGTACATGTTATATCCGTTTTTGTTATGGATTTATTTTTATTCTGACTTTGATTATGCCGATCGCGGCGTAAAAGGTCACGCCGATAAGTTAAAGGGCTTTGTCGCAAACTGACTCTAAACCACAATAAACGATGAAAACAGACTCCTCTGATATAACTAGGAGGCTGAATGATACAAGTTTCCCTATGGACCTATGCCTTTAGCGATGTCTATCTGCATGAGTTAAGTGCACCGCCAGCAAGTACTATTCAGTTTCTTCCCAAGATTTTCATTCTGAATATTGATGTATCATTTCTTTTATTTTTGATGGTTATATTCGACAATGTTAATGAGATGTTTTTGTTCAACACATTAATTATAAAGCGTATTTATCGACAGCTAGACAATAGTAAAGCCATAGGTACTTAATGTTGATATACGTTTTATCTATCTGTGACAGGACCGTATTATCTCCCTTAAACCAAGGTGTCAAAATACGCTATGCGACAGAAAAAGCTCTGCGAATATGTCTACGTCGTGATTTTTCACCTTAACATGTGACGTCACTTAATCTCTGCTTTACATCTTAATTAAGGTAAAAAACAATGACTTAGCCTTGTTCTTGGCTGTGGGTATCGCTTTCGTAGCTGTATTAGTCGCCGGTTACCATTACTGTGACAGTTACTCGCGGCATAGGTAGGTCTTTCATATTGTGGTTCAACTATTGCTCATTCGACTAATACCGACTAGGTTAGGAATCTGGATGTTGATAGTTCTCAGTTATAAAAGGAATTGTAATGAATAGATCTAAGCTTGCCTTGTTAATAGCATTTTCTCTGATTTTACCTCACTCAACTATGGCTGCAACTCAGTCAAAACCTGCCTCAGAATTTACCAAAAATGAAAATGCCGCAGTACTCAAAGCCCTTCCCTTCAGCGATAGGCAAGATTTTAAAAATGCGCAGCGTGGCTTTATCGCCAAGCCAGATACTGTCACGATTAAAGATGCACAGGGCAATGTCGTCTGGGATCTAGAGCAATACAAAACCTATATCAGTATCGATAAAGATTCACCTGATACCGTTAACCCCAGTTTGTGGCGTAACTCGCAACTCGTGATCCAACATGGCCTCTTTGAAGTCACCGAGAACATTTATCAAATTCGTGGCTTTGATCTAACTAATATCACTTTTATTAAGGGTAAAACAGGCTGGATTGTCTTCGATCCACTGATCTCACCAGAGACCGCAAAAGCGGCTCTCGATTTCATCAATAAGCAACTAGGGGAACGTCCCGTTGTTGCTATCGTCTATAGCCATAGCCATATTGATCACTACGGCGGTGCAACGGGTATTGCGACTGCTGAAGAGGTCGCGTCCGGAAAAGTTCAAGTGATCTCCCCCGAGCACTTTACCGAACATGCGGTCTCCGAAAATGTAATTGCTGGTAATGCTATGGGGCGTCGTGCCGTCTATATGTACGGTGCCATGCTACCTCGTAATGCTAAAGGCGGCGTCAATGGCGGCCTAGGTATGACGGTTTCAACCGGCCTCGCTGGCTTATTATTACCTAGTCATGAGATCACTAAAACAGGTGAGAAACTCAATATTGATGGGGTAAACATGGAGTTTCAACTCACACCAGGTAGTGAGGCGCCCGCGGAAATGAATACCTGGTTCCCTGACATGAAAGCACTATGGATGGCGGAAAATACCACCAATACCATGCACAATATTTTGACCTTGCGTGGGGCTCAAGTGCGGGATGCATTGATTTGGTCAAGCTTTCTTGATGAAACTATAGACACGTGGGGTGACCAAGCAAAAGTGAAATTCCAGAGTCATCACTGGCCGCTATGGGATAGCGAAAACATTATTCCCTACTTTAAAAAACAACGTGATATCTACAAATTTACCCATGACCAATCTGTTCGTATGATGAACCAAGGTTATACGGGGGAAGAGATCTCCGAGATGATTACCCTACCTGCAGAGCTTGAACAGAACTGGGCGACTCGGGGCTATTACGGCACCTTGCGTCATAACAGTCGGGCTGTATATCAAAGATATATGGGGTGGTATAACGGTAATCCATCTAACCTCAACAACCTACCGCCCGAGATGGTCGCTAAAAAGTATATGGCGTTTATGGGAGGCGAAGCGGCAGTGATTAAGAAAGCTCAAGCCTCATTTGATAAAGGAGAATATCGCTGGGTCGCCGAAGTGATGAAGCATGCCGTATTTGCCAACGCTAAGAGCCAACCCGCGAAAGAGTTGTTAGCTGATGCTTTTGAGCAACTTGGCTATCAGGCTGAATCTGGTCCTTGGCGCTCAGTGTATCTACAGGGGGCTTATGAGTTACGAAACGGTGTACCATCAGCAGGAGGTACTCAAACAGCAACACCAGATACCATACGTGCAATGACGCCAGCAATGCTGTTTGATTTCTTAGCGGTAAGACTTGATTCGAGTAAAGCTGAAGGTAAATTACTTAATATTAATATTGATTTTACGGACCTCCAAAGTCAGTACACACTCACTTTAGAGAACGCTGTGCTGCACCATAGTCAGAACCAAGTTGAAAAACCCGATGTAGCCTTGGTGATGAGCATGAAAACCATGAATAGTATCCAGCTCAAAGAGCTCAGCTTCGATGAAGCAATTAAGAATGGTTCGGTGAACATCAGCGGTGACCAAAAGCAGTTTAAAGAGTTTCTCGGCATGTTAGATGACTTCAATTTTTGGTTTAACGTCGTGACGCCATAGCTGAAGGTTCACTAGAAAGGGAGTGCCTAGAGCTGAGATTCTAGGTGCTCTTTTTACTGAGCTGCTTGGATCACCAATTTATTCGGTTGAGCTCATTGGGGAACTCGATGAAACCGATTTTAAAGTAAAAGAGAAATGTCATTACGAGGGAATGGGCGCAAACACGCTAAAACGAAGGCGGACTTGGTGATGTAGAGTTTACTCGTTTGCAATGTAAAGGGTGTTGAGGTGGCTTTATCTCAGAGGATGAACACTTTACATTATACGCAGCTAATACATAATCGGTTTGTTCGAGACATAAAAAAACCGGCTAATGCCGGTTTTTTATGTGTGCATCTTAATTAGATAACACGCGAGAATTGTTGCTGTCTTGCTTTTTCACGGTAGTAAACATCAAAGCAGATACAGATATTACGGATCAACAAACGGCCTGTTGGGCTGATGGTGATCTTTCTGTCAGTAATGTCGACTAACTCATCATCAATGAATGTCTGTAGCAGTTTTAAGTCTTCTACAAAGTACTCTTCAAAGTTGATATTCAGCTTTTCTTCTATCAAGGCCATATCAAGCTCGAAGTGACAGATAAGCTGCTTAATAACGACGCGACGAATCTCGTCATCGCGGTTTAAGCCACAACCTTTCCAAAGTGCGTGACCATTAGCATCGATAGATTCGAAGTAAGGGCGAACATCTTTTTGGTTCTGAGCATAACAATCACCAATTTGGCTGATAGATGAGACACCTAAACCAAGTAGGTCACACTCTTCTTGAGTGGTATAACCTTGGAAGTTACGGTGCAAGCGGCCTTCATTTTGTAAAATTGAAAGCTCATCATCAGGTTTAGCAAAGTGATCCATACCGATATATTGGTAACCTGCACCGGTTAAGGTTTCGATTGTTTGATGCAGCATATCTAGCTTTTGCTGTGGAGACGCTAAGTCTTCATCTTTAATCTTACGTTGCGCTGCAAAACGTGATGGCAGGTGAGCATAGTTAAAGACAGACAAACGGTCCGGATCAAGATCGAGAACACGTTGCATTGTTTCAGCAAATGTCTCTGGAGTTTGATGTGGCAAGCCGTAGATAAGATCAATGTTTGTAGAAACAAAGCCAAGTTCTTTAGCGCGTGCCATCAGGTCAAAAATAAACTGCTCGTCTTGTTCGCGATTGACAGCAATTTGAACCTTTTTATTGAAATCCTGAACACCGATAGAGATGCGGTTAAAGCCCGCTTCTTTTAGCGTGTCGAGCATCGATAGCTCTATTTCACGTGGGTCAACTTCAATCGAGTATTCACCGACTTCAGCAACATTAAAGTTTGCTTTAACAAGTGCTGACAGCGTTAGAATTTGCTCAGGAGTAAGGAATGTCGGCGTACCGCCACCCCAATGAATTTGTGTGACTAAATAGTTTTTAAATAACGGCGCGCGTTTAATTATCTCTTTCGCAAGATACTCAAGATACTGATCGGCTTTATGCTGATGACGAGTGATGACTTTATTGCAGCCACAGTAGTAACAAAGCTTGGCGCAAAAAGGGATATGGATATAAAGAGAAAGCTTATCACTCTTGCTGTTTTTAATGGAGGTCAGCAATTTATCTTCGGTAAACGAATCATCGAACTCAAGCGCCGTTGGATAAGAGGTATAACGTGGGCCGCTATAGTTGTACTTCTCGATCATTGACTGATCCCAGCTAATTTGGGTGGGCTGCTTCAAGGCGTATCCTCCGATGTATAGTAATTTAGCAACATGTGAAGTATGCATCGTTATTTGTGCAATAACTTTGATCCATGTTGTAAATTTGAAATGTGGGTAACAAAGAGCGATAGAATATCGCTGAATTTGGAGTTTATGTCTGCGCTGTTAAGTAGATTTTGTGCACAGACTCACCCTATATTAATAAAATCTTCTATAACTGAGATCTGGGTAGAGATCCAATATAGCCATAGTACAAGCTATAACCATAGTTGTAGCGGGTGATTAATGCAGTGCGGAGGCGTTAAATTGACTAAGTAGTTTAGCTTCTTTTAAGATTTCACTCTCTAGCTCACCCTCTGATTGTATTCGAGCAAAATCCAGTTTCATCCGCTGTTTTTTGGACAGTGCAGTGCGACTTTCTTTAATTGGGTGCTCTTTGATGACTTCAAAATGCTTGAATGTTGCAGGATACTGTTCGCTGACTAACTCTGACATACCAACTAAGTTAAATAACTTAGCGATACGCATTACCCCTTCTGATAGCTCACAACGCTCCTCGATCATCGCTGCTGCTATGTAACGTACACTATCGAGTAACTCTTCTGACTTTGCTTTTGCCGTTGCAGCCTGTTCTTGTTGCTGCTTGATTTTAGCTTGATTCTGCTTACGTATACGCATCAGCAGGTAAGTTGCATAAGTCGTTAGTGCAACGATAATAAAAAAGCCAATAACGATAAGAACTGTTGTCATGCTAAATCCTGTTACAGTCGGGAAGTGAGAGTGTCAGATAAAAATATGGCATCAATTAAGATGCCATATAGGAGCTGTGTCTCTAAGGACTAGTCTTTCTGTTGGAAATCTTTAAGCAGATCTGCACCAGATTCAAACTTGTCGAAGAGGTCGTCATCGCTGACGGCTTTCTTCGGTTTAGTCTTAGGCTGAGGTAGCTCTTCTTCTTCGGTAATACCGAGTTTATCTAACAGAGTTTCAATTTGGGTTAATTGCTTATTTAACCACTTTTGATCATCTGGAGTTAGGTTTTTACCCTCCTCAAGCATATCCAATAGACCATTGAGTCTCGGATTCTCTTCTAGCTTTAATAGTTTTTCATCATCAGATAGTTTAGGCCCTTTTGGCTTGCTTTCTACCTTCTGCTCTTTAACGATATTAAGCTGAATAGGCTTTTTACTGCCGTGACGTGGATCGCTGTTTTTAGCGCTGCCACCGTTCGCTTGGCTTTCAATCATTGAAGCGTTATGACGACTTCCCGCTTTATTGCCGGCAATTTGTTTCTTACCTCCAAGAACACGATCATTTTTCTTAGTTCTTGGGGCTAATTTTGGAGCATTCTCGTTGCTCTTACGCGATTTCTTACTACGGGACATGATTTGCTTATCTCGTTAACTTAAATGACTCTGCTGCCGACAAAACTAATAATCTCTATCAACAATTGAAGTTTGGCCGCGTGTTATACCAGATCCTGATGGTTTTTGCACCAGAATGAGATCGTTTGCCGCAAATAATAGCTTAAAACCGGCATTATTAGCCAGATATTTGAAACTTTGTTGTTGATAGAAGCTAACGTGGGTGATGTTATTTTTGTGGTGCCATTTATCAAATCCGTCGAGATCGGTCAGTAATGGCGTATTAATCGCAATCCAGCCGCCAGGTTTGACTAACTCACACAGTAGTCTCCACTCTTTGTAGGGAAACCTGAAATGCTCAAAAACACGATAACAGCAGATGAAATCGTATTGCTGTTTTAGCTGTCTATTCCAAGGTGCTAGGCTAGGGTCATATTGATTAATTATATGGCCACGCTCTGTCACCCTTTGCAAGCTCTTGGGATCTAAGGTTCTGCCGAAATTAAGACCGAGTAATGATTGTCCGCTTGTTTCGCATTGAGACACTAAATCAAACAGGAATTGTGAGAGTAATTTGTGTTTGTTGTTAGCGAGGCGATACTTTTGTCGTTCGGCATTGGGTGGCAAATGCGAGTTGGCGTCAGCAAATACGAGTTCACATTGGTGACAACGATATAAACTGCGCTTTTTATTTTCATAGAATAGTTGGCTATTGCTACTCAAGCACAACGGGCATCGACGCATAAAACGACTCCCTCTCAAATTAATGCATTAAAGATATTGAAACCGAAAGAGACTGATAAAAACGTGGTGCTACGCTAAATGGCGAACTAAGAGTATGAATTGATAGCAAGATATAAACCAATTTTTAAAGGGTCTTTAGCCAGTATATACCCGTTCTCCCTGAAGATGCAGGAATCAGTGGGAGTTTAATGAGGTTTAATCAAAGCATTGATTACAAGTAATGGTCGCTCCCTTGATAAAATCAATAATGTTGAGTAACCCCCACTCTTTATATAAAAGCATCCCGATCGTAGAAGGCGTTGTGCAAGCCCACTTTGTTGTTGCATTAACTTAAAAGGGAATAACCATTTCTATATTAATGCGTCTAGAATTGAACTCGCACACTGCCTCTGAAACGAGCACCTTCAAGTAGAATGGCTATATACCCAAGTGACTTTAAAATGCTTGTTTCAGAGCGCTAGTAAGATAGCCGGATAAGGCAGTGCAGTGTTCCTAAGGGGCTCTCGAAGAGCAAGGCGAGAAGTCATCTGCTCTTGTATTCTTTATCGATAAGCAAAGATTTTAAATTTGAATATCCAGAACGGCTATTTCATGAAGACAGTCACGGACGGAAAGTCGTTAATCCTGGGGCCATTATCGAGCTTGAATCCAGGCCTGCTCAACATAGTGAACCCTGTATTTCGAAGTTGTTTGACTGTAACGCGAGGAAATTTGAATGGAATACAGTGAATCGGCTTTTTTGAGCAATAAAAAAGGCGACAGATAAACTGTCGCCTATAAAAGTGCAATTAGCACCAATTCTTATTTCAAGTATCCATACTTGCTAGTGACGATCCCGGTCAATATCCATCTTATTTTTTGATTGCTTTCCATGCAATTATTTTAGTTTTTGGTCTTCATGACACTTTATTGTTAATCCTGTTGTCTTCCTGACCACAGTTTCCGTAGATGGTCTTTATGACACATCTCAATTCATCGTCTATCAATGACGCCTAAGTAACCATCCATGTTAGTTGTATCTAAGTATCTTCCAGTGATAACAAGCTTCCAGCGAGTGCATCCTAAGCAATTAGCTTCCTATGCCAATGTTTGTATCCTACAAACATTCTCCTATTTATGCGTGTTTCTCTGAACGTAAGGGTAAATGCTAAATAGCGCTTTGGCCTTCCTAACCAAAATCCTTACTAAAATTCTTACGACCTGGATTTCAAACAGAAATCTCTACTCTTATTATTATTAGTGAGTGGTCTCAATCATATTATTATTATGTCGTTAATTTATTCTTATATCTTAAATGTATAGATACCGAAATCTGAAAGTTATTATTAAAAGTTTTGTACTAACAGTTGGGTTCATCTCGGTACGGGGCTCATTAAACCGAAATCTGTGATCGCTGTCAAGTAAGTTTTTTAAGGGAAGTTTACGTAAACGTTAATCTTGTTAAATGAAAAAGGGCAGCTTTGCTGCCCTTTTAGGATTAACTAATATTTACTTAAGGCTTGATATATACTTAGATAATGCGTCCATATCGTCAGCATTTAGCTTTTTAGCGATGTCTTGCATCATGCCATTTAAGTCGTTGTTACGATTTGTATCGTGGAACTTATTTAGTTGGATCTTGATATAATTAGCGTGTTGTCCGCTAAGATCAGGGAAGCCAGCAGCTTCAGAGCCTTTGCCTTCAGGTCCATGACAAGCAATACATGCCGTGACGCCACGAGCGGAGTCACCACCCTTGTATAGCTGTTCACCTAAAGCAGGAACGTCTTTAACGTCGATCACTTGCTTTATTTGGCTTGAATAGAATGCAGCGACATCAGCGATGTCTTCATCGCTAAGCATCATTGCCATACCACCCATTATTGGATCGGCACGGCCTTCTTTACCACCTGATTTAGCCGCACTGCGGAAATCATGTAGTTGCTTTTCGATATAGGTCGATTGTTGACCTGCAAGTTTAGGGTACATGTCTATCATGCTGTTGCCGTCAACGCCGTGACAAGCAGAACAAACAATGGTTTTAGTTTTTCCTGCTTCAGCATTACCTTCAGCCATTACTGGCGAAGATATTGTGACTAAAACAGACAGCGCAAGAGCTAACTTTTTCATAGCGTTCCAACTTCTTATTAAAATATTTGTCATGGGCTTACTAGGGAGACCCGCAAGCGTGATAAAATGTATTTTATGTGATCGAGGTAATATTTTACACGAAATTGTGAAAATGTAAGCAACTCTTCGATATTTAACAAAGTTAGTTGATAAAATTTTGGAGTTAATTGTGAGTGAATCTCGTATCGATTTCCGTAAAGCTGAGTTTTTAATTAGTGCGCCAGACATCGCACACTTAAATGAATACCTGCCTGGTGATGTTGGGGTAGAGATAGCCTTTGCGGGTCGTTCGAACGCGGGTAAGTCTAGTGCGTTGAATCTATTAACGGAGCAGAAGATAGCCCGTACCAGTAAAACGCCTGGTCGTACTCAGCTCATCAACGTATTTAAACTCGATAAGCATCGTCGTTTAGTGGATTTACCCGGTTATGGTTTTGCCCAAGTCCCTTTGGCGCTCAAGAAAAAATGGCAACTGGCGCTTGGTGAGTATTTACTCAAGCGTAATTGTTTAGGTGGCGTGGTCGTGTTGATGGATATTCGCCATCCGCTTAAAGATCTTGATATGCAAATGATCGAGTGGGCTGTAGAAAGCGACATTCCAGTTTTGGCACTGTTAACTAAGGCTGATAAGTTAGGCCAAAGTGACAGAATGAAGATGGTAAATGAAGTGCGTAAGAAGCTAAGTCATTTTGATGATGCGGTAAAAGTTGAACCGTTCTCATCGCTCAAAGGTATAGGTAAAAGCAAGGCCCTTGGTATTTTGGATGAATGGTGTAAGCCTGAATGGTTGAAGCAACAGTTAGCGGTAGAAGCCGCAGACGAAGCTGATGGCGAGTAACGTCGAGGTTGTTGATTGATTAAAACGCTCCTATTTAGGGGCGTTTTTTTTATGGCTAGAATTGCCATAAGTTGATTTGAAAGCAAAAAAAAACCGACGGAATAAACCATCGGCGTAAATTAGCTCTTTTGGGGAGAAGCTAAATTCAACAAGACTCAAGACCTACCAACCTAAGTTGGTAGCACTTAATGAACCTATGATAACTCTTTTTTTGAGCGATTTAAAGTAATTACTCTAAAGTAAATTTTAGACGAAAAAAAGCCCCAGCAAATTAGATTTGCTGAGGCGCCATAATTTGGCAATTCACTTTAAATCAGTGAATTTAAAAAAGGTCTGAAAGATAGAACATCTTAACCTCTGTACCCTACGCAGAGAATATTACCCTATTAACCGTATTATGAAAAACTGTTTTTGTAAAAAAGACACAATAATGTGATGAGGATCTCAAGGTTTGTTCAATAAAAACACATTAATTGATCTATATATTTCATATTACAGATTCAAAAACATAGGTTTATATTAGGCTTTTAACTGGATAATTATTTAGCGATTAATGTGGAGGCGTTATTAAAGGGGGCTTGGGTTGGTGATTTTGCTCGCATAGACTAATAATTTCAGTTGGTTGCCGAGACAACCAACTGAAAAATGACTGTAACTGAGCTTAGGTTACTTAATGTGCTTGTTCCCAGTTGTCGCCTACACCAGCTTCTGCGAGTAATTCGACATCGAGCTTGGCGGCTGCAGCCATTAACTGACAGACTTTGACTTTTAGTGTCTCTGCTTGCGCTGCATCTACCTCAAATACCAATTCATCGTGCACTTGCATGATCATGGTTATCTCACCTTGAGTCTCCGTTTCAATCCATTTGGCAACATCGATCATGGCTTTCTTAATAATATCGGCAGCTGTTCCTTGCATCGGCGCATTAATCGCTGCACGTTCTGCAGCTTGTCTGCGCATGGCATTGCGGTCCTTAATGGCCGGTAAATATAGACGACGGCCGTACAGAGTCGACACATAACCGAGATCTGCTGCTATGGCGCGCGTTTCTTCCATATACTTCAGCACACCTGGATAGCGCTTAAAGTAGGTGTCGATATAAAGCTGTGCTTCTGCGCGTGGGATATCAAGTTGTTTGGCTAAGCCAAAAGCTGACATGCCATAGATTAGACCAAAGTTAACCGCTTTAGCGCGACGACGCTGATCGGTGGTGACTTCACTGAAATCAACATTGAATACTTCTGCTGCAGTAGCTTTATGAATATCTTTGCCTGCAGCAAAGGCGGTCAGCAGGCCTTTATCTTGAGACAAATGCGCCATGATGCGTAGTTCGATTTGCGAGTAATCGGCTGCGAGAATCTTTTTCCCTGCCGGGGCTATAAACGCGTGGCGAATACGGCGACCCTCTTCTGTTCTAATCGGAATATTCTGCAAGTTTGGCTCACTAGACGATAAGCGACCAGTGGCAGCGTTGGCTTGATGGTAACTGGTGTGGACTCGCCCTGTTTTGGCATTAACCATCAAAGGCAGCTTGTCAGTATAAGTGCTCTTTAGTTTTGCCAGGCTACGATGCTCAAGAATAATCTTTGGCAGAGGGTAGTCTAATGCGAGTTCAACCAGTACCTCTTCAGCTGTTGAAGGCGCACCTTTAGGCGTTTTCTTTAAGATAGGGTAGCCGAGTTTCTCGAAAAACAGCTCTTGTAGCTGTTTCGGTGAGGCAAGGTTAAAAGGCTGGCCAGCAATCTCATGCGCTTTACTTTGAAGCTCATCTATTTTTCGGGCGAGCTCTTCACTTTGCTGCCCTAACAACATGCTATCAATAAGCACACCTTGGCGCTCAATGGTCGATAGAATATCAATTAACGGCAGCTCAATATCAGTAAAGACACTGGCTAACTCAGGCTGCTTTTCTAGTCGAGGCCACAAATGTTGATGAAGTCTTAGCGTAATATCTGCATCTTCAGCTGCGTAAGGTGCTGCAACCTCAAGTGGAACTTGGTTAAAGGTGATCTGTTTTACGCCTTTGCCGGCAATCTCTTCGAAGCTAATGTTTTTATGACCAAGATACTTAAGGGCTAAGTCGTCCATGTTGTGCTTTGTGGCTACAGAGTTAAACACGTATGACTCAAGCATGGTATCGAACTGTACGCCGCGTAAGGTGATGCCTGCATTAGCGAAAATGCTGATGTCATACTTGAGGTTTTGACCGACCTTCTTGATGGCATCGTTTTCTAACAAAGGCGTTAACTTTGCAAACACCATTGCTTTATCGAGCTGCTCAGGCGCATCAATATAATCGTGTGCTAACGGCAAGTAAGCGGCTTTGCCTGCTTCAATGGCAAAGGATATACCGACAAGTTCAGCTTCCATATAATTGAGGCTGGTTGTTTCAGTATCGATGGCGATAAGCTCTGCTTTACTAAGCTTTTCTAACCAGCCATCGAGCTGTTCAACCGTTAGAATTGTGTCATATTCGGCGGTGATGTCTTGCTTTACCACTACTTCATCAGTGTTATCGCTTGCTGCTGTTGAACTTGATTTATTATCCAAGACTTCAGCTAACCAGCGCTTAAACTCCATTTCGCCATAGCACTTAATTAACTCATCTTTGTTTGCTGGCTCAATGTCCATCTTGCGCCAGTCTTGTTCAAGCTCTACATCGAGCTTAATGGTGGCGAGCTCATAACTTAACTTGAGCATATCGCCATGCTCAATAATCTTAGCTGGCATTGTTTTTGAGCCGCGAAAACCAAGCGCAGGCATTTTTTCTGGTGCCGCTAGAATATTAGCGACTGAACCAACGCCGGTTAACATGGCTAAAGCCGTTTTCTCACCCACGCCAGGCAGACCGGGAATATTATCGGCCTTATCACCCTGTAGCGCGAGCAGGTCAATAATGAGCTCTGGGCCCACACCAAACTTTTCAGTGACTTCAGCTGGTCCCATTATGGTATTAGTCATGGTATTGATCAGGGTGACATTTTCGTCAACCAGTTGCGCCATATCTTTATCACCAGTACTGATTAATACGGCACGCCCCTCTTTACTTGCTTGAGTGGCAATCGTACCGATAACATCATCAGCTTCAACACCCGAAATACACACGAGCGGCAATCCTAGGGCTTTAATGAGTTTATGTAAGGGGGCTATCTGGCTACGAAGATCATCAGGCATTGGCGGACGCTGCGCCTTATATTCCGAATACATGTCGTTACGGAATGTTTTACCCTTTGCATCAAAAATAACTGCCATTTGGCTAGGTTTATATTGATTTAAAAGGCTGCGAAGCATGTTGATCACACCATATACTGCACCAGTTGCTTCACCTTTAGAGTTAGTCAAATGAGGCGGAGAATAATAGGCGCGGTAAAGGTAAGAAGAACCATCCACAAGAACTAAAGGGTTGTCGGCAATTTTAGGCATATTAGGTATTCGTTTATCGCATTTCGATGATGGCGCTAGCATGCCATATCAAGGCTGTTTCAGCCACGGATAAATATTAGAGAGCCTGTGGATAACTCTGTGCATGGAACAGGCAAACTTAAATTCACTGATTTCTATCAGTAAAACTGATAAGACATAAGTGATTGAAAATTAGCTATTAAATCTAATTGTGTGAAGTGGGTGCTATTTTAGATAATTAAACTATAAATGTGGACTTTTTATTTTAGCTCGCATTACAAACCTATTCCTTGGTCAAATAATCACCGTTTGATAAAGTGCAGTGATAACTTAGCACGATAATTAATCTGATCAAGTGCTTCGTTGCACTTTTGTTAAAACAATATGATATATAAATGGAGATTTTAATGAAAAAAGTCGCAGTTCTTTTAAGTGGTAGTGGTGTTTTCGATGGTGTGGAGCTGCATGAATCGGTTTTAACCTTACTGGAGATTGCTCGTTCTGGCGCTAGTTACCAATGTTTTGCGCCTGACATCGCTCAGTTACATGTCGTCAATCATCTTACAGGTGAAGTTGATGAAGCCGATAATCGCAATGTGTTAGTGGAGTCGGCACGAATTGCTCGTGGCGATGTGAAGCCGGTTGCTGATCTTAATGTTGACGAATTCGTGGCGTTAATTATTCCGGGTGGTTTTGGTGCGGCTAAAAACCTGTGTAACTTTGCTTTAGCCGGGGCCGATCATATTATTGAACCCAGTGTAAAACAATTCATTAGTCAGTTTACTCAGGCTAAAAAGCCCGTTGGCTTTATGTGTATCTCACCCGTCATGATCCCGCAGTGTTATGAAGCTGGTGTGGTCGGCACCATAGGATCTGATGTTGGCACCGCTGCAGCGTTTGAAAAGCAAGGAGGAGTCCATCAGGTGGCTCTGGTTGATGGTATTGTTGTCGATGAGATCAACAAGGTGGTGAGCACGCCCGCTTATATGCTTGCGGACAATATAGTCGATGCGCATAACGGCATCACTAAGCTGGTGGCGAGAGTGTTAAGTATGGCTTAATCATAATATTGGGCTTATACCCGAGTGGCGTGGGTATAAGCATTTTCAGCAAGGCAAGATTAAGCTATACCTGCTGTTTGCGGCTATCGATAAAGCCTTGTAACACGCCGACAAGTAAACCGCCTAGATGTGCGCCATTTGCGATAGAAAGACCGAACATATCGGTAAAACCAAATACTAGCCATAGCAACATAAAGCCGATGTAGGCGGGGGGAAGTCCTATTCCAGATTCAGGACGTTTAACGCCCATAATCCAGGTGTAGCCGACCACGGCATATACAACCCCAGATAACCCGCCAAAATTAGGGCCCGCCATATAATATTGCAATATGTTAGGTAGAGTGCCGCCAATTAATAAAAGAATAAACAGCGGTTTAAAGCCTATTTTATTTTCGATCTTACCGCCTAAGTACCACCACCATAATAAATTAAAGATGATGTGCATTGCGGAAAAGTGGATAAGACTGGGGGTAAATAGTCGCCAAAATTCACTGAAAGATGCAGGTGAAGTCGCGCCAAAAAATGACAAAGTTTCAAAGATAGGGTTTGCAAAGCCGAGGTTCATTGCGGCATAAATAACAACGCAGGTGAAAAACACGCCTAAAGTGAGTGGTCCCGCTCCCGTCAAAAATTGGCTCAGTAATAGTAATTTGGGATTGCCGTAATCTAAATTTGTATGGGTGTCGCCATAGTCCCATGATGCGGCTAAGTATTTTTCATCATAAGGGTTACTTAGAAAGGCTTGATACTCTTGCTGTACGCGAGCTAGGTGTGGATCATCGTGCAATACCAGCATAACGCCTTGCTCGGCAGGCACTACTGCGCAGTTTATGTTTTGCCCTTTTAGGTAGTCGATGAGTGCTTGCGCTGCTCTGCTATTGGGTAAGCTGCCTATCTCTATCATCGACCTTTCCTCTTATACCAATTCCACTAAATAGTTGATCATTCAGCGGGAATTAAAATTACTTTAGGCAAGCAAGTGGATTGTAGCTAATAGTTATTCTATATCGAAAATCACATGCGTAGTATAAAGTGATTTTAAACCCGCACAACGTGAGCTTCTCAGGACTTTCACTGCTGCGTTGCATAGCATTAAAAGGGAATAACCATTTTTTCAACAATGCGCCTAGAATTGAAAGCCCTGAAAGAGCTCTGAATTGAACACATATTTAATGGAACTGGTATTACGCGTTAGCCTGATGCCAAGCACTATAGCCGCCATCCAAGCTATAAACATGATCAAAACCCTGCTCACTTAAATAGGTGGCCGCACTTTGGCTACTAATCCCATGATAACAGACAACGATAACGGGCTGATCCATATCAGCTTCAGCAATAAAGTGACTGAGGTTTTCGTTATTGAGATTAACAGCAGCGTTAATGTGTCCAGCTTCGAAGCTCGCGGCATCTCTTATATCGACAATCTGTAAATCGGCGGCGGCTTCCTGCATATGAATAAGTTGGTTGATACTTAAGTGTTGAAAAGCTGACATAGGAAACCTGTAGTGATAGTGGAATAAAAAGGGGCTGACATTACTGTTAGCCCCATAGGACTAACTAGTCCCAGTTTAAGATGACTTTTCCTGATTGGCCTGAACGCATAGCGTCAAAACCTTGTTGGAAATCATCAATCTTAAAGTGATGAGTAATAATAGGAGATAAATCTAAGCCTGACTGGATTAAGCTTGCCATCTTGTACCAGGTTTCAAACATCTCACGGCCATAAATACCTTTGATGATTAATCCTTTAAAGATCACTTTGCTCCAATCAATCGCCATCTCGCCACCTGGAATACCCAACATGGCGACTTTACCGCCATGGTTCATAGTGTCGAGCATTGAGTGAAATGCAGCGGGTACGCCCGACATTTCAAGACCGACATCGAACCCTTCAGTCATGCCAAGTTCGCTCATAACGTCATCTAAGCTTTCTTTAGCAACGTTGACTGCACGAGTCGCGCCCATTTTTTCGGCGAGCTCGAGGCGATAGTCATTAACGTCGGTGATCACCACGTGGCGCGCACCAACATGGCGACATACTGCGGCAGCCATAATCCCAATAGGACCGGCACCGGTGATTAATACATCTTCACCGACAAGGTCGAATGACAATGCGGTATGAACAGCATTACCAAAGGGGTCAAAGATAGACGCTAAATCGTCAGAGATATCATCAGGGATCTTAAAAGCGTTAAACGCTGGGATCACTAAATATTCA
The DNA here is from genome assembly GCF_002836135.1 of Shewanella sp. GutCb. Classification (NCBI taxonomy): domain Bacteria; kingdom Pseudomonadati; phylum Pseudomonadota; class Gammaproteobacteria; order Alteromonadales; family Shewanellaceae; genus Shewanella; species Shewanella sp. GutCb. The sequence goes on along the minus strand of NZ_PJBL01000105.1, from coordinate 273,588 downwards.
GCAAAAGCCCCTTCTCGGTTTACACCAACGCCTGAAGTGTTACGGCATAAATGGGTGCGACCACCGCGACAATTACGGCAATGACCACAGGTTATATGACCTTCACCCGAGACTCGGTCACCAATAGTAAAACCACGTACTTCTTGGCCCATCTCGACGACTTCACCCACATATTCGTGGCCGACAACCATAGGCACGGGAATGGTGTTCTGTGCCCATTCGTCCCAGTTGTAGATATGAACATCAGTACCGCAAATAGCTGTTTTGCGGATCTTAATCAGTAGATCGTTGTGTCCCATTTCAGGTTTAGGAGCATCAACCATCCAGATGCCTTCTTCAGGCTTTAATTTGCTAAGCGCTTTCATCTTATGACCTATGACAGACCACTCAGTTGCAGTCTGTTAAATTGATTCAACTAGGGTGACAACATCGTGTGACCCTATTTGGTTTAATTCTAGCTGATAATACCCATCTCTTTAGCGATACGGGTGAAGGCTTCGATTGCTTTGTCGATTTGCGCTTTAGTGTGCGCGGCTGACATTTGAGTACGAATACGTGCTTGGCCTTTTGGTACCACAGGGAAAGAGAAGCCAACGACGTAAATTTTTTCTGCGAGTAGACGATTAGCAAAATCACCCGCAATTTTGGCGTCGCCAATCATTACTGGAATAATGGCATGATCGGCGCCCCCAAGCGTAAAGCCTGCTGCTGACATCTTCTCACGGAAATAACGACTGTTTTCCCAAACGGCTTCACGTAAATCTTGACCTGTTTTGAGCATTTCAAGAACATGAATCGATGCGGTAACAATTGAAGGAGCCAACGAGTTAGAGAAGAGGTATGGGCGTGAACGTTGGCGTAACCATTCAACAACCTCTTTCTTAGCAGAAGTGAATCCACCTGAAGCCCCACCAAGTGCTTTACCTAAAGTACCGGTAATAATGTCTACACGGTCCATCACATCGCAAAATTCGTGGGTGCCGCGACCTTCTTGACCAACAAAGCCAACAGCGTGTGAGTCATCAACCATTACCAGCGCATCGTACTTGTCTGCAAGATCGCATACGCCTTTGAGGTTAGCGATGACGCCATCCATTGAAAATACACCGTCAGTCGCAATCAGGATATTACGTGCACCGGCTTCTTTAGCGGCTTTTAGTTGCGTCTCAAGATCGGCCATATCATTGTTGGCATAACGGAAGCGCTTGGCTTTACATAAACGCACACCATCAATGATTGATGCATGGTTAAGTGCATCAGAGACAATCGCGTCTTCTGCACTTAACAGTGTCTCAAACAAACCAGCATTAGCATCAAAGCATGAAGAGTAAAGAATGGTATCTTCCATGCCAAGGAAAGCGCTTAAACTGGCTTCCAGTTGCTTATGGATATCCTGTGTGCCACAGATAAATCGTACTGATGCCATGCCAAAACCGTGGGCATCAAGCCCGCTATGGGCAGCTTTAATCAACTCAGGGTGATTAGCCAAACCTAAGTAGTTATTGGCACAAAAGTTAATGACTTGGTCGCCATTAACCTCAATTGCTGTTTGTTGAGGAGAAACAATTACGCGTTCACTCTTATAAAGGCCTTCTGCTTTTACATCGGTAATTTGTTGATTTATTTGGTCGTAGAATGAGGTCTTTGACACCTAAATTCTCCTTAATTAGTATTGTTTTGATTATTGGAGTGGCGGCATTTTAACCTTAAACAGCCCAGCCCCACAGCCTTTTTTTAGCAGCGCTAGCGAGATAAGTTAGATTAGGGCTACTGTATGTTTCAGATTAGTTAAACTAATTGTTTGTTTTGTATTTTAGTGTTTGAGGTCGCCATATTCATGAATTCGTGTCGTTGGCAGTTTCATAGGGCGCTTAGATTTGCACTTGAACGTGCCGCCGTCCAAAATTTAATGCCAACAGAGGTCATTATGGCTAATGAGAAGCCAATGCCTTGGCTGCTTAATGACAAGGATACGTTAATTCAAAAGTTACTTTTTGCAAAAATGGCATCAAGTAAGATATTGCGATAGCACCTTATTAAACTAAGAGGGTGTACTTGTACTGAGCGCCATTGACCGGTAGTACTCTTCAAGCCTTTCAAATGTGGCGGTAGAATTCGGAGTAGAATAGGCTTTGAATATCATGATCACCCTAAGCAGCCCTTCATATAGTGACTCTTTGGTGATTGAGCCGATACAAGACTGTGTTTGGGTCAGTTTATAGCTTATCCAGAAGCTAACCAGCATTTTAATGGTATCAGCAAGCGGGGCTATATTTTCTTCATTAATCGCTAAAAAACCATCTTGAGTCAGTTTTATAAGGACACTGCTAGAGCGTGCTAAAACGTCTTGTTGCGCCTGTAAATATCGATTTTTTAACGCTTCATCGCGGCTAAGAATATCTGCAAGGTTGGCATACATAAAGCGGAACTGCCATAAGGTGTAGAACATCGCATCAAAGTAACCGACCAAGAGATCGACATCGACCTCTTTGTCTACGTAGGGCTGAAAGCCTGATTCTAAATGTTGCTCATAGAGACTGAAAATGGAACGGATGATGTCTTCTTTATTACGGAAGTGATAATAGAGGTTACCTGGACTAATATTTAGGTGGGCTGCAATATGATTGGTTGTGATAGCTCTTTCGCCATGCTGATTAAATAACTCCAAGCTGGCTTGTACGATTTTGTCACGGGTTTTCATATTCATCCTAAATGATTAATATCCACGAAATCGCCAAGCTTAGTGAATGTTTTGCTTGGCAATCTAAAATGCGAGAGCAACTCTACATATTCGCGATTATGCATCTACGTTAAGTTATGACTATCATGTTAGCATTGATGTCATTCTTCAAGTAAAAATCACTAAAGTAAAAAAATTCATGAATCGCAGCCTTTATTCCGCTTTGCTCTACCTCATTTTGCCGCTGTTATTGGTCTACCTCGCTGTACGTGCTTTTAAAAGCCCCGATTACCGCAGTCGTTGGAATGAACGATTTGGCTTTAAAGGCTTACAACAAACTGATCTGTTACTACATTGTGTTTCAATGGGAGAGACCATCGCGGCGATCCCGTTGATAAAACAGATCCAAGCGAACTACCCACACTTAACGATTACGGTAACAACAACCAGCCCAACAGGATCTGCTGCAGTGTTACGCGCGTTTAGTGATGAGGTACAGCATTGTTATTTACCCTTTGATTTGGCTTGGTGTAGCAGGCGGTTTGTAACGCAAGTGGCACCGAAAACCTGCATCATTATGGAAACAGAGCTTTGGCCCAACTTAATTCATTATCTAAAGTGTAATAACAGCAAAGTGTTACTGGCCAATGCTCGATTATCGCAAAAATCTGCTGATGCTTATCAAAAACGCCCCCACTTGAACTTGCCAATGCTACAAAGCTTAGATGCAATCGCTGCTCAGTCAGAGCAAGCCGCAGCTCGTTTTATTGAGCTCGGTGTCAACAAAGACAAGGTGACGGTATGTGGCAGTCTGAAATTTGAGTTAGATGTGGCACCCGCACGCATTGAAGCCGCGAAGGCTGTGCGTGAGGGCTGGCAAGCAGAGCATCGGCCTATTTGGGTGGCGGGGTCTGTTCACCCTGGAGAGTTTGAGCTAATGCTACAAGCGCATCAAAGAGTCATGCAGCACTATCCAACAGCATTGATGGTGATGGTGCCGCGGCACCCTGAGCAGTTTGATACCGCCGTTACCGCCGTAAAGCAAGCCAATATGCTGGTGGCTCGACGTAGCCTTAACGATGATGTGACAGCACAAACACAAATTGTCGTTGGCGATACGATGGGGGAACTACTGACGTTGTATGCCGCGGGCGATCAAGCTTTTGTCGGCGGCACTTTAATCGAGGGAGGGGGACATAACCCTTTGGAGCCAGCAGCGGTAGGTTTACCTGTTTTTGTAGGGCCTCACCATTGGGACTTCAAAGAGATCACTCAGCTGTTACAAAATGAAGGTGCATTGCAAATTGTTGATGCAAGTGAGCCATTAGCTCAGATGTTAATTGAATTTTTCGGCAATAAGCAGGCTTATACAATAGCGAGCAATGCTGCTAAGAAAGTGGTCGCAGACAACCGAGGCGCGCTGAAAAAGCAGTTTGCGCTGGTTGAATCACTGATTAATCGTAACGTTTAATGCCAATTGCATTAAGTGTAAGTAAGCGATGTACGGCTCTGCTTACTTACTGGCTAATGCGCTGTGATAAGCTCTATGCAGGTGCTGCCAATCAGCCTCGGTAAAGGCCAGTTGTGGCAATTTGGCCAGCTCTTTTCTAAATGAACGCAGTAAACGGTCTAAATTGGCGCGTTGCCAATTCGCCTTAGGCGTTCTTATTTCACCACGATCAAAATCGATTAAATAGAATTTCTCTGCGGTAATGAGTATATTCTTAGCATTCAAATCGGCGTGGTATACACCGTGATGATGAAAACGAGCAATACATTGCCCTAAAGATTGCCATTGCTCAGCGGTCATAGCTGTCTTACTTAACCTAGCGACTAAATCTTCAGCTCCATCCACTCGCTCAATTATCAAGTCCGCGCGATACCACAGCCCATTACGTTCTACATTAGCAGCGATGGGTTTGGGCACTGGAAACCCTTGTTGGTATAAATTTTCGAGTAAAGTGAGTTCAGCGACTGCACGGGTATTTTTGAGGCTGGTGAAAAAATATTGATCACGACTGACTTTTTCAATAAGTCCACCACGATAATAATGGCGCAGTACCCACTGCTGCTGCGTGGGATCTAGCTTGCTGGCATCGACAAACCAAGTGGTATAACGGCCTTTAGATGATCCAGTTACCGCGGAGTGTCCACGCCAAAAATCCACATCAAACCAAGTGACTTCAATTTCTTGAGGTGTTTGTTCACAATAAGTGATGCTGCCAGTGGCTGTTTTTTTACACTTCATAGATAGAATTGTACGCTAAAGCGTGGAACCTGCAGCCATTCTACATTAAGATCGGTAGATTACGCCAAACAACCTTCGAGCATTATGAGCCCAAGTAACCACGCCGAACCGCTAGATTTAACCAATGCTCAGTCTTTGTGCTTGCTGCGGCTATCCGCCATTGGCGATGTATGCCATGCCGTGGCTATGGTGCAAGCGATTCAGCGACGTTATCCTGATCTTCAAATTACTTGGATTCTGGGTAAAATTGAATATCAGCTATTAAAACACCTCCCTGGGGTGGAGTTTGTCATTTTTGATAAATCGCAAGGCTGGCGCAGCTACTTTAATTTAAAGCGTGCACTTAAAGGCAAGAAGTTTGATGTGTTGTTGCACATGCAAATAGCCCTTAGGGCGACGATTGCATCTTTGGCTATATCGGCAAAATTACGTATCGGCTTCGATCGATTTAGAGCAAAAGAGGGTCAGTGGTTAGTGACTAATCACCGAATCGAGCCACAAGCCACCCCGCACGTACTTGAAGGCTTTATGGGATTTGCTCAAGCTGTTGGCGTTACCGATCTTACTCCATGTTGGAATATTCCTGTATTAGCTGCCGATACTGAGTTTGCCGAGGCGCTTATCCCAAACGCCAGTTCGGTATTGGTTATTTGCGCTGCCGCGAGTAAAGCCGAACGTAACTGGTTGCCTGAGCGATATGCGGCAGTGGCGGATCATGCTGTGGAGAAGGGCTATCGAGTCATCTTATGTGGCGGACCGACACCACTTGAGCGAGTGCTTGCTGATAATATTCAAACTGCGGCTAAATCTGAGCTTGAAAACCAAGTGGGTAAAACCTCACTGTTGCAACTTTTAGCAATATTGAAACAGGCGAGTGTCGTGCTCGCGCCTGATACGGGCCCTGCTCATATGGCGGTAACCCAAGGGACGCCAGTCATTGGGCTGTATGCACATTCAAATCTTGGCCGAACAGGTCCTTATACCTGTTTAGATTCAGTTGTCAGTGTTTATCAGCAGGTTATTGCCGAGCAAAAGCAAGGTGATATTCCGTGGGGGATGAGAGCGAAAGGTGCGCACTTGATGGAATTAATTAGTGTTGACAGCGTTATTTGCGAACTAGATTTGTTGTTGGATAAACAGGACTAGTGGTTTTTTGTTAGTATGATGCGCTAGCATTTTGCTTTTGTCGTCTGATGAGTAAATCAATGACCCTATCTGCTCCAAAGTTTTTGTTTGTCCCTGTGTCTTCAGCTGAAGGCGTTGGGGAGTATATGCGCTCGTTGATTGTCGCCAATGAGGTGAAGCAACGCTGGCCGGAGGCTCATATTCAATTTATTTTGAGTCGCCACGCGCCTTATTCTTCAACGTGCCCATATCCTGTGGCGCTTTTAGACGATACCCCTACAAAAAACATTAAAGCAGTGAATGACTTCATCTCTTACTATATGCCTGACTTTGTTATTTTTGATGCATCGGGTCGTCGCTCACAATTAGCTCATGCCAATAAGTTGGGTTGCAAAGTCATATTTATAAGTCAGCATAAGCGTAAGCGCAGTCGAGGCATGAAAATACTGCGTGCGCGGGTGACGGATAGCCATTGGGTGGTGCAGCCTCAATTTGTTATTGGTGACATTAGTTGGTTAGATCAACTAAAACTAAAATTAATAGCGAAAGCAGAACCTAAAGTCATTGGGCCCATTTTTGTTAACCCTAGTGAACATAGACAAGCAGAATCGTTAGCCCGTTATGGTTTAACTAAAGGGCACTTTATTTTGCTAAACGCAGGCTCTGGTGGACACAAAATTGGCAATGGTTACGCGATCGAAGAGTTTGCGAGAGCGGCCGCGAGTATTTACCAGACCACACAAATCCCTTGTGTGATTGTGTACGGACCGAGTTACCCCCATGACATTCCCTTAGTTGAAGGCGTTATCGCGATTAAAACGCTCAGTCATGAAGCGCTAATTGATCTACTTGATGCAGCAAAAGTGGCCGTGTTAAGTGGCGGTGATACGTTATTACAGGCTATAGCACTAAAGAAAGTGACCTTATCTATCGCAGTCGCTAAAGATCAAAATTATCGCGTTAAAGTCTGTAAAGAGGCTGGTTTTACCATAAGTTCTGAGCTAAATGCACAACTGATGACTGACCACCTAATAACGTTAATTAAAACAGATAATGAACTCGCACTGCAGTCAGCACTTGCGATGTGTGATTGTGAAAACGGATTAGATATTGGCATGACTATAATAAGCGATTTATTTCATTCTAAATTTGGAGCTTGGCAATGAGAGTTGCAATAGCAATTGACAGTTTGGCTGGTGGCGGCGCAGAAAAAGTGATGTTAACGCTTGCTAACGAATTTACAGCGATGGGGCATGAGCCACATTTCTTAGTTATGACAGATGATGTTGCTTTCGATATACCTGATAGCTTACCAGTGCATGTCTGTTTTGAAAAAAAAGATAAAGACTTTAATCGATTTTGGAATTTGGCACCTGCTGTTGCAAAGCTGACAAATAAAATTAAGCAAATTGAATCGAGTGTCGGAAAGTTTGATCTGTTTTTGTCCAATTTAGATAAAACCAATCGATTAATGACCAAAACCCAGGTGTCGCCGTTGTTTGTCGTGGTACATGCTTCTGTTGAAGAGGAGCTAAGTCGACACGCTAAGTTAGGCCCGTTTGCATTTTTAAAGAAGCTTTGGGCTAAAAAGGCTTTAAATGGCCATCATTTGGTGACGGTATCTCAGGGTATTGCTAATGAAATAAAGCAAACAAAGCGGATCGCACCAGCTTCGATTCAGTGTATCTATAACCCCTTTGGATTTGACGACATCACTGCGCTTTCTCAACAGAAAGCAGAGGGCATTCCTGATAGCGATTACTTGATCCATATTGGACGTTACGTAAAGCAGAAACGCCACGATGTGTTGTTTCAGGCCATCGCACAAATGGAAAGCCAAATACCCGTTGTACTCTTATGTCATAACCCTAAAAAGGCATTAAAAGCCGCCAAGAAGTATGGGGTTGAACAGCGGGTGATTATTCCGGGGTTTCAACCAAACCCGTTTCCGTGGATAGCCAATGCCAAAGCCTTAGTGTTGAGTTCTGATTTTGAAGGGTTACCTACGGTATTAATTGAATCGCTAGCGTGTGGAACGCCAGTGGTCAGTACTAATTGTCCTCATGGTCCGAGTGAGATTTTGACGGGAGAGCTCGCAAGATTCTTAGTCCCGCGTCGTGATCCAAAGGCATTGGCAACTAAGTTGGATGAAGTGTTGGTGTCACCGCCGTCATTGGTAGAAGTTGATATTTTGGCAAAAGTAAGTGCAGCACGTATTGCTCAAGAATATCTGGCCTTGGTTAAATAAACATTGAAACGTTTTCGGGGGGAATTGTTGTGAGTTCAAGCAGCAAGCGTTATCTATTATATATCGCACAAAGTTATTCCTATGCCATCTTAAGGCCGTTGCAGAGCGCAATTAGGGCGAGAGGTGATGAGGTGTGCTGGTTTTTCGAAGGTGATGAAGTGAACCCCTCATTTCTGAAGCCGACCGAAAAGCGATTATCCACGGTTACAGAAGTACAAGCTTGGCAGCCTGATGCGGTTCTGGTTCCAGGCAACGTGGTTCCCAATTTTATCCCTGGCGTGAAAGTGGGCATTTTTCATGGTTTTAATGCAGGGAAAATGAACCATAAAGGCCGCGAAGACCACTTTGAAATACGCGATTGTTTTGACCTTTACTGCACCCAAGGTCCCGCTACCACCTTGCCATTTATTCGGTTGGCTGAAAAGTTTGCTACGTTTAGAGTGGCTGAAACTGGCTGGCCAACACTAGATCCTATGTTTAAAGGAGATTTGCCACAGCCCTACGCTGTAGAGGGCGATAATCGACCTGTTATCCTCTTTTGTTCGACATTTTCTCGTAGTTTATCCTGCGCACCTGCAGTTTATGAGCAGGTTAAGGCGATGTCGATGCAGGGGAATTGGCGCTGGTTGGTGCAATTTCATCCCAAAATGAGTCAAGAGATTGTTGAAAAATACAAAGCACTCGAGAATGAGAATCTGACCTTCGTTGAAACCGATAATGTGTTGCCGTTATTGAAAGCTGCCGATGTGATGCTATGTGATACTTCATCAATACTGATTATGTTTTTATTGCAGGGTAAACCTGTGGTGACCTTTAATAATAAGACTAAACGTTCACATCTAGTGAATGTCGATCATATTGAAGATATTCAGCCTGCATTAGTACGAGTTTTAGCTAAACCTGCGGAGTTGATGGCGAAAATTGAGCAATATTGTGATGATATCCATCCGTACCGTGATGGTTTCTCTAGTGAGCGTGTCTTAACCGCGGTAGATGAATTGATTGCACAAGGTACCGATGACCTTAAACCTAAACCCACTAATCTGTTGCGTCATTTTAAGATGCGCAAGAAGCTGGGTTACTGGAAGTTATAAACTTATGTCAAAATTTAATATGACAACGATCATCAATGATGATGCAAAAGTACTTGTTTTCGAGAATACTTATTACAGTCTATTTCTGTTTATGCTTTGTGATAGTGATTGGAAAAAAAGGGACTATTTGATTTTTGGCGATAGGATGTCTGTGCATAGCCTACACCGGCTGAAAAAGTATGCCTGTGTACTGGATGAAAGCTTAGAGTATATGCCGAAGCCAATGCCTAGGTTAGGGCAGAATCCATTGGTTTATGTACAGAAAAAACTGCAACAGAAGAATCTCTTTAATGCTTATACTACCTGTATTGGAAACGTTAAAGATATCAATAACTGGCTCGTATCTGTGCCTAGAGTTCAGATAGAGGATGGCACCTCAACTCGCAATGAGTTAACGCTTGGTGCAAGAAATAGAGGTTTCGCAAATGCGCTAGCTAAGCTACTGGTTCTAAAAGAACCCGTTAGAATATCTCGTGTCGAGAAGTTCATTGTTGCGGCAGAAATAGATGCTAAAGAAGAGTATCAATCTAAAATTAGTTCTGTTGATATGTTTAAACTTTGGCTGGAAAAAACGAGTGTGGAAAAGACAGAGATATTAGATGTATTCGGTATCGATGCGACAGCTTTTGACTCTATTAATAGCCAGTTCAGCCTGTTATTTACTCAACCTTGGAGTGAAGATTTCGCCTATACAGAGGCCCAAAAAATTCGCGGTTATAAGATGTTGATTGAAGAGCTCGGTATGGAGGAGTTGAAATTAGTGATTAAACCCCACCCTCGAGAAACAACGGACTATAACAAGTATTTCCCTGATTCAGTTATATTGAACTCCAGTTTTCCAAGTGAGTTAATTACTATGTTAAACGTTAGAGTTCATCGTGTGGTGTCGTTGAACTCTACCGCTTGTAGCTGTTTCGGAAATTATAGTGACGAAGTCATCTACGCGAGAGCGCCAGCGTACTTTGAATTTCCTAAAAAGCTTGCTGATCGTATCAATAATATGAAATTGTAGCTTGGCAATAGGCAGTGATACTTGTTACTGCCTACCTCTCAACCTCTCACGTTAATTTAACGCCTTAATCACTCTATCGACATCGCTTGGTACATCGACAGCAATACTGGAGCTAGCAACTTCAATCATCTGAACCGAAATATCATTTTCTAAGAAGCGTAGGATCTCAATATCCTCTACTTGCTCAATAGCCGTTTTTTGCTGATGAGATGCAAAAAACTCTAAATGAGCTTTAGAAAAGGCGTAAATACATACCTGCTTAAAGCCAAATGAAAACTCATTAGTCTTACTAACTGGAATAGGTGAACGGCTCATATAGAGTAAGTTCCCTGTTTTACTGGCCACCACCTTTGGTACCGTAAAAGAGCGAAACTCCTCTTCAGCAGTGATAGGGCACATAGCATTTATCACCGTTTCTGGTTGTCGCTGATATTCCTTTATCACACTGAGGATATCGTTAGGCTCGATTAACGGTTCATCACCTTGTACGTTGATAACGAAGTCACAACCTAACTGTTGGTTAGCTTCCGCAAGCCTATCGGTGCCGGTTAGGCAGTTTGATGAAGTCATAATGACCTGAGCGCCAAACTGTTCAGCCGCTGACTGGATTTTATCACTGTCAGTGGCAACATAGACTTTATCTTGGCCAACGGCTGTGCAGCAACGCTCCCAAACACGCTGTATCATCGACTTTCCTAAGATATCGATTAAAGGCTTGCCCGGAAAGCGACTTGATTGGTAGCGAGCGGGAATGACGACTGCATATTTCATATTATGAGGATCCAATTTCTAATTATTGATTTATATTTGTTGGGGCCAACGCTCAATAACTTCAAACTGATGTTCATTAGCTAGTGATTGCATTCGCAGGGGCACGTTCGAAAATGGCACATAGCAGATGAAATCAATATTGTTGGCTTGGCTGGCATCAAAGTCAGACACTGCATCGCCAATCATCAGCGCTTTGCTGTGTGCTTGGCTCTGTAAAATGTCGGCCAGTAGTTGGGCTTTTGGTGTGGGAGACCCAAAAATATCAACAAAATACTTATCGAGACCACGGCTTTTGAATACAGAGCGAAGTTCGCTTTGCTCTGAACCACTGGCGACAAACTTTTGTCCCGGCAGCGCTTGGATTAAGTTTAAGAAGCCGGGAGTGAGCTTTGCTGTTAGATATAGTGCCTTACATTGAGAAGAAAAATCACAGAGTATTTTTTCTTCAATTGTTGATTTTTGATCATCTTTGAGCTCAAGTATGTCATTAACAAAATGAGCTATGTGATGAAACCTAGACTTACCAAAATTATTGGCAAAGTAGGTCACGCACTCAGTAACTAGCTCAGGAGTAAAAGAAAGCGCTTCAAGTGCTTCCTTCATCGCCTGCACTTTAAGTGCGTTTGAATCTAAAATGACCCCGTCACAATCAAAAATATATAGATCGTAATTATAAATTGGGTGCATAAATAGAGCCTTGTTGGATTGGATAGCTTGTTGGCGTCAGTGCTGTAATCTGCAGTGTTGGCGCAAAACCTTTGAATTTCGCCAACAAGTCAATCATCTCTGCTTGACGAATATCCCCGCGCTCATAACCATCAACACCGACAAGCGAAATATGCGTAGCTTGCGCGTGCACGGCTATTGCGAGTGCGTAAGCCGCAGTGAGATCATAAGGTACGGCGCAATAGTTATCAGTAACAATAAACTCATCAGCTTCAATATTTAAGCCATAATCAAAGAATTTATTAGAGACATTGCTAAGCTCGTCATCCGTAAATCGGTGTGCTGGCATGATCAGAGGTTGCTGCAGATTCTTATAAACATCATGTTCAGACAAGAACTTGCTGTTGTGAGACACACAGTAATAATTAACGAACTTTGATGCCAAGGTGCTTACTGCATTGATCGCAATAACAATAGGTTGACGATCTTGGATATAAGCTTCTATTGCGGGTAAGTAGCGCTTAAGACTTGGGCCATTACTGATAATAAGCACTTCTTTATCTTTGAATTTGCCCAGTAACTTATCGGTACCAGATATCGCTTTGGTGGAAGTGTCGAAAGAAATGGCTGACTCCATCACGTCACCATTGTATGACGTTGTACCTTCAAGTTGGCTTAAGTAGTTTATGGCGCCTACTATTTCTTCGGTGCCGTAATGCTTATTCGAGATGAGGTTTTGGATGTAAGTTGGGTGTACATCATTTTGTGCACCAAGAAAGTACAGTAAACTGCTACCCCAACCATAGTCTTTCTGCATCTGCTCGAAATGGCGAATAACCAGTTCATAAACGGCAGAAGGTTGATATGGCGTTGTATTACTATCTATGACAGCCAGTAAACTTTCTGTTTGCGCATTACCAGCGCCACGGCCCATACCTGTGACAGTGACGTCTAACCAGGTCACGCCTAGGTTTTTTGCGGTGATAGTATTGTCGAGAGCTTTACCCATATTATTGTGGGTATGGATGCCAATATCACCTTGCCATTGAGTGCGAAGGGCTTTGACGATACGAGTGACTTCTTCTGCATCCATATTACCGAGAGAATCTGCAAAATAAAGCGAATCTAGGCCATTCCACTTAGCCGCTATTGCTGCTTTTTCAGCAATTATAGCGTCAGGTTTACCACCTGCTTGCATCAAGTTATAACCCACGATATAGCCTTTGGCTTTGAGGGCGTGAACGATGGCTTCAGAGTTTTCGACTTCATGAAAATGGGCTGCAACACGAACAAGATCGACAGGGCTTTGAATTGCATCAACGAACAATGCATCTACAGCTTGTTCAATCGACATAGGTGCATCAAGAATGGTTTTAGCATCGACCATTACACCGTAGGTTGGACCTGACGGTAAATTAAGGCCTTTAATAAAAGCTTCAGTGGTGTAAGCAAATGGGCCGTCAAAACCTTGCTTAGGAAAATTACGTAGCCCCAACTCCACATAATCAATTTTTGCTACAGCCATTGCTTTTAAATAAGCTGTTACCACCTCTGGAGAGAAATCCCAATTGTTGTAATAGCCGCCATCTCTTAGTGTGCAATCAAGAATATACATGTTTCACCTACGGGTTAAAAGCTGGAGTAATCGAAGAGCTGAGAGTGTATTTCATTATGAAATACGAAAAAGAGATATCTATCAGCGTATCAATGGTTAATTCACAAAACATGCTTAATATTATCGCATAAAAATCATCACGTTTCTTGAGCTTAAACAGTAAGTTATTTGTTGATTAATTGCTGCTTTTACGTTGCTTGATTTTGTTTTTAAAGTAAGGAAAAGGCCACTAGAGTGAAGCTTTGGTAGCCTTGTACACCATTTAGTTATTAGCACAAAGCGCAATATATTGCTTTGCGATATATTGGCTAGCCACAGCATCGAGGATCGGTAGGTTTTCCAGTAATGGTGGCTTCTGCAGGCATGCTAATGCCGATGCTGCTAATAACTCGGGTTGACGTCTAGGGACTAAATATTGTGCCAGTTCTCCAGTTAAAATTTCACTAGGCCCATGGGGGCAGCGAGTGCTCACGACGGGTGTTTGGCAGATAAGTGATTCGATCAACACGGTCGGCAGTCCTTCAAAGTCTGAACTGAGCAACATCAATTCAGCTCGGGCTATCCAAGCATAAGGGTTACTTTGGAATCCTGGTGTAATAATACGATTTTCAACGTCATATTTTTTGGCTAGTTTACGGGCTTTCTCTGGACGGTTGGTTAACAGTACCAATCGAGGAGCTGTTGGCATTAACTTTAATGTTTGGAAGAGAATATCTAGGCGCTTCTGTCGGGTTACTCGGCCGATATGGATCATAAATGGCTCATTCGGTAGCCCATCGACTTCCTTTTTGGCTTTTTCTCTTATCTCATCTATTCGAAATGGATTGTATATTGCCTGCACGCTTTTAGGCTTCAGCCAACGAGTCGCCTTAAGTTCATCAGCGATCCCTTCCGAAACCGTAATAATGCGTTTGCCTATAAGTGCCTTTGCTTTTCGCCAGCGGCGTAAGAAATGGATTGGTCCGCGTTTTAACTCCATGATGAGCTCTTGCTGGAGTGCGCAGTGGCAAAAATAGTAACAAGGATCAAAGTCACAACCATTGACGACGATATCGCAATCGGTGGAGTTACACAAAAAAAGTGAAAACTCCCCCTCGCTGTTTTCAATGTTCTGCACACATTGTATCAGCCTATTTTTTTGAGCTGCTAATGACAGAGACTTCTGTGATTTAAAAACATAGTGAATGGTGACGTTTTTAGGGGGAGTAAAGTCACCTTCTTCATTGAAAATAAAGAGGTGTACATCTTGGCCAGCCTCTTGCAAAACTTCTGCTTGAGTTAGTGCTACTTTTACAGTGCCGTTGGCAAAGAGATTATGGCAGAAGATTGCTACTTTTTTCATTTTAGGGCTCTTAAATGATTCATCATTGACTATTTGGGAGATTATACCTAAACACTTCTATATGTGGCACCATACTCATGAGTATGTTGCTAGAGCTGTGACTTAGTTGATGTGATTTTTCTTCAGTTGCTTTAAGTTAAACTTAAACTTTTCAACCGGAAGCTTTATTTGTCTATATAACCAAGTCGTCATATAGACGTTGATGTCAGTTAGATTGAATTTATTACTGCAATATTTTCCATATATAATATACCATTCGCGATGACTCAACTCGTTAGCTCTGTGCTTTAAAATGTTGAGCCTTTCAACAGCTCCCACCTCTGCATCTAATACAAGAATATGGTTGATTATTACTTTTAACCAAAGTTCATGTTCGCTCAGATCAGATCGATTTGATAACGGTGTTATATGAGGATACCGTTTTGAAAACCAAGCTGAGGCAAACCTTTGCTCCGCAGATGATTTTGGTAATATTTCATCACTATGTAGAACTTTTCGCTTAGCTAGCTATGCATCATCGATCAAGCCTTGTACTAAAATGATTGAATTCGAACAAAAACTAAGCTCGAAAGATCAACCTGGCCTAATATAAAACGGGCTATAAGCACCTTTTTAAGGCGTCTAGATTACCATGCTACACGGGAAAACTGAATTGGTAAGCCACGCTGCAATAGCAAGATAATAAGCGTTCCTTTTTGGCCACAAAAGGATAAATGTTTGGTTCATAAAAACAGATATGTCGATTTTAAGTTATAATCTATCACATGAATTTATACTAAAGTAATACAATGAACCGCACTAAAAAAATCACCAAAAAATTTATGGGTAAGGCTAAAAAAGCCAACGCAAAAATGAATACTAGTAACAAACCAAAATACGTTTCTAAAGCTGAAAGAGATCGTTTGGAAGCATTAGAGGTAGCGGAAAAGGCTCTCTAAGAGATGGCGTAGAGTAATTATTGCTCAAAAATGTGGTTTTATTACATGAATATTCATATTTCGGACTCAGCTAATATTAATTACCCTAATAGATATGGCAGAATGCTCGGCTAATTTTAGCTTAGCAGTGCTAACTGCGAAGCCGATGTAACGGATAGGAGTTTCATGGATATCGTATATTCAATCGGGGAACTAGAATCATTTTTGGTCGCGATAATGGTGCTATTTATCGGGCATAGTGTTAATCGCCATGTGGGTTTCTTTAAAAAGTACAACATTCCAGAACCCATTATCGGTGGGTTAGTGGTTGCGGCCATTACCACCGCCTTACATTTTCAGAATATTACCCTTAAGTTCTCTTTGCCGATGCAGAACACCTTAATGCTAATGTTTTTTAGTACGGTGGGCTTGGCTGCAAGCTATAAGCTGTTAGCTAAAGGAGGCAAGAAAGTTTTTATCTTCCTTGGCATAGCCTCCATCTACATTGTTATTCAAAATGCCGTCGGCGTGAGTCTAGCGACAGCATTAGGCTTAGAACCATTAATGGGCTTGGTTGCAGGCTCTATTACGTTATCAGGCGGTCACGGTACTGGTGCCGCTTGGGCACAAACGTTTTCTGACAATTATGGTATGAGTACGCTAGAGTTTGCGATGGCCGCCGCAACATTTGGTCTAGTCATGGGCGGGATTATTGGTGGCCCTGTTGCACAGAGATTAATTGATAAAAACAAACTGGTATCATCTTATGGCATAGGGGGAAATCATCATAAAGATCACCCCGATCTTGTTACCTATGATCAGCTTGAAGAGGACCGAGTCACCGCCAAAAGCGTCATGGAGACCTTGTTTATTTTGTTACTTTGCGTAGTGGGTGCTAGGTGGATTGAGCACTTGGTATCGGTGTTTGAGATCCGCTGGTTAAAAATGCCTGACTTTGTCTATGCATTGTTTCTTGGTGTGGTGATAACCAATCTTACCGAATTAACTCGCGGGTATAAAACCAATAGTGAATGTGTAGATATATTGGGTACCGTTTCTTTATCACTGTTTCTAGCGATGGCATTAATGAGCTTAAAGCTATGGGAGATTTTTGATCTGGCCATTCCTCTGCTGATTATCTTATTAGTGCAAACAATAGTGCTCGGATTTTTTGCTTATTTTGTCACCTTTAGATTGATGGGCTCGAATTATGATGCTGCCGTTATTGCGGGTGGTCATTGCGGGTTTGGTATGGGGGCAACCCCAACGGCAGTGATGAATATGGGGGCGTTAGTGTCTCGAAATGGCCCCTCTCCACAAGCATTTATGGTAGTGCCGATTGTGGGTGCATTTTTTATCGATATCGTTAATCTAATTGTGCTGCAGGGCTATATTGGCTTTATCCTGTAATACCAATTCCATTAAATAGTTGGTCATTCAGCGGGAATTTAAATCACTTTAGAGAAGCACGTGGGTTGTAGCTAATAGTTATTCTCGGCTCTAGCATCCTGCTTCGCTCTACCTTCTGCATCCATGCAGGCGTATATCGAAAGCCACATGCGCTGTGTTAAGGGATTTCCTATGCCTTAAACATCAGCCGCACGCAGTGAGCTTCTCAGGAGATTCACTGCTGCGTTGCATGGTCTTAAAAGGGAATAACCATTTCTTCCACAATGCGCCTTGAATTGAAAGCCCTGAGAAAGCTCTGAATTGATCACATCTTTAGTGGAATTGGTATAATTTAACGGATCAATAAAATGGCGGCGAGGGTAATAAATACCCCGCCGCTGGTGCGATCAAACCAATGCAATTTGTTGCTGGATTTTAGTGTTGGCGCAAGCACATTTGCCATACACGCATAAATCATAACGAAGCTAAAGTCGACTATCGCCCAGGTTAGCGCCAATATAGCTAACTGTGGCCCTTGCGGCAGGGTGATATCGATAAACTGTGGGAATAAAGCAGCAAAAAAGAGTAGATCCTTTGGATTGCTTATCCCGACTAAAAAGGCCTGTTTAAATAGCTGCAGAGGCGCTCCATTTCCTTTTGCTTGCGCTAGCTTGAGGCCTTGCCCATCAGCTTTGGTGAGCAGTAGTTTTATGCCTAGAAAGAGTAAATAAGCGCCACCACACCATTTCAATATCGTGAAGCCATACTCTGTTGCATTTAATAACGCACCTAAACCCGCGGCGGATGCCATCATCAGTATGAGTGCGGAAGTCACGCTACCTAAAGCGGTCGCTAAGCAGCGGCTTTTACCATAATGAATACCGTGCCCCATCGATAACACGGCCATAGTGCCGGGGGAGATAGCAATAAGCAGAATGGCGAAAAGGTACAGCAGCCAAGTATCAAAAATCATAATATTTTATACAATGTCTAGGATCTGGCTGCACTATAGCGGGCAAATTATCTTTAGGCAATGATGCTTAGCGCTGGAAATCAGGGATCACTTTGGGATGACGTCCCTTAATGGAGCGATAGAAAGCGATGATATTATCCATATCTTGTTGGATATCATCGGTGGTGTCTTTGCCTTCAGGAATGACAACGGTCTTACTGCCAAAATCTAACCCCACAGTGACGATGGGGACTTGAGCTTTACTGGCGATATGATAAAACCCCGTTTTCCAACGTGCTACTGGGCTACGTGTACCTTCAGGTGCGAGTGCTAAGCTAAAGTTCGCATTGCTATTAAAGATCTCAACGACGGCATCGACCAAGTTATTATTCTTTCTTCTGTCTACGGGGGTGCCGCCCATTGCGCGGAAGAACCAACCCCAAGGCGGAATAAAAAGCTGATGTTTACCCAAAAAGTTAACCTTGGCTCCCATAGCGCCACGCGCGACTAGGCCAATGACAAAATCCCAATTACTGGTATGCGGACCGACGATAGCGATATATTGATGATCGGTTGGCAATGCACCCGATATTTTCCAGCCGCTGGCTTTGAGTAAGAATTTGAAAAATGATTGAAACATGTAATGAAAACCGCCCTAGCTTTATTCTTAGTATTATTGTTTTCTGTGACTTTTACCAATGAACAGCCATAATGGGTAATAAGATGCCTGAATGGTGTTTGGGTATAGTACACGCAATAGTGTGGAGAGAGTCATGTTTAAAAAAGGGTTCAGCGTTTTACTACTATGTTTAGCATTTAACGCGAATGCGGTACCGACGGATGATATTGCTAATGTTTTGGCTGGACAAGCAGCAGCTTGGAACCAGGGGGACTTAGACGAATACATGCAAGGCTATTGGCATAACGAAAAAATGCGCTTTGTATCTAATGGCAAGTTTCGCTATGGCTGGGAAGAAACCCTTGCTGCATATAAAAAGCATTACCCAGATAAAGCAACCTTGGGTAAGCTGACTTTCACTATCAAAGAAACTAAAATGTTGAGCAATTATGCGGCGATTGTTGTTGGCCGCTGGGCGCTTGAGCGAGCTAAAGATAATCCCAATGGTGTTTTTACCCTGTTAGTAGAGAAGATAGATGATCGCTGGGTGATAACCCATGATCACACTTCTGATTAGTCACTAAGCCTATAGATGGTGGTACACGTCATCACCTAGGGTGTAGAGTGCTTATAAGGTAAAATCATCCCGGCCTAGATCCCTGCCTTTGCCATCATAACGCACTTCAGAAAACTGCACTTTTCCATGCTTGTCTTTCAGAATAATACTGGTTGAACGGGTACCGTACTCTTGGTGGTGAATATAGATCGATGAAAGGTGGCGTTCCCACTCTAAACTTACCCCTGTTTTTGGTAATTCGGCATCTGGAGCCTGTGTCCCGTCCTTCATAATGGCCAACAGCGAATCAATACAGGGGATACTGTTATTGGTTATGTGCGCTTGAATCGCTTGAGTACCGCGTGACATTTTTGGCCATATATCATCAAGTGCGCCGTTACTGATAGAGTGAAATCCAGCTGTAAGTTGCATGAGTTGTTGGCTACGGCTATCAAAACAATATAGCGCCTGTTCATCGCCATATAGCAGGTTAAATGGATTATAGAATGGGCTATAACGTGTTAACCATAGCTCATCTATGCCACCGTCCATTAGCGCATTTAGGACTAATTCCCCGCGGCTTCTCATATCTGACTGAATTAACTCAGGGTCGCGAATATTGGTTAACCCCGCAACCATGCCATGTTGATTAACACCAAGCCAAGTGCCACCCGCTTCTAGATCTTTGCCTGCGAGTAGCTGGTCATGACTGGGCCAGAAATGAGCGGGTTCGGTCGGGCGATGATGAAATTCATCACGATTGGCGCAAATAATCAGTGGGTATTCAGGGTGCGCCTCGAGGGCGACAAATAGAATGCACATAAGCCAGAATAAAATGGAGTGATGAGTACAGACTAATACTCATCCCCAAGAAAAGCTATTCTGGCTTAGTGATGATGACCATTGTCGTGGTTGTGCTCATGAGCGTGCGGCTTCGTTTTAAGTAACATGAGTCGGCTCATAAATTTACGTGGACCTAAGCGAAGTAAGCTGGCTGCAAACAAGGCGGCAACCACCCAAAGACTCATACTGTTGAGTAGGTGTGGTAAATGCCCCAATGCCTGCCATTGCGGTTGGATCCATTCAATAACGGCAAGTAAGCCGAAGAGGAGAACAAACAAGGCCACTCTTTGTGGCCAACCCATTAACTTTAACTGCGCGAAGTTGATAATGGGTGCGGCAATTAATGGCAACATTACTGCTGTTGTCGTCCAGCCGCTATAAGCCAATGAAAGTGATAGTACCGCGGCGCCGAGATTACAAAAACGCATCGGTAAAAACACCAATAGTAATACAGCAACTTGCACTATTGGGTTGGATAAAGGCACTGCTGGATGACCAATTAAGTTGGCTAAAATAAGGCTAAGCACAATCCAAGGCGCACTGCGGTCAACTAAGTGGGCAAAACCAAAACGCACCGCAGAGGTTGGCAATGAGTCATGGGGATCTGTTGGTTCAACTTTGCAGTAAGTTAACAACGCACCTATCAAAACGACTGAAATCGCTTGGATGAGCGCGAAAATAGGTCCGAGCAACAAGCCGGTAATGATGATCGCTTCAGGGCCTAGTAGTCGTTGTAACCAGCGTTGACCGAGCGCCTTATTTTGAGGTGTTAGCCCAAAGTAAAAACGAATGCTCGCAACGGCATAGCTGAGTAATAAGATCGGCGCAATGGTGAGCATCCAATCCAATAGATGTTCAGTTGAATGACTGTGCTGATGATCATTTCCACCAGAGTCCATCATTAATAGCAGAAAGAGCAGTCCGATACCGAGTAAACTTCCTATCCCCGCGTGGTACTCAAATCGACCCTGTTTATCTGTATTGGGTTGACCATGGGGTTGATGCAACACAACGTGCAATATGGAACCTGTAACAAACGCCTGTAAATAAACCGTATTTTCCAGACTTAGATGCGACAAGAACTGTTCGCCAGCAAAGTAGCCAATGCCCGTTAGCAGCATCATACCGGTCAAAACTAACATCGCCCAACGGCTGCCAACTTGAGGCTTTAGCAGCCACCAGATAGCGACACCAACAGGCAAGCGATGCAAGATAATACCGAGGGCAAGCAGCGGTGAGTTACCGTCTTGCTGGGCCAAAATCATTGCACCGCCATCAGTAATGGTATGCAGCAGTAATCCACCAACACCAAGGATAAGGGTCAGGTTATGGGTGACTTCAGAGTAACGATGAAATAAGCGTTCGCTCAGCGTGGGCCCCCAAATACCAATGATGACAAACACAATAGCCAGAAAGCCACCGTGCTCTAAAAGTTCGGGTAAAATATGGATCAGCACTAAGCCGCCCAGTGAAACGAATATGAATCCGTCTAGGCCTTTTTGTAACCCCGTTCCCGATGAAAAAAACCGGTAAAACAAGGGTCCTAATAATAGTGCGATACAGCTAGCTAAGAGATACAGCATAGGGAACCCATTTAAAATCCGCGAGTGCGAAAAAGCGCCACAGTATACCAGTGTTAAGGGTAATTAGCAGAGCGATAAGCCGAATTTACATTGATATATAACTACGGCCAAATTCATGTTAATTCTTAATGTATTGTTGACGAGTGCAAATATTTTATAACTTTTTGTTAGCTTTACTGTAAAACATACTAGAATAATCTTCTTTTCAAGTCATTAGGCGTCACCCAAGCAATGGATACAATGGATACTTTCTCAGCGGCAGTCATGCTATTTCTCATTATGGACCCGTTGGGCAACTTACCCATATTTGCCTCCATCTTAAGGCACATCGAGCCAAAAAAGCGTCGTCGCGTGTTGATCCGTGAATTGCTTTTTGCATTAGCTATTATGATGTTGTTCTTGTTTGCGGGTGAAGCGATCCTTAATTTCCTTAACCTACGTTCAGAATCAGTGAGTATTGCGGGCGGTATTATTCTGTTTTTGATCGCCATTAGAATGATTTTTCCACAGCCTGGTGGCGTTGTCGGACTGGCAGCAGGTGAAGAGCCCTTCATTGTGCCAATGGCTATTCCATTGATGGCGGGACCTTCGGTGTTGGCGGCGCTCATCTTGCTCGCTCATACCGATGGCAGCAGAATGATGGACTGGACCGTTGCATTACTTGCCGCGTGGGGATTAAGTGCCATCATTCTATTGTTTTATAAAGTCTTTACTAAAGTGTTAGGAGAAAAAGGTTTAACGGCAGTAGAACGGCTGATGGGCATGGTGCTAGTGATGATATCGGTGCAGATGTTCCTCGATGGCATTGCAAGTTATATGAAGGCACTCTAGCAACAACTCTTATCTTGATTGGTGTCACTTGCCGTTACGCCAATCAACATCGTAGGACTTAATCGTGAAATACAAATGTTGCAGAACAAATACTAGCCTGTAATACTCTGAATACAATATTCAAAAATTATAATAACAATCATGATTACCTGCCTACTGCTTTGTGCTGCAAGTCTGACCTCCATCGATTCTGTTGATTATCAAAATTTGCTGCCTTATCAGGGAGTGCCAACTTCAATGGAGCAGCGAGATAACAAAGGTAACTTGAGCATAGGCTCTGTATATGTCGATCAAGGCGCATGGCATGGTTTTCATCTGCCCAACTCTGCTGAGTACTATGGCAGCTTCACCGGGCCGCTGTTTATTGCGCAAGAGTATAGTCTGCACCTTAGCGATAGTTTGCAACGCTTACAGCTGATCAACGTCACTACTGATAAGTTCTTATCTTTTGATAGTGCCGCCAAAATTGATATTCACAGCCAGCCCGATGGGCTGGTTCAAACCTATACATGGTCAGATATAAAAGTCAGTTTGAAACTGAGTTATAGCGACAACCGCACTGCAACGGTGATGACTGAGCTGACAAATCTTTCAAACCGCGATCAGCAATGGCAGTTAGTATGGCGTGGCCAACCTTTTGCCAGTCACCCAGAACAACCACAACACTCGCTCATTTCTGAGACTGAATCGAGCGCAAATCATATCAGCTGGCACTTTAAGCCGGTGATGCAAACATGGCGTATGCAACTCGCGGATGCCCAATATCAGCTTTGGTTTGACCGTGATATGGCGATTAGAATTAATGCCCAGTCGGGTTATTTGGCCATTGCTGAACCTGTCACGATTGCTGCGAAGCAATCTTATTTATTCAAAAGCGCACAGCGTTATTTTCATAACGAGAAAGAGGCACAAGCGCATACTGATCCCGATTGGCAACAGATAGAGCAACAGCTAGTAAACAACCGACAACGCTGGCAAAGCAGAATGGACAAGCTATTAGTCGGTGGCGATAAAACGGCACGTCAGCTTGCAGTCAAGAGTATGCAAACCATCATACATAACTGGCGCAGCCCCGCAGGTGCACTGCTGCATGATGGTATTACCCCCTCAATCACTTATAAGTGGTTTAATGGCGTGTGGGCTTGGGATACTTGGAAGCAAGCGGTTGCAGTGGCACGATTTGAGCCTGAGTTAGCTAAATCAAATGTACTGGCGATGTTTGATTACCAGTACACAGAGCAAGACAAAGTACGGCCACAAGATGCGGGAAGCTTGCCCGATGCTATTTTCTATAATCAGGACTCAGAGCGTGGTGGTGAAGGCGGAAATTGGAACGAACGCAATGGCAAGCCGCCGTTAGCTGCATGGGCGGTATGGCAAATTTATCAGCAAGATGGTGACAGTGAGTTCGTGAAAACCATGTACCCGAAACTTGTTGCCTATCATCAATGGTGGTATCGCAACCGTGATAATAATGATAATGGTCTGGCGGAGTATGGTGCCAATCTTCACCCTGCGCACATTAATGATGATGGCGAGCTCAATGTCGAGGCCATTATTGAGGCTGCTGCATGGGAGTCTGGTATGGATAATGCCCCCAGGTTTGATGCCGACGCTAGCTTACAAGTGTGGCAAAACAGTCAAGGTGGCAAAGTGGTGGGCTATTCAGTGTCGCAGGAGTCTGTAGATCTTAACGCCTATCTTTATGCGGAGAAGCGCTTTTTACAGCAGATGGCAAAGGTGCTTGAGCTAGATGCAGATGTCCAAAAGTGGGATGTTGAAGCAGAGCGGCTAGCCAAACAGATCCAGATGCAGATGTATGATCCAGAATCGGGGTTCTTCTACGATATTCGCTATACCGCAACGGATAGCGAGTTGATGATCGATAAAGGCAAAGGAGTCGAAGGTTGGTTGCCATTATGGGCGGGTGCAGCATCGAATGCGCAAGCAAAAATCATTGTTGACCGTCATTTGAATCAACAGCAGTTTGGCACCAAAATGCCATTTCCAACCGTCAGTGCCGACAGTCCTCATTTTGCCGCAGCGCAATACTGGCGCGGCCCTGTCTGGCTCGATCAAGCTTTGTTTGGCTTACAAGGTATTGCTCGCTATGGTTACCATGAGCAGGCGCAAAGATTAGCATTGCAACTTGTGACCGAAGGCGAGGGGATTATTGGACAAAGTCCTATTCGCGAAAACTATCATCCAATCACTGGTGAAGGCTTGCATTGTACTAACTTTAGTTGGTCAGCCTCGGTGCTATTGCTCATCTACGATGCTTGGTTAAGCGGACCTGAGTAAGTATTCATCCTTCGATATTTAGAGCTTCCATCGTTTATGTTAACGATGGAAGCTCTGCAATTTGACTGCGTTATGTTGGGCTGGGCTATATATATTGATACTTATTGGCACTGATTTTGTGACTAATATTTTTAGCCGTATTCTGTGGTTTAGGTCTTTTACTGCAAACTCTCCTAAAATAGATAACTAAAGATGAAAACTTATTTGCAACAATGCGGTCTGATTATTAACAGAGTGACAGCATTCGAGTGGGCATAAATGATTATGCAGTACAAAGCAGCAATAAGAGGAGCGCTTGAGATGAAGGGTTTTTTCCAAAAAAGTGCCGTTATTAGCTTTTTACTGAGTGCTTTGGTCGTGATGAATACAGCGTTGGCAGTCCCCATTTATGGCACTACCGCGGATGCTAATATTGTCGATAAAGAGCGTGTTCTTTATTGGTTAATTAAGCGGGGAGAAGTCGCCAGCAGTGCATCTGATATCGAAAAAAAACAGGCTGTTGAAGCTTTTATAGCTCGTTCAAGAGGGGCGAGAAAAATATCGCTACGTGAAGCTCGGTACGAAGCGGCCCGCCTGCAGCAAAAAAAGCAAACAAATAAGTTTGTCAGTTTTACAGCTGCACAAACACAAAGTATCACCAACAAAACCGTTAAAGTGTTGGCGGTATTGATCGATTTCCCCGATCTCCCTTATGACAAAAATGGCTTAAGCAGTAGTGATACCTCTATGTATTACAGCGCTTATACTGCTGAACATTATAACAACTTACTGTTTTCGACCAATGGTTATGCTGGCCCAACAGGGCAAACGTTAATGACAGGCTATGAGTATTATCAGGCTGAATCGGGTGGTAGTTTCTTTTTTACCGGTGACGTTAAAGGCTGGTACCGAGCGGCAAATAACGCGGCAGCTTATGGTGGAAACGATGATGCAGATGATGATATTGGGGCAATAGAGCTGGTTAAAGAAGCCGTGAGTGCCGCCACAGCCCAGATGAGTAGTACTGAATTAGCGACTTATGATGTTGAAGACCCGTTTGACGTTAACCAAAATGGTAACTTAAACGAACCTGATGGTGAGATAGATCATGTGATGATTTTCCACTCCAGTATTGGTGAAGAAACAGGGGGAGGAATGTTAGGTGCCGATGCTATTTGGTCGCATCGTTCATCAATCACTCCGTACACTATCCCTGGAACCAGTGTGAAGCTGTCTAGTTATACTATTCAGCCTATCGATGCGGCACTGGGGGTATGCGTACATGAATTCGGTCATGATCTTGGCCTACCAGATGAATACGATATTAGCGCTAAAGGCAAAGGCTCACCCGTCGGTTTTTGGTCAGTTATGGCTTCAGGTAGTTGGTCAGGTGCCATTCGAGGTACCGAACCCACTGGATTTAGCCCTTATGCACGTTCATACCTACAAGGTAAATATCAAGGCAATTGGGTGTCTGAGCAAAAAGTTTTGCTAAACACACTCGACTCATCGGGACTGGATATCGCCTTAGTTGAGGCGGTGAATCATGATCAAGTTAATCAGGTGTCACTGGCTATCCCTGCTGAGGAAGTTAGTTTTACCGCCCCTTATGCGGGGGATTACCAATTTTATTCTGATCAAGGTGACATGATTAATCATGCGATGTCGTTTGATATTGAACTCCCCGTGGCGACACCGTTAACACTATTGATGAAAGCGCATTGGAGTATTGAGTTAGATTATGATTATGCTCAAATTATGGTTGATGGTATTGCGCTGGAAGGGCGTTACACCAAAGCCAGCAATGGAAGAAATTCAGCACGTAACATCATAACGGGCAAGTCGAGTGATTTGGCTGCGGCCGAAGGGACCAATGGCTGGGTCGAGCTCGAGTATGATTTAAGTCCTTATGCTGGACGCAATGTACGCTTAGCAATTAATTACGTTACTGATCAAGCCGTTGGAGATTACGGTATTGTGATTGATGATATCACCATTAATCAAGCTGATACCGTGGTGTTATTCAATGGCGCGGAAACCTTAACGGATATTGCTTACGCGGGTTTTTTACGTGTCACTGATACGCGACCAGGTAAAGATCGTCGTTACATTGTTCAGCTACGGAGTCTCCAAGGCGTTGATAAAGGTTTGAAGAGTCAACGTTACGACCCTGGGGTGGTGCTTTGGTTAGAGAACAATGATTACAGTTCAAATGAAGTCAGCAAACATGCAGGCTACAGCTTGATTGGAGTTGTTGATGCCGATCAGAATTTGATTGGCAGTTTAGATTCTGAGTTTCAGATCCGTGATGCTGCGTTTAGCCTCTTTAACCAATCATTTTTCAGCTATGGCGGCTCATCTGATGAGCATTTATCGGCTAACAAGCTATTTGATGACGCCAGCGATTATACGGCGCCGCTTCAGCCTGAGTCTGGCATGGCATTACCTGAGCTCGGTTTATCGATAGAGGTGATGACACAAGCAGAAAATAGTAGCAGCGCGACTGTGCAGTTTAAATATCGTGGGATGACTGAGCCGTCGACAGAGTTGAGCGCTGTTATTTCTCAAAGCCAACAGGGCGCTCAAGTTACCTTTACGGCAGCTGTCAGTGGTGGTGATGGCACTTACCAATATGCGTGGGACTTTGGTGTCGATGGTGCAACGAGCATTGAGGCGGCGGCTAGCTATACCTACAATAATGCAGGCAGCTATTTAGTCACACTGACCATTACTGACGGCAATGGCGTTGAGTTTACCAATAGCACGACGGTGAATGTTAGCGCAGTGCTAGATGTTGGTTTTACATTAACCGTGAGTGGTCTGTCGGTGACCTTTAATAATAAATCGGTGGGTGGCAGCGGTGAGCTGAGCTATGCATGGCAATTTGGCGATGGCGCGACCAGTATCGAGACATCTCCATCACATACATACGTAGCAGCAGGCGACTATAATGTAATACTCACCGTAACGGATAGTCTAGGTAAAATCGGTGTTATGAGAGGTATGATCAACGTCGCGTCAGCAGTGACAACCACCACGACTCAGAAGAGTAGTTCCAGCGGGGGCGGTTTAGGCATGTTATCGATAGGGCTCTTATGTTTGCTTGCGGGTTATCGCCGTAAAATTATGCTGAGTGGCCGAATAGACATTTGGACTTAGATATTTAAACTTGGACAGTTTGGGCAAGCACTGTATTTGCGTAAAGTGGCTTGCCTTATTACTCTAATCTGAACAATGTAACGAGGATTAATTTGTGAGTGCCGCAATGGCCTTTTGAGCGGCTGGTAGGAATATTTCACTCACAATGAGTTGTTCTTGTTCATGTTGGAAATAACGTCGACGCCCCCAAAGTGCATGGCTGGTATCTTGGTCTAACGATTCGGCGAGTTTGGCTATTTTGCTACAAGCCTCAAAATGTGCAATTTCAATTCTGCCCGGAGTGAATTCATCTTTAGAATAGAGCAACTCCCCTAACGGTCTCGTACCTAAGCCCAGAAAGTCCTGCTGCTTTTTTTCGAGCAAACGTCCAGGGATTAATGTACGAGCAAAAATCCAAGGTACGCCATCCAAGACTAACAATACCTCACGGATCCACACTTGTTGATAATCGGGATACTCGTTGGTCAGCGGTGAAAGGGTGTCTTCACCTAGTACTTTTACTTCGAAATGTTGGCATTGAGCTTTTAGCTTTTCAGTCAAACTACTGGTGCTTAGCAACCAATCTTTAAAAGGCGGCGAAGGCAAATTAGTTATTTTTTCTGGTGAAATCCACTTAATTGATTCACCATAGGGGAAGCTTAACCTAGTCACACTCATCTAATTCTCGGTACAATGTTAGCAAACCGAAGCAGTCTAGCATGCCAGTGTCATCCCAGATAGCCGTTGTCGGCGTTGAACGGGTAGGTTGGCGTGATAAGAAAATAGCATGAGGTTTTGCCTCATCACATATCGACTAGGAGTCAGTTCCACAATGAAAACAATTATCGCGATATTACTCTTAGGTTTAAGCAGCTTTAGTCTGTTTGCTGCGAATGACAAACCGCTAGAGGAATACGCTTATTACGGTTTTGAGCCTGAAATCGTCACTAACTACATATCTAATCGAAATAAGCTGGGCTATGTCAGGCTTAGCGTTGAGTTAATGGTAAAAAATCCTGAAGATTTAGTGAGTTTGGAAAGACACGATCCGTTATTACGAGCCGCGATCGTAGAGATTTTGGGTAATCAAACTGAAGACAAAGTGAAGTCGTTGACTGGTAAAGAGGAAATTAGGCGAGAGTGCTATGAGATGGTCAATCGCTTACTAGAACAAGAAACAGGTAAAGATCTGGTGGTTAATCTACTTTTTACTAAATATCTATACGATTAAAATCACCTTAGCCGATATCGATTTTTACGTCGCCATAGTGAAGTTATGCAGCAGAGTGAACATGAATAAACCGAAGAAAACGCCTACTACGCTAGCATCTGTGATAACTGACAAGCCCGCTCCAAAGCTAAATAAAGGGATGCATCCGCGTAATCTTCACAATGCAGGCTATGACTTTCCCGCGTTAATGAACAGTTATGTCGAACTTAAGCCATTTGTGAGTACCAATGCATTTGGTAATTTATCGATAGATTTTTCTGCGCCTAAAGCGGTTAAAGCACTCAATGCTGCTTTGCTTAAGCATCATTACGCTGTAGATGCTTGGGATATTCCGTCAGGGTTTTTATGCCCGCCGATCCCGGGACGGGCAGATTACATTCATCATGTAGCTGATCTGCTAGCGATAACCAAATTGAGTAAGCAGCGTGTGCCTAAAGGTGAAAAAATTAGGGCGTTGGATGTTGGTACCGGGGCGAACGTTATTTATCCGCTGTTGGGGATCCAATCTTATGGCTGGCAATTTGTTGGTAGCGATGTTGATCCTATTTCAATCAACAATGCCCAACAAATTTTTGCTAATAACCCCGATCTTAGTAACAAGTTTTCCTCTCGATTACAGTGTAACTCCCAACATGTATTTCAAGGTGTTATTGGTAAGGGTGACCGTTTTGATGTCACTATCTGTAACCCGCCTTTTCACGCATCTCTTGCCGAAGCGAATGCCGGGACGACACGTAAACTCACTAACCTTGCCGCAAATCGTGCCGCTAAATTTGGGCAGAAAAGTACAGTTGCAGTACCACAAGATGATTCTGGAGTGCTTAATTTCGGTGGTCAAAAAGCGGAGCTTTGGTGTGAAGGCGGCGAGAGGCAGTTTTTGAGTAACATGATCACCGAAAGCCAAATGTTTGCCGATCAATGTTTATGGTTCACTACCTTAGTATCTAAAAAAGAGAATTTAAAGCCTGCGCAATCGTTACTGCAAAAAGTTAAAGCGCGCGAGATTAAAGTGATTGAGATGCACCAAGGTAACAAAATTACCCGTATTTTGGCTTGGACATTTTTAACGCTTGAGCAGCAACAGTTATGGCAGCAATATCGGGATCAACTTTAAGCTATTAATGCGCTTTCTTACCGGTGTGTATTTAAAGTTCGAAATAACCGGCTGAACTATTTCAATTATTTCAAAACTTAGCCTAGACTGATAGCAATGTGGTTGAGTTAGTTGGGTTTAGTGGTGAATTTCAAGTTAGAACATCTACTCATACAGTTGGAGCTATATCTGCAGAAGCCTGAGGTGAGAGCATCTCGGGGGGAGCTAGAACGTCTAATTAGTGATGACTTTATGGAGTTTACCGCAACGGGTTGTCGTTTTGGTAAAGCGGAAGTACTCGCTCGATTACCGGATGAACGCGCCCCGTATATTGAAACCAGCCATTTTGAAGTGCGAGAGCTCAAAGCTGGGTTATGTCAGGTCTTTTATCGCGCTAAGCTAAAAAAAGCTGGTAATAACATCACCAGCTTTTCTATGCGAAGCTCTATTTGGCGTAACCACCAAGAGGTTTGGCAAATGGTGTTTCACCAGGGCACACCCTGTAAACCATTTTGACAGTGGGCTTATTGTCCATTCCAAAGGAGTTTGCCACAATCCGTTAAGTCATACCCACCGAGTGTTGCTGCTAATTGCTTTGTTTGTGGCTCGGCCAGTAAATTGAATAAACGTTGCAGCTGACGTCTGAAGTAAATGCCTTGTGGCATAACAAAATCAAAAGACTCTGTTACCAATGGCACAAAGCTTAAACCACTTTCAAGTGCTACAGATTGACAACCGAAACCGATATCCGCATCACTTCTGGCAATATAACCCGCAAGTTCTCGCTCGCTTTGTGCCACTAAACTTGAGTTTAATTGCTCAAACGCAGCGCCTTGCTTCATTAACCATTGCTCTAAGTGCTGTTGACTGCCAGCACCAGCCTGACGTGCAACCCAGCGCCAAGACTGTTGGGATATTTTGTCCAGTTCTTGGCAACGGTGATGCATATCGGGGCGCATCATTAAGCCTTGTTTACGGGTATAACCATGCACCATCACCCATTGCTGGTGGTTTGCGTAACCTTGCAGTAAAGCAGGGTGACGGATTGCACGCTCTTCAACGCTGCCCCAATGTAAAGTACATACATCAGCATAACCACGAGATAATAGATCTAGCCCCAGACGGGAGCCCGTGGAGCTATAACTGATGAGCTCACTTTTACCGACCTGCGACATCATGCGAGCGACCAACATCGACAGTAAAGGGTCATCACTGCCAGTGATATGCATACGATCTGATAGCATACCGCTGTGGCAAGAGTCCATAATCCAACGGTCAATTAATATTTTAGGAAAGAGCCATTTACCAGTAATTTTAGTCGCAGGGAGAATACGATCATTCGCCATTGAGTAGACTTTTTTCTCATTGAGATCAAGATACTCCGAGACCTGTCTAGCACTCATGTAGATCAGTTCTGTTGGCTCAGTCATTTTCTGTCCTTGTGGCGCAAAATCGTTTGGTCATCATTTGGCAGGTTAAATAGCATCAAATTCAATGTTTTCAGCACCATTATAAACTAAAAAGTGGCGACCTTTAGCGCGAGCTATCATAGTAATCCCCATTTGTTGCGCTAACTCTAACCCCATTTGCGTGGCGCCACTTCGAGAAAGCAGAACGGGTATGCCCATCTTGGCAACTTTAATCACCATTTCTGAGGTTAAGCGCCCAGTGGTATAAAATAATTTGTTGTGTCCGAAATCATGATTAAGCCACATTTCACCAGCAAGTGTATCCACCGCGTTGTGACGACCGACATCTTCAACAAAACCTTTTATCTGGTCGCCTTGGCATAAACCGCAACCGTGCACGGCGCCGGCATTCTTATAAGTTTCGTTATAGGCACTTATATTATTAAGTAAGCTATAAATTGTACTTTGTTTAATTTGTGGTGTTGTCAGATTGATGTCATCGAGGCCAGCCATAAAACTGCCGTATACCGTCCCTTGGCCACAACCTGAAGTGACTGTTTTCTCCGATAGTTTTTCATCTAAATCTTCGATTGTCTCACTGGTAATAATCGCGGCTGAGCTCACATCCCAATCGACAATGACAGATTCGAGCTTGCTCAGGTCAGAAATAAAGCCCTGATTCTTGAGATAACCTAACGCAAGAGCTTCTGCTCTGGCACCTAATGTCATCAAGGTTACTATCGGACGCCAGTTTAAATAAACAGTGAGTGGGCGTTCGCAAGCAATAAATTTATCCACTTTTTCGCCCTTCTCATTAATTGCTGTCACTGCAATTGTCAGGGGGACTTCGGTGTTAGTTTTGATTAAAGTTGGGTTGCTCTTGTTTGCTGTCATATAGCCCATCATCAGTTAAGAGAATTAAATGCGTCTAATACTAAGCAATATCTGTACCTAACTTTATAAGAGATAAAGTTAGTGGCAGATCACATTTATTAGCTATCAGTCGCCCTTTTATGTCCTATTGCAGATTGCTATTTGGACAAAATGTCCTAGTCTTGGATGATATTAGTTGATCCAGTTCAAACTATTTTGCCCAAACTGTGTGGCACATAAATTGCTTTGTTAGATAAGTATCTATTTAGTTGGTCTGTCATTTAGGCAGCCATCTCAGGCAAGACGGAGACTGAATGCAACATACCGAAAGCCAATGGCCAATGTACGTTTCTCTTAAAAAGATTGAGACACAAGTCGGAAGATGGACCTCAGTACAGTGGGAAGTCGATCAAATCCTTCCTGCTACCCACGCCGCACCAGAAGGTGCCACTCTCGTCTTGCTAGAACTGCATAAAGACGAACGCGGTAGTTACCGTATCAATATCGACATGGATAACGCTATGTTATACATCGTTTGTGATGAAAACCATGACGGTGACTGGATCCCCGCAGCCCTATCAGCTGATCAAAATGTTGCAGCAAGCTGCCTAGAAGGCGATACCCCGGTGCTTAATATTCTGATGCCACCCGCTATCGCGTGTTGGATTGAAGCGTTTATTACTCGTCATGGTGAAGTCGAAATCAAGGCTCATCGCCGCGCGAAACATGTTAACCGACGCAAGAATGAAGGTCCAAGTACCAATCATTTAGCGGGTAACTCATGAGTGGTTTACTGTCACGTTGGAACTTGCGTCGACAGAAAGTAGAGCAGGAAGCTGATATAGAGGTGTCTGAAGCCGTTGAGGAACAATCGGTAACAGCTGAACTCGCACCGTCAGAGACGTTAACCACAGCAGAAAGTACTGATGCTGAGGTCATTGAGTCTGGCGAAGAAGCACTGCTCACTGCGGAAGACCTTCCAGATCCAGAAAAGATTGAAGTTGGTGGCAGTTTTGCCAGCTTTATGGGCGCCAACGTAGACCCTGCTGCTAAATCTGCTGCACTAAAAGCCCTTTGGAAACAGCCTCATTTTAGTGAAATTGATGGGCTGCTTGAATATGCATTGGACTACAGTAATCAACCTAAGTTGTCGGCTGAAGTATCGGCTGAATTGGCAAAGAAAGTATTCCGTCATGTCGTTGAAGAAAAAGATGATGAGGAGGAGAACGAAATTGAAACAGTTTCAGAGCTTGAGTCAGATGAGATGACCGACGCTGAAAATACTGTTGAAACTGAAGTTGTTAGCGATACTAAACAGGTATCGGACATTTTGGACGTTGATGATGACGAATTAGCCCAAAATGAACCAGAGCACCCAGACGCCATAACAAACAAAGTTGTTTAACGTCAGTATAGAGTGTTTTTAATTCCACAATATTGGTATGTGAATTGCTGTACTTAGGGTAAAGCTGGCGTTAATGATAGACGCATTAAATAAACAGCAACTTATAAGTATAGAAGCAGCCAAAGAACTGTTCAGGAACGCAATGTGAGCAATCGTGAAACACAAGTTGGACTCAAAGAGGTTCGACAACAGGTTCTTGCTGGGACCCAGGTTATTCAAAATCTAATCCCACCGACCGTGAGTTATACCACCGAGGGCAATGTGCTCGTTATCGGGCCAGAAGACTTGGCGCGTCTAGCAGCCGACAAATTGTCCCACATGGGTAAGTGTGCCATTTTGGCAAACGAAGCCATCACTAGCCAAGACGAAGCACATCTAGAGCTCGTCATGACTTCAGCTGAAGATGTTGAGAGCTATTACAACAAGCTTATCGAGATAAAAGGTTTCCTTGGTCAATTCCAAGTTAAAGTTGAACATGAAGAGGGTAGTGCGGATTTAAGTGTTGTTGCTATTCGTAAAGCGCATTTCGACTTGATTCTTGATTTGAGCATGAGTCCTTGTATTAACCTTGAAATGCTACCGCCTGGCTATTTTTATGTTGGCCAAGATCAAGTCAAACTAGCTGAAGCAATTGAGCAGTTACCCGATCTAATCGGCGAGTTCGACAAGCCGCGTTATATCAAAGTTAATAGCGACATCTGCGCACATAATCGTAATGGTAATGAAGGTTGTACTCGTTGCTTGAATTTCTGCCCCGCAGATGCGATTGCCAGTGTTGAGAAAAAAATCGAAATCGATCCATACCTCTGCCACGGTGCGGGTAGTTGTACGAATGCGTGCCCAACAGGCGCGATTAGTTATGACCTTCCGACTCCGCAATCTATGCATACCTATCTGAATCAACTGGTGACTCGTTTTCGCTCGAAAGCGCAAATAGCACCTGTCGTGTTGTTCCATGATATTGGTAAAGGTGCAGAACTGGTCACTGACCAATTAGCGGGCGATATTATCCCTGTTGAATTGGAAGAGATAACAGTCGCTAGTGTTGATCACTGGATGTCGTCTCTTGCCTGGGGCGCTCGTCAAATCTTGATCCTTAACACTGATGCTACAGCGCCTACACTAACTCAAATGCTGAAGGGTGAACTGGCGTTAGCCAACGACATTCTCGATGAGATGGGGCAACCACGTCGTATTAGCTTAATCAGCGAACATCACTTAACGGAAGCGGGTGCAGATGAGTTATCTGAACTGCTGACTACCAGCGCAAGCTGGCCAGTTATAGTACCTGCAGAATTTGTGGCTACAACCAAGCGTGAAACGATCTATGAGGCTATCGACCATCTCAATAACCAAGCGGCATCAGTCGACACTTGCCTGTCTCAAAGTAACATCCCTTATGGCCGTGTCAGCGTTAATGTTGAGAGCTGCACCTTGTGTATGTCTTGTGTGGCAACGTGTCCTACAGCAGCGTTAACCGACGGTGGTGACCTGCCTTCACTGCACTTTGTAGAGCAAGATTGCGTGCAATGTGGACTATGTGAAGCCGCCTGTCCTGAAAACGTCATCAGCTTAACGCCACAGGTTAATTTAGATAAAGCTGCGCGTCAGACGCGTCAAACCTTACATGAGGAAGCCCCGTTTGAATGTATTACTTGCGGCACACCATTCGCAACGCAATCCATGGTCAAACGGATGCTAGAAGTGGTAGGAACCCACAGTGCCTTCAGTGCCAACACAGATCGTTTAAAGATGTGTGGCGACTGTCGAGTGAAAGACATGTTTGAAGACATTCTTCAAGATCCTGAAAAGCAACTGCGATAAGAGTTTAGCCATGACCGAATTAGTAAGAGAAGTTTCAGAAAACGATCAGTTGAGAGCAGATATTTATCAGCTACTAGCTGCACTATTACGTCGCCAGCCTAGCACCGAATTATTGCAGTTTTTAGCGGGATTAGAGATTGATGCTAATGACGATAGCGATATGACCAAAGCTTGGGTTGGACTCAAGTTGGCGGCAGAGCAATTCACTTCAGAGCAGCTTGAGGATGAGTATTTTGATATTTTCCTCGGTGTGGGCAGTGGTGAAATCTTACCTTATGGCAGCTGGTTTATGACCGGATCACTAATGGATAAGCCATTAGCCTTGTTACGTAATGACCTAATGCAGCTTGGTTTCGAGCGCGAAGAGGAAGTGAAAGAACCTGAAGATCACGTTGCCGCTTTATGCGAAGTGATGGGCACTTTGATCCTTGAGGCACCTGGTTACCGCCAGCTCGCTTTCTATCAGCGCCATATGGGTAGCTGGATAGCACGTTTTTGCGAGACGTTAGCTAAAACACCGAGCGCGGCGTTTTATGCCACGGTAGCAGAACTTGCAAAAGCATTTTTTGTTATCGAAGCAAATGAGTTTGAACAGTTAAGTTTAAATATTCCAGTTAACTGCCCAGGCAGCGAAGCGGAAAAGATTGAACCAAGCACTAACGAACTGGCTTCGTAAGCCATTGTCAGTGTAAGGCTGAATTTATGTCTGCTGAGTCTTAGAGTTAGCAGGCATAGACAAAAAAAGAGAGCAATCTCTATATTAAATGAGTGATACGTTTAATCTTTATTAAGCAAATTATCTCAATATCAGTAAAACCAAAGGAGACACTATGAAGAAGCAAGCTTCCGACATGGGTCGTCGTCAACTGCTTAAAGCATTGGCGATCGGCAGTGCCGCTGGCGCAGTGGCAACGGTCAGTGGTCAAGCGCTAGCTGCGACACCTGAAGTTGCCCCCGCTGCGAAAGGCGATGGCTACCAAGAGTCCGATCATGTTCGTAGTTATTATGCGTCGTTACGCAGTAAATAAGCGTTTCGTAGTCAATAATTAAAGGAGAGTGTGTGATGCGATTAACCCGCAAAACAGACCAAGCAGCCACAACTACTAAGGCTGTCTTAGGTTTAAACCGTCGTCAATTCCTCAAGTCTGCGAGTCTCGCAACAGGTGGTATTGCTGCGGCATCAATGCTTGGCGCAGGAATGATGCGTAAAGCAGAAGCAAAAGATGTACCTCACGATGCCCCAACTGAAATTAAGCGTACTATCTGTTCTCACTGTTCAGTGGGTTGTGGTGTGTACGCCGAAGTCCAAAATGGTGTTTGGACAGGTCAAGAACCTGCATTTGATCACCCATTTAATGCGGGTGGACATTGTGCAAAAGGTGCGGCTTTACGTGAAGTAGGTCATGGAGCTAAGCGTCTTAAATACCCAATGAAGCTAGAAGGCGGTAAGTGGAAACGTCTTTCATGGGAACAAGCGATTGAAGAAGTGGGACAAAAAGCGCTTGATATCCGTAAAGAGTCTGGTCCAGATTCAGTTTTCTTCATGGGAAGTGCCAAGTTCTCTAACGAACAATGTTATATGTATCGCAAATTAGCGGCAATGTGGGGCACCAACAATGTCGACCACTCAGCGCGTATTTGTCACTCTACCACTGTAGCCGGTGTTGCAAACACTTGGGGCTACGGTGCGCAAACCAACTCAATCAACGATATGCGCAACTCCAAAGTGATGATGTTTATCGGTTCTAACCCTTCAGAAGCGCATCCTGTCGCGATGCAGCATATTCTGGAAGGTAAAGAGCGTGGCGCTAAAATTATTGTTGTCGACCCTCGTTTTACTCGAACTGCAGCTAAGGCTGATGAGTTCGTACATATCCGTCCGGGTACTGATATTCCATTCATCTATGGCCTGTTATGGCACATTTTCGAAAATGGTTGGGAAGATCAAGATTTCATTAATCAGCGTGTTTACGGTATGGAACGTATCCGTGAAGAAGTGAAAAAATATGATCCAGCTGAAGTTGAAAACGTGGTTGGGATACCAAAAGCGCAGATGTACCGTGTTGCTAAGCTTTTAGCTGAAACTAAGCCTGGTACTGTTGTTTGGTGTATGGGTGGTACTCAGCATCACATCGGTAATGCGAACACTCGTTCATACTGTATTCTCCAGTTAGCCCTAGGTAATATGGGCGTGTCTGGTGGTGGTACGAATATTTTGCGTGGTCACGATAATGTTCAGGGTGCAACTGACTTTGGTTTATTATGTGATACTTTGCCAGGATATTATGGATTAAAAACAGGTTCTTGGAAGCACTGGTGTAATGTTTGGGACTTAGATTATGAGTGGGTTAAGAGCCGCTTTGATCAAGAGAAACATTTAGGCCAAGATCCAATGACCTCTGCAGGTATCCCATGTTCACGTTGGCATGATGGTGTACTTGAAGATAAAGCTAATATTGCGCAGAAAGATAATGTTCATATGGCATTTTTCTGGGGACAATCAGTTAACACTGAAACCCGTGGTCGTGAAGTGCGTGAAGCATTGAACAAGATGGAAACAGTGGTTGTAGTGGATCCATATCCAACTATGGCGGGTGTCATGCACGAACGTACGGATGGTGTTTATTTACTTCCTGCGGCAACACAGTTTGAAACTTACGGTTCTGTATCAGCGTCTAATCGCTCATTACAGTGGCGTTCACGAGTGATTGAACCACTATTCGAATGTAAGCCAGATCATGTGATTATGTATAATTTGGCGAAGAAGTGGGGCATTGAAAGTGAGCTCTGTAAGAATATCAAGGTGAATGGTGAAGAGCCGTTGATTGAAGATATGACCCGTGAATTCAACCGCGGTATGTGGACCATTGGTTACACCGGTCAAAGCCCAGAGCGTTTGAAAATGCACCAAGAAAACTGGGGCACCTTCGATATTAAATCGCTTGAAGCACCAGGTGGACCTGCTAAAGGTGAAACCTATGGCTTACCTTGGCCTTGTTGGGGTACTCCAGAGATGAAGCATCCAGGTACACAAATTTTGTACCGTACTGGTCGTGAAGTGATTAACGGTGGCGGTAATTTCCGTGCTCGTTATGGTGTTGAACATAATGGCACCAATATCTTAGCTGAAGGTTCTTACTCAAAAGGCAGTGAGATCCAAGATGGTTATCCAGAGTTTACCGACAAGATGCTTAAGCAACTTGGTTGGTGGGATGATCTAACGGCTGAAGAGAAAGTTGCTGCTGAAGGTAAGAACTGGAAGACAGATATCTTAGGTGGTATTCAGCGAGTGGCTATCAAGCACGGTTGTATTCCTTACGGTAACGCTAAAGCGCGTTGCGTCGTTTGGAACTTCCCTGATGATATTCCATTACACCGTGAGCCACTTTATACACCACGTCGTGACTTGGTTTCTAAGTATCCAACTTATGATGATCGTATGGTTTGGCGCCTTCCTACCCTGTATAAATCAATTCAGGAAAAGGATTTTGCCAAAGACTTCCCACTCGCCGTTACAACTGGGCGTTTGGTAGAGTACGAAGGTGGTGGTGAAGAGACTCGTTCAAATCCATGGCTTGCAGAACTTCAGCAAGAAATGTTTATCGAGATCAACCCTGCGGATGCTGCTGATCGCGGTTTACGTGATGGTGATGATGTTTTCGTTCATAGTCCTGAAGGGGCAAAAATCACAGTTAAGGCGATGGTAACTCCTCGAGTTACCGCTGGCGAATGTTTCATGCCATACCACTTTGCGGGTGTATTCGAAGGTAAGAGCCTTGAGAAGAACTATCCCGAAGGAACAGTACCTTACGTTATTGGCGAATCTGCCAACACTGTAATGACCTATGGCTATGACGTTGTGACTCAGATGCAAGAGACGAAAGCCTCTTTGTGTCAGATCAGCAAAGCTTAATTAACTTGATGAGGAGATAAGCCATTATGGCAGTCATGAAATTCTTATGTGACACCAAACGCTGCATCGAGTGTAACGGTTGCGTCACAGCATGTAAAAACGAAAACGATTCCGCTCTAGAGTGGGGCATTCAACGTCGTCGCGTAGTCACTATCAATGATGGTGTACCGGGTGAAGCGTCAATCTCAGTGGCATGTATGCACTGTACTGATGCACCTTGTATGGCAGTCTGTCCTGCAGATTGTTTCTACCGCACTGAAGATGGCATCGTATTACACAATAAAGATACGTGTATCGGTTGTGGTTACTGCTTCTATGCTTGTCCTTTCGGAGCGCCTCAGTTCCCTCAGAAGACAGCATTTGGTAGTCGCGGCAAGATGGATAAGTGTACTTTCTGTGCCGGTGGCCCAGAAGAGACTCATTCAGATGCAGAGCGCCAGAAGTATGGTGCTAACCGTATCGCCGAAGGCAAATTGCCAATGTGTGCAGAGCTTTGTTCAACTAAAGCACTGTTAGCGGGTGATGCTGGCGTAGTATCTGATATCTACCGTGAGCGTATTGCAGCTAGAGGAAACCCTGGCGCAATATGGGGCTATACCCCAAAGACTGGCGCGTAGGGCTGAATAGGGCTATGCACTTTGGTGTATAGCCCAATTAAGGAGTGAATATGTATATGAAATCACTGCGCAGCTTGTTCGCAATGCTAGTTATCCCTCTGGTTTTTTCTATGGGGTTGGGACTTAGCACATCAGCAATAGCAGCAGATGAACAATCGAGCCAACAGCAAGCGGGTAAAACCAGTGAAGCTGATCTTTGGCGCGCGGTAAGAGCAGGCGACTCAGGCTTTACAACAGCTCAAGGTATTGAGCCAGGTGTATTGATTAACGTTGCGGGTAACCAAGGTAAAGACGTAAGAAACCAGTACTTAACACCAGTGATGGGTATTACTGTTGTCGGTGTATTTGCTGCGTTCCTGTTTTTCTACTTGGTAAATGGTCCTTCTAAGCTGAGTAAGGGCTTTTCTGGAAAAATGGTGCTGCGTTGGACTAAAGCAGACCTGTGGATCCACTGGGTATTAGCGACATCATGTTTGGCACTGATTTTTACTGGTTTAAATATCATGCTGGGTAAATATGTATTGCAGCCTTATGTTGGGGAAGGCTTCTGGGCTGGTCTCATCTATGGTACCAAAACGATACATGATTGGGTCGGGCCGATATTTATTGTGTCTTGGATCCTGTGTGTTGTTAAATGGATGCCAATGCAAACCTTCAAGATGTATGACTTAAAATGGTTCCTAGTAGTTGGTGGTTATATCAACTTTGGTCCATTTAAAGGCAAGCATCCTGATAGTGGCTTTGCTAATGCTGGTGAGAAAATGTGGTTCTGGTCATTAACCTTATTCGGGCTATTTATTGCCGCGTCAGGTTTAATGCTAGTATTGCCAGGTTTGGATCTACCACGCGAAGCCTCTATGGCTGCACTGTTAATTCATGCTATTAGTGCGATTATCATCATCGCCTTTACTATCGTGCATATTTGGATGGCGACAGTATTAAGTGAAGGTGGTATGGAGTGCATGGTTTCTGGTTATTGTGATGAAAACTGGGCCTCTCAGCACCACAATCTTTGGTATGACGAAATCAAAGAAAACGGTACCTTAGAGTATAAAGATTAAACTCTGGTTATGAGTTATAAGTCTTAAGCTGTAAGTCATAAATGCCCTTGGCCAAATAAGTCGGGGGCTTTTTTTTGCCTGTAATCCACGAACGATTTTAATGCATTTGATAAGTAATCTCCCCCTATTTCAGATTCTTTCAGAGGCTCTGTTTTGCTTAAAAATCTATCACGCTAAGTTATTCTACTGCTAAACAATGTAACGCTTAAGTTACTATTGTTATTAACAATTAGTTATGCGCATTATTGCTTTACTTGTACCGCCTAAACACCTCCATTATATAAAACATGATTAAGCTAACACTTTAGTGGTATTGATGATGTTTTCCGCAGCTGAATTGGATTCAGATCAATTTTCCTGCTGCCTTTTTCTCATATATTGTCCGCGAAACTTATGGATGTTTTTAATAACAATCACCTTCTTTTGACTAACTCGTTTGATGATAACACTTGATTAACAAGTGGCCGTGTTATGAGCTCGTAGAAAAAGGTGCCCTGATAATTTCTAATAAAGAATATTCCTTCCATACCAGGAGCAAAAATGAAGAAGCAACAGCCTGATCTGAACCGCAGATCTTTGCTGAAAGCGCTCACAATTGGTGGCACCGCAGGTGTCGCAATCGCCGCAACAGGCGTGAGTGTAGCTCAAGCAAGTGAAAATAATGTCAGCACTAAGAGTGCTAATGGCTATCAAGAAACTGCTCACGTTCGCAGTTATTACAATAGCTTACGCGGCTAGTTTAGGAGAATTTAAGCGATGCAATTAACTCGTAAATCCAACGCGGCACCTACTGTAGAGAAAAAAACTCTAGGTATTAGCCGTCGTCAATTTATGAAGCAAGCTGGTATCACATCTGGTGGTATTGCTGCAGCTTCGTTGTTGGGTACAGGCATGATGCGCCGAGCAGAAGCCAAAGATGTCCCACATGATGCACCCACTGAAATCAAGCGCACAGTATGTAGTGCTTGTGCTGTTGGTTGTGGTTTATACGCAGAAGTACAAAATGGCGTATGGACAGGTCAAGAGCCTGCTTTTGATCACCCATTCAACAACGGTGGACACTGTGCTAAAGGTGCTGCGCTACGTGAACATGGTCACGGTGAGAAGCGTCTTAAGTACCCAATGAAACTTGTTGATGGCAAGTGGAAGAAACTATCTTGGGAACAAGCTTTGAACGAAGTTGGTGACCAGATGCTAGATATCCGTAAGGAATCTGGTCCAGATTCACTTTACTTTATGGGTAGTGCTAAGTTCTCGAACGAAGGCTGCTACATGTATCGTAAATTTGCGGCAATGTGGGGCACGAACAACGTCGACCACTCTGCACGTATTTGTCACTCTACCACGGTAGCCGGTGTTGCTAACACTTGGGGCTACGGTGCGCAAACTAACTCTTTCAACGATATTCAGAATGCAAATGCAATCTTCTTCATCGGGGCTAACCCTGCTGAAGCGCATCCTGTTGCAATGCAGCATATCCTGATCGCGAAAGAGAAAAATAACGCAAAACTTATTGTAGTTGATCCACGTTTCTCTCGTACTGCTGCGCATGCTGATTTACATTGTGATCTGCGTCCGGGTACTGATATTCCATTCATCTACGGTATGCTTTGGCACATTTTTGAAAATGGCTGGGAAGATAAGACGTTCATTCAAGAGCGTGTTTTCGAGATGGAATCAATTCGCGCAGAAGCGAAAAAATTCCCACCAAAAGAAGTGGCGAACATCACTGGTTGTCGAGAAGAAGATGTTTACCAAGCAGCTAAACTGATGGCGGATAACCGTCCAGGTACCGTTGTTTGGTGTATGGGTGGTACTCAGCATCACGTGGGTAATGCTAACACTCGTGCTTACTGTATCCTTCAACTTGCCCTTGGTAACATGGGTGTTAAAGGCGGCGGAACAAACATCTTCCGTGGACATGATAACGTACAGGGCGCGACTGACTTAGGTCTATTGTTCGATACGCTACCAGGTTACTACGGTCTAAAGACGGGCTCTTGGAAACATTGGAGCCACGTTTGGGACCTAGATTTTGATTGGGTTAAGAGTCGTTTTGACCAAAACTCATATCTTGGTCGCATTCCAATGAATACTCCTGGTATTCCTTGTTCTCGCTGGCATGACGGTGTGTTAGAAACGCCTGAAAAACTCGCACAAAAAGATCGCATTCGTATGGCATTCTTCTGGGGACAATCAGTTAACACTGAAACTCGTCAGCGCGATGTCCGTGATGCACTTGATAAGATGGATACGGTTGTTGTTGTTGATCCATTCCCAACAATGGCAGGTGTCATGCACCGTCGTAAGAATGGTGTTTATCTTCTTCCTGCAGCCACTCAGTTTGAAACTGAAGGTTCTGTGTCTAACTCTGGCCGTAGCCAGCAGTGGCGTGAGAAGGTTATCGAGCCATTATTCGAATCTAAGACTGACCTTGAGATTATGTACCGTCTATCTCAAAAGCTCGGTTTTGCTGATGAGTACACTAAGCGTATCGCTAAAGACGCAAATGATGTTCTTGTTATTGAAGACATTACTCGCGAAATTAACCGCGGTATGTGGACGATCGGCATGTCAGGCCAAAGCCCTGAGCGTTTGAAGCTGCATACTCAAAACTGGGGCACATTTAGCAACACAACTCTTGAAGCTCTTGGCGGTCCTGCTAAAGGCGATACTTATGGTCTACCTTGGCCATGTTGGGGTACACCAGAGCAGAAGCACCCTGGTACAC
The DNA here is from genome assembly GCF_002836135.1 of Shewanella sp. GutCb. Lineage (NCBI taxonomy): Bacteria > Pseudomonadati > Pseudomonadota > Gammaproteobacteria > Alteromonadales > Shewanellaceae > Shewanella > Shewanella sp. GutCb. The sequence continues at coordinate 229,522 of NZ_PJBL01000105.1, read as the reverse complement.
AGATCCTTTATAACACAAGCAGACATGTTCTTGAGGGCGGTGGTAACTTCCGTGCTCGTTTTGGTGTTGAGTATAAAGGTAAGAACTTATTGGCTGAAGGTAGCTTCTCTAAAGGCGCGGAAATTCAAGACGGTTACCCAGAATTCACCGCTGACATGCTTAAGCAGCTTGGCTGGTGGGATGACCTAACAGCAGAAGAGAAAGTAGAAGCTGAAGGTAGAAACTGGAAGACTGACGTTTCTGGTGGTATCCAACGTGTAGCAATGAAGCACGGTTGCATCCCATACGGTAACGCTAAAGCTCGCTGTATTGTTTGGACATTCCCTGACGAAATACCAATTCACCGTGAGCCGCTTTATACGCCACGTCGTGATCTTGTGTCTAAGTATCCAACATATGATGACATGCAAGTTCATCGTCTACCGACGCTGTACAAGTCAATTCAAGAGAAAGACTCAGCAGCTAAGTACCCGCTAGGTCTGACTTCTGGTCGTCTAGTAGAGTATGAAGGTGGTGGTGAAGAGTCTCGTTGTAACCCTTGGCTTGCGGAGCTTCAACAAGAGATGTTTGTTGAAATTAACCCTGCTGATGCTGCTGATCGCGCAATTCGCGACGGAGACACTGTATGGCTTGAAGGTGCTGAAGGTGGCCGAATCAAGATTAAGGCTATGGTCACTCCACGCGTTAAGGTTGGTGTTACTTGGATGCCTTACCACTTCGCGGGTCATATGCACGGTGAAAGCCTTGCAGCTAACTACCCAGAGGGCACTGTACCTTATGTTCTTGGTGAGTCTTGTAACACAGCATTGACTTATGGTTATGACCCTGTGACTCAGATGCAGGAAACCAAGGCATCGTTGTGCCAGATCGTTAAAGCGTAATTGCAGAATTAGCTAGGAGAATTGCCAGAATGGCTACAATGAAATTTTTATGTGATACCAAGCGCTGCATCGAGTGTAACGGTTGTGTCACAGCATGTAAGAATGAAAACGACTCTGCTCTTGAGTGGGGAATTCAACGTCGTCGCGTAGTGACAATCAATGATGGTGTGAAGGGCGAAGCGTCAATTTCTGTCGCTTGTATGCACTGTAGTGATGCACCTTGTATGGCTGTTTGCCCTGCAAACTGTTTCTACAAGACTGAAGATGGCATCGTACTGCACGACAAAGATACTTGTATCGGTTGTGGTTACTGCTTGTACGCTTGCCCATTTGGTGCTCCTCAGTTCCCTCAAGGCGGCGCTTTTGGTGCTCGCGGTAAGATGGACAAGTGTACTTTCTGTGCTGGTGGTCCTGAAGAGAACCATTCTGACGCAGAACGTCAGAAATATGGTTCTAACCGTATCGCTGAAGGTAAGCTACCTATGTGTGCCGAACTGTGTGCAACTAAATCGCTACTAGCGGGGGATGCTGGAGTTATTTCTTCTATCTTCCGTGAACGTGTTGCATACCGTGGTTCTAAAAACGCAATTTGGGGTTGATCAACTTAGGTTGAACATCTTCCAACATACTACTTGTTGGCCTGTTTAGTTGGGCCAGCAAGCAGTAACAGAGGACGTATTATGAACAAATGGTTTAAACACATAGGTATCGCTATTGCACTGTTATTCAGTGTGACAGCTTTTGCTCATGACAGTGCAGATCATGCTGATGATGCTAAAGTGGATAATGGCCAAATTTGGTCACAGCTTAAAGCGGGTGCAGAAGGTCGTACAACATCGTTAAGTGAATTCCATGCTCAGCCAATCAACACGTATGATTTACGTGTACTTGAGCTGCGTAGTGACCTATTAGCGCCGGCGTTAATGGCCGCGCTATTTGGTATGATCATTATCTTTATCCTGTTTATCAAAGTGAATGGCATCTCCAAGCTGCACGGTGGTTTCTCGGGTAAGTTGGTCTATCGCTGGTCTAAGTTTGACGTGTCTATTCACTGGTTAGGTGCTATTCCGTGTCTGCTATTGATTTTGACGGGTCTAACACTATTGGCCGGACGATTCTTCTTCCAGCCTTATATCGGTGAAGGTCTATGGTCAAACCTTGTCTATGCTGCAAAGCAAGTGCACGACTTCATGGCGATCCCGTTCATGATTGGTTGGGCATTAATGACAGGGCTTTGGGCTAAAAACCAGCTACCAAAGATGTATGACGTAAAATGGATGATGGTTGTTGGTGGTTACATCAACTTCGGTCCATTTAAAGGCAAGCATCCAGATGCTGGTTTCGCTAACGCCGGTGAGAAGTTGTGGTTCTGGGCCTTTGCTTTATTTGGTCTGGTGATCTCTGCTTCAGGTATGTTGCTACTATTCCCGAACTTGTTCGAGCCTAGCCGCACATTGAGCTTGATTGCATTGGTACTTCACTCTATCAGCGCTATCATCATTACTGCTTTCTCAATCGTCCATATCTTTATGGCTACGGTTATGTCTGAAGGTGGTATGGAATGTATGGTTTCAGGTTACTGTGATGAAACTTGGGCAAGCCAGCACCACAATCTTTGGTTCGATGAGATCAAAGAGAATGGAACGCTTAAATACAAAGAGTAAATTCTTTAGTATCTAAGGCTTGAACGGCAAACACCTCAGTTGATTTATTCACTGAGGTGTTTTTGTTTTAAACGGACAAATGACGAGTTGGTCGATTTATGCGCCTTTGCTAAAACATGACTTACTTAACAAAATGCTCTACATTTCCTTGATAGGAAACGCTAAGTTATAACCAAATCACGTTTTACTGTGATTTAAAGTGTTAATTTTGCTCTCCGCTAGTTCAATTCGGTACATCTCTCTTTATTTTTGAACAGCCATCTTTGATAGGAATTTTTATGTCTTCAATTATTTTGCCCGATAGCGCTCAACCTTATAAAGCTAATATCACCACGCCAGATTGGATGATTAGTAGCATGGAAAAGGTGATGCAGTTCTATGTCGATCGCAATTTAAGGCTCGATACGGTTTCTGCCGAGATGATGCCAAACCCAATTGAAGGTAAGAAATACATGCTTTATGCGCATGTGCCTTTCTGTCATACCTTGTGCTCATATTGTACTTTCCATCGTTTTCTGTTCAATGAAGATAAGGCTCGTAGCTACTTTATCTCTTTGCGAAAAGAGATGGATATGGTCAAAAACCTCGGTTATGACTTCGAGTCTATGTATATCGGCGGTGGTACCACCACTGTTTTAGAAGATGAACTTGCCCGAACCATCGAGCATGCGAAAAAACTGTTCCCAAGTATTAAAGAAGTGTCATGTGAGTCAGATCCACAACACTTAGACCGTCCAGGCTTTAAGCAGCTTGAGGGCTTAGTTGATCGTATGTCTATCGGGGTGCAGAGTTTTAACGATGACATTTTAACCATGACTGATCGGATCGATAAGTTTGGTACTGGTCAGCAGACATTCGATAAAATCATGGCAGCTAAAGAGCTGTTTCCGATCATTAACGTCGATCTTATTTTTGGCTTTCGTGGTCAAACAGATGAAGTGATCCAAAATGACTTAGATATGGCGGCAAAGTTAGACCCACGTCAAATCACCACTTACCCGCTGATGATCACGCATCAAACACGTAAGAGTGTTAAAGGTAAGTTGGCCGCGCCTCAAGGTGACATGGTGCGCCAATATCGTCAGATTTTGAATAGCCTGAATGGCCAATACAATCAGCTTTCAGCTTGGGCATTTGGCAAAACAGATAATGAAGGTTTTGATGAATACGTTATCGACTACGACGAGTATTTAGGCGTAGGTTCAGGCTCATTCAGTTTCTTAGATGACACGCTCTACGTGAACACCTTCTCGTTGAAGAAGTATCAACAGCGAATTGGAAGTGGCCATATGGGTGTTGAGCAGCAAAAAAACTACGGTCGTAAAGAGGTGATGCAGTATCGATTCCTGCTAGGGATGTTCTCAGGGCGTTTATCACGTAAGTACTTCCGTGAGACATTTGGTGTCAACCTAGATACCGCCTTATTTAAAGAGATGACCTCGATGAAGGCTATTGGTGCTATCAAAAATGACCCGATGGATCGTGATAATTTGATTGTTACTGATAACGGTAAAATGATGGGGTTGTTGATGATGAAAGAGTTTTACTCTGGGATGGACAATGTCCGAGCTCAACTGCGTAAACCACTAAAAGAGAGTGATATGTAATCAGTTAATATTGGCTAAGCTAATATTATAAATTGATTTAATTAGGTCCACTAAACTCCTCCACAGCAAATGCGGTAACTACTTGAGAGTATTTACCGCTTTGTTTGTTTACCCTGAAAAATTTCTTATGTCTGCAGCGAAATTAGGTGCTCTAAACGAACGATATCTTCCCTAATTTGTACGATATACGTATCGGTATATCGCATTTTATCAAACTCATAAAGACACGCTTTATAACGTTTGAGACGAGTCTCGAGCGACTCCTGGAACTCCGTGAGTTCATCCATACTAATAATTGAGTCCATTCAACTATCCTATTCCGTTGGGATGTGGCCATGATATACGCAGTCAAGCCGTGACTGTGTAAGTGTTTTAAGTATAGTCAAAATGGGCGGAATAACAGAAAAGATTTATAATTCATTATTACGAGGTTTTTCTGAAGCTTAATGCTGACGGCAAATGCATATTTAGTTAAAAATGTCGTCAAGTCTCACACCTGCTTGAGAGATGTCTTACATGAAACGACTATAAAACGCCCAACATCACTCCAGAGCATTCTTGGGAATGTGAAAATTGAACCGTTTCTCAAGATAAAAGCTAATGACTTACGCATTGGGCTTGGCGCACGAATACAAATCTCTTACTATCAATGTATCGCACTCTATTTATCAGGTTGTCATGGCCAGTATTTTACTTGTCGCAAACTTAAACTGTGATCGTATCTTTAACCTCAATAAACCGCTGAAAACAGGAGGTCGATTTCATTATCAAGATGGCGGCCAGAGGCTTGGTGGCGGTGGTGCTAATACGGGGATCGGCTTAGTTTGGGCTGGACATCAAGTGACGTTAGTGACTGAAGTCGGGCGTGATGACGTCGGTGACTGGTTGTTAGCAGAAGCGAGTACTCAGGGGATTAATTGCAGCTTAGTGCAGCGTCGAGCGGGTCCTACTAACGAAATGCTATTGATGATGACGCCTGATGGTGAGCGAACCATCATTCGTCCCGAGCGACCGACATTTGAGTTACCCATTCCGCCTCAATGGGGGACGATTGACGCTTTTTATATTAATTCATCATCTGAAGGTGCTGCTAGCTGGGCGAAAACGGCGATTAAGCATTGTTGGGTGATAGCCCAATTGGCTAAAGATGAGCGAGCTCGACCTTGCCATATTTTATTAACCTCCTTAAGTGATATGCATGGGCGTTGCGGACAGCAGCCATGGGAGTTTGCCAAGTCGATAGCGGGCGAAAGTTTGCAATATTTTATTGTGACTGATGGTGAAAATGGCGCCACGCTCTACAGTGGATCCGAACCCGTTGATGTGGCGGCAGTGCCGAGTGTGGTGGTTGATACCACAGGCGCGGGAGATGCTTATGCTGCAGGCCTTATTAACGGTCTGGTTAACAAATTAACCATGGTTGAGTCGATGCAAGAGGCTTCGACCTGGTCTAGCTACGCAGTGGCCTGTGAGAGTTCAATCCCAGGGAAAGGCTTAAAAGAGTATTTAAGTGCAGGAGCTCAATCTAAATCGTCATCTTAATGTCACTATTATCAAGTAGCTTTAGCTATGGATTGACGTTTTCCTTAGTTTATTAACCTCTTTTTAAACTGCTTTTTGCCCTGTTCTCCTACAGGGCCATTTTTCTACAATAACCCCCCTCTTATCAATACTAATAATCAATGCGAGCCAAGCGATTTTCAGTTAATATTAACACTTAGTTAACAAGTTAGGCTTGTTTGAGTGGGTTCAATTTAATCGCGTGAAGTGAGCATCGTATATGGGTCATAAAGTGTGGAACGATAAAAAACGGTTTATCTGGACCCTAACGGTTTTGTTACTAGCAGCTTTTGTGGTCACCAGCGGTATCAGTTATCAAGTGGCACATGATTCATTAAGTCAGCAAATCGAAGAAAATACTTTACCGTTAACCAGTGATAATATTTATTCAGAAATACAACAGGATCTACTCAAACCTATCTTTATTTCATCGCTAATGGCGCAAGATACCTTTGTACGTGATTGGACTCTAGATCAAGAGAAATCGCCAGATAAGGTCGTACGCTATCTTAAAGAGATCCAAGAGAAGTACGGTACTGTCACTAGCTTTTTTGTTTCTGAAGCTAGCCGTAATTACTACCATTCGAGCGGTGTTTTAAAACAGATCGATGATCTTGATCCAAATGATGCTTGGTATTTCAGGGTGCGCTCGCTGCCTAAGTCAGAACATTATGAAGTGAATATCGATCAAGATACGGCTAACCGTAATCGAACCGTTATTTACGTTAATTATAAGGTGTTCGACTTTGACGGCAATTTCATTGGAGTTACTGGTGTCGGCTTGGCAGTCGAAAGTGTAAAAAAAATGGTTGAGCTCTATCAAACTCGATATAACCGCAGTGTCTATTTTACCGATAGGCAAGGCAACATCACTTTGCATAGCGAAGGTTTCTCTGGCGGCGATACTTTACAAACTACCCCAGGGCTAGAGATGCTTGCCACCCGCATTTTAACCAGTCCTAGCGCTGCTTTATCATATGAACGAGATGGTAGAACCATTTTTCTAAACAGCCGTTTAGTCGCAGATTTTAAGTGGTACTTATTGGTGGAACAAGATGAAAGCTTAGGCAAACAGAAGCTGCTTACCACCTTCTGGGCTAACTTAGGGTTGAGTATCTTTGTGACGTTGGCCATTTTGATAATAGCCAACATGACCTTGGGTAAATATCAACGAAAACTAGAGTTGATGGCGTCGACTGATAAGCTGACAGGTGCAGCCAATCGTCAAGCTTTTGAAGAGTACTTTGCTAAATCTCTGGCTCGTTCGGTGCTGGATAGCACTCCAATGTCGGTGTTGATTTTTGATATCGACTATTTCAAACGCATTAATGATCTCTATGGCCACAACATGGGCGATTTGGTGATTCAGACCGTCAGTAACATGGTTAAATCTCAACTTCGGGATGAAGACTTGCTGTGCCGCTGGGGCGGGGAAGAGTTCTTAATTCTACTGCCGAATATCGATTTGAGTCGTAGCCACGATATTGCTGAGCGAATTAGAGCTTCTATAGAAGCTCGCGTTATTCGAGTTAATGGCAATGAAATACGGGTAACAGTGAGCGCTGGCGTTGCAGAACATCGCGCTTCAGAAAAGCCTGAAGAGTTGATTAACCGTGTTGATGTTGCGCTGTACCAAGCAAAAGGACAGGGCAGAAATAAAGTGGTATTGTCCTATTAACCCGCTAGTAGAGCTTCTTATTTTGTGTGAGTTGACCTTGTCTGATGCCGAGGACGGTTATCTAGTTAATCAAGATCTAGCAGTCCTAGAATATACTGGTAACAAGACTTTATTTTGAACTCGTCTGGATAATATTCATTATTGTTGATGCAGCTAGGGTATCGCTATCACAATAACGAGTGATAGGATAAAGCATGATAATTAAGAGCATTTTTTGATGACAGCGCAAATACTCATTAAGCAAATTTCAGGTTTATATCGCGGCAATGACCAGACAAAATTTGGCGCCGTGCAAAGTGGCATTGATCAAAAACACGATTGTAAGCAGCTACTTGTTGCTGAAGGAACGGTTGAAGGCGATAGCCAAGCAGATCCCAAGCATCACGGCGGGCTCGACAGAGTATTGCACCATTTCCCTCGAGAGCATTACGGTCAATATCGCCGCTGGGATATGATCACCGGCTTTAAAGATGCTCCTGCGATGGGCGAGAATATTAGTACTGTCGGGCTGGATGAAACCCAAGTCAATATTGGCGATATTGTCCAAATAGGCGAGGTGCTGTTACAAGTGACACAGCCTAGGTCGCCATGTTTTAAACTCAATCTGCAGTTCGGTCACAATGATTTTGCGCTAGCAATGCAACAGAGCGGCCGTTGTGGCTGGTTTTATCGAGTACTGAAGAGCGGCACAATTGATGAGGCTGACACTATTACGCTTATTGAAAGGTGTTCTGATATTAGCATCGCAGAAGCGATGCATATCTATTTCTTGCCCGATTTTGATGCCGTGCAATATCAACGTTTAGCGAATTGTCCTGGACTTGCGGCATCTTGGGTTGGAAGTTTACAGCGTCGAATGGCGAATAATGCCATTGAAGATTGGCAAATGCGTTTATATGGCGTACAACAAGCATAGTTTGTTGATTATATTAATATTTCAAGGAGTGGAATTGTGACTCAAGATGAGAAAAACATGGGGATAGTGGTACATTTGGCTAGTTTTTCAGGCTATTTGATCCCGTTTGGCAGTATTTTAGGACCATTAATTGTCTGGTTGATGAAGCGAGATGAGCTGCCGTTTGTTGATAGTTGTGGGCGTAACTGTTTGAACTTTAAGATCAGCATGGCGATCTATGCCATGATCAGTGCCGTATTGATGTTGGTTGGTGTAGGGTTCATTCTACTCGGTATTATTGCGATCGTTGATATTGTTTTTACGATTATTGCAGCGATGAAAGCCAGTGAAGGCGAAAGTTATAAATACCCTATGTCGATCAAATTTATCAAACCACGTACATAAATTTAGCTGTTTGAGTTGCCTACCGAGTGACCTCGATAGGCAATGTTATTACTCAGGTTAAACCTTAAAGTTAGCCACTAATGAATCGAGTCGATGCGCAAGCTGGCTGAGTGATTGGCTGGCTTTAGCAGCATCTTCAGCAGTATCTGCAGTGCGCTGGGTAATGTCGTTAATATCACTCACGTTACGATTAATATCTTCAACGACTGTTGATTGCTCTTCAGTGGCGGCTGCAACTTGTATATTCATGTCACTGATTGAACCAATGCGCTCACTAATGCCGGTCAGTGATTGACTCGCTTCGTCCACAGCATTAACTCCCTCAATAGATCGAGAGCGGCTTTGTTCCATCGCTTCTACCGCGCGACTTGCTTCGGCTTGCAGTTTATCAATCATCACCTGTACTTCATTGGTTGAAGTGGCTGTACGTGATGCTAGATTACGCACTTCGTCGGCAACCACTGCAAACCCCCGACCCGCTTCACCTGCTCTGGCGGCTTCAATTGCAGCATTTAGCGCTAACAAGTTTGTTTGCTCAGACACCGCTCGAATCACATCGAGAATACTTTCGATAGATTGAGTGTGAGTTGCTAGTGACTCAATGACCTCACCGACTTGTTCGACATCATTGGACAGTTGGCTAATGGTTTCGCGTGCTCGAGTCACAACGACTTGACCGTTAGTTGAATCCGTATCTGCGGCTTTTGCTGTATCTGCAGCTTGCGCGGCATTACTGGCAATTTCATTAACCGTAGCGCCCATTTCATTAATCGCGGCAACGACCATAATGGTTTGGTCTTTTTGCAGCTGGCTATCTTCTAAAGTGCGCTGTGCCTGGTGAGATACATCGATGGCAGAGCAACCGAGTTGCTTACTGGTTTCTGCCACTTCAATCATCGAGGCTTGAATTTTGCTGATAAAGCTATTAAACCCCTTGGCTAGCTGGGCTAATTCGTCTTCTCCTTCAACCGGCAGTCGTTGACGCAGATCACCTTCACCTTCACCAATATCGCGCAGCATGTCAGCAACTCTGGCGATGGGGCGGCTAACAGAACTGGCGACTAAGCTTGATAACGCAATAAATAATGCTGCAATTACCGCGGTCCAGATAAGAATTTTATAGGCTGACTCTTCGAGCAGTGAAAAAATTTCGCTTTCAGGTACTTGCGCAATTAAGTACCAATCCATTGACGGAATATAGCTGCTAGCAATGAGCATGGCTTCGCCATCGATATCTGTTTTCAATAGGTTGAAATCAGTACGGCGCATTAGGCTTGAAGTGTCGGTGCCACTATATAGATTGTTTAAATCCGCGTTACCTATTTGTGCCGTGTCTGGGTGTAATTTTACTTGTCCCTTGCTGTCGACCAAATAGACAAATCCTGATTGTTCAATTTTAAATGAGCGTAATAACTGCACCATATCATCGAGAGATTTTCCTAAACCGACTAAGCCTCGACCATTGGGTTGTTGGTAGTTAATAAATAGCTTCACATCGCCATTGTCTTCAGTGAATACATTGAGCATGGACTCTTGGCCGCTGTTCTTGTAATCGAAGAACCAAGCATCTTGAGCCGGGTTTAGCTCTCGCAGAAAACCATCTTGAGTATAGTAAGCCGCGCTTTCTTTATCCGCAAAAGAGGCTTGGGCTAAATCATATTGGCGGGAGATCTCGTTTAACTGGCTCACCAGCAAAGGTTCACCGGCTGCGGGGCGATCCTCTTCTAGCCATTGGAGTAACATTTTATTGTTGGCGAGTTGCTGAGCGGCATTCATTAATGTCGAAATGTTGAGTTCGAGCTTATTGCGGATCTGCGCCAACATATTGGGCATCTCCGAGGTCAACATTCTTTGTTCTACCACTTGTTTAGCGCTTTGTTGGCTAAGCATGCCGACAAGGGCTGTGGAGAGTAATACTGTTAGGGTCACAGTAAGCAGAATTTTCTGTTTAATGGTGAGCATATTCAATTTCATAAAAATTCGATTGCCTAATACAGCCAATATTGATGGCCGAAAGTAGTGGATTGATAACAGACTCGGCACAGTGGACGCAAAACCTATTTTTAGGCTGAGCTTTGTGAAGAGGGATCTGTTTTGTAACGTGTAGGAATAAAGGCAGGTATCTGAATTTCAGTCTGAAATCTGTACTCTTATATTAGCGCGGAGGATTATGTCTATTTTTTGTTATTGGTGCAACTAAAAATGCACACCTTGTGGTGTGCATTTAGTTTTAATATTGTAATCTGCACTGATATCAATTCATTAAGAAGTTGCATTTTATGAATTGAATTTCAATGGCGTTTACATGTTTGGATAGTTAGGACCGCCACCGCCTTCAGGCGTTACCCAAGTGATATTTTGGCTTGGATCTTTGATATCGCAAGTCTTACAGTGAATACAGTTTTGGCTGTTAATCACAAACTTATTTTCGCCTGCCTCTTCAACAACTTCATATACCCCTGCTGGGCAATATCGCTGTGCGGGTTCATCAAATTTAACCAAGTTGAAATCGATTGGGATCCGCACATCCTTTAAACGAAGATGACACAGCTGATCTTCCTCATGGAAAGTATTCGACAAATAAACCGACGACAGCTTATCAAAGCTAAGTTTTCCGTCTGGCTTAGGGTAATCGATTTTGCTGTAGGCACTTGATTCCGCCATCTGGGCGTAATCAGGTTTTTCATCTCTAAGGGTGACCGGAAACTTACCGCCAAACCAATTTTGGTCAACAAAGTTAAATGCACCGCCAAGGTATGTCCCAAACTTATGCATTGCAGGGCCAAAATTACGTGAACAATAAAGTTCCTCTTTTAGCCAGCTCTCATCAAATCGGTCTTGGAGGCAATTGAGATCTTTGCCTCCATCAACTCCGGCTAGCATCGCTTGTGCCAGTGTTTCTGCAGCTAACATTCCGCTCTTCATTGCGGTATGTGTACCTTTGATTTTGGCAAAATTTAAGGTACCCGCATCACAGCCAATGATCATTCCACCAGGGAAGGTCAGTTTTGGTAAAGAGTTCAAGCCACCTTTGGTAATAGCACGAGCACCATAAGAGACACGTTCGCCGCCAGTGAGCGTTTTAGCAATGACTGGGTGAGTCTTATAACGTTGGAATTCATCAAATGGACTTAAATGTGGATTTTTATAGTTGAGATCAACAATCAAACCAACGGCAATTTGGTTGTTTTCGAGATGATACATAAAGCCACCACCCGACGCGCCTTCAGTTAAAGGCCAACCACCAGTATGCACCACTTTGCCGAGCTCATGTTGTTCGCTGGGAACGGTCCAGATCTCTTTAAAGCCAAGGCCATAATGTTGTGGGGTTTTACCATTATCAAGTTGGTATTTTTCAATAAGCTGTTTGCCTAAATGGCCACGGCAACCTTCTCCAAATACGGTGTATTTAGCGTGAAGTTCCATGCCAGGCTCATAGCTACCTTTTGGCTGACCATCTTCGCCAACACCCATGTCACCTACCTGGATCCCTTTAACGCTGCCATCAGCATTAAAAAGCAGTTCGCTTGCAGGGAAACCTGGGAATACCTCAACACCAAGCTCTTCAGCACGCTCGGCTAACCAGCGGCATAGATTGCCAACACTGATGATGTAATTGCCTTCATTGTGCATGGTCTTTGGAACCAAAGCATTCGGCATAAGGCGGGCGTCGGTTGCTGAACTCAGCATGTGGATCTCGTCGTGAGTTACCGCAGTGTGCAGCGGTGCGCCAGACTCTTTCCAGTCATTAAAAAGCTCACCCAATACTTTGGGTTCAAAAACGGCTCCAGAGAGAATGTGGGCTCCGACTTCAGAACCTTTCTCTACTACACAGACCGTGAGTTCTTGACCACTGTCTTTGGATATCTGCATTAAACGACAAGCTGCTGCTAATCCTGAGGGCCCGGCACCCACGATTACAACATCGAACTCCATTGATTCGCGTTCCATCAGTTCATCTTCCTTTATTTCCCCCGATGATTACAGTGGCAAAAAGCTCACGCACTATAAACGGGTGTTTTAATCTTTAACTTCACTTTACCTCAAAATAGGGCTACGGCACAGAGTTTAAACTGTTCTAGTGCAGCTATTTTAAGCACTTTTTTGGGTGATGGCGGTCACACATATTCCACAGGTGCTGCTTTTTAATGCTAATAGTGACGATGAAGCTATGGTTTGTCGCCAAAAAACGCCTATAATCAAGTTTGACGGTTCTCCGAGCTTCTAATCCTACGTCGAGACAGATACGGGTTTTTAGCCGTGGCAATAACGCCACCGGGGTGAGAAAAGAAATGATCTCACCTCCCCTTACTTGGAAAGGTGATCATGTCCCAACTACAAGACAATTTTGGTCGACGGTTTCATTATCTGCGTATGTCAGTGACTGACGTATGTAACTTTAAATGCACTTATTGCCTCCCTGATGGTTATCGTCCCGACGGTAAACCCAAGTTTCTCGATCTCAATGAGATAGAACATTTAGTTTCTGCCTTCTCTGAAGTCGGCACGCAAAAAGTTCGGATCACCGGTGGTGAGCCCTCCTTGCGTAAAGATTTCACCGATATTATTCGGATTGTTAAAGATAACGAAAAAATCAAAACTATCGCCACCACAACCAATGGTTATCGCTTAGCTAAGCATGCCCAAGAGTGGTATGACGCTGGGCTCAGACGCATTAATATCTCTGTCGACAGTCTCGACCCGAAAATGTTTTATCAAATTACCGGTGAGAATAAGTTTGATGAAGTGATGCGCGGTGTCGATGCAGCGCTAGAAGCGGGCTTTGAGCGGGTAAAAATCAACGCTGTATTGCTTAAGGGTCTCAATGATAAGGACTTGCCACGCTTTCTGCATTGGATTAAAAGTACGCCCATTGATTTGCGCTTTATTGAGCTAATGGAAACAGGTTTAGGCCACGACTACTTTAAAGCGCATCATTTAGCCGGCGCCGATATCAAAACGCAGCTGCAACAAGAGGGCTGGCAGTTTGATACTCCCTCGGCGGATGATGGTCCAGCACAAAACTTTAGCCATCAAGACTACCAAGGTCGTATCGGGCTTATCATGCCTTATGCTAAAAACTTTTGTGCCAGCTGTAATCGCTTACGTGTTTCAGCCAAAGGTAAGTTACACCTGTGTTTGTTCACTGAAAATGGGGTCGACTTACGTGATTTGCTGCAAACACAAGATCAACAAGCTGAGCTTATTGAGCGTTTACATGGACAGCTCGCACAGAAAAAAGAGACGCATTTTCTGCACGACGGCATCACCGGCGTGACGCAGCATCTCGCTTCTATTGGTGGCTAAATTTAGATCTGACGCAAATTTATTGCGTCAGATCCCCGCTATAATCGCCGCATTGACTGCTATTTAGTTAAATTAAAGAGACCGTTATGGGACATTGTACTCAGAGCCAATTTTTGCCACTCAATATTGCTGTATTAACCTTGTCAGACAGCCGTAATATCGACAACGACACCTCTGGTCAGTTTTTAGAAAGTGCACTGCTTGAAGCTGGGCATAACTTGGCCGATCGCCAGATAATTAAAGATGATAAATATCAGATCCGTGCCGTAGTCTCGCAGTGGATTGCCTCAGATAACGTCCAAGTGATTATCACCACTGGCGGCACCGGTTTTACTGAAAGAGACAACACACCTGATGCCGTCAAGCCACTTTTTGATCGCGATATCGAAGGTTTTGGTGAGCTATTTCGTCATATCACCTATACCGAGCTCGGCACTTCAACCGTGCAGTCTCGCGCACTCGGTGGCATTGCTAATAAAACCGTTATATTTTGTCTTCCTGGTTCAACCGGAGCATGTAAAACCGGTTGGAATAAAGTGCTGAAAGAGCAGTTGGACGCTACGCATCGCCCTTGTAATTTTGTGATGCACGTTAAGAAAATAACAAACTAACTTGTAGATAACGCCCTGTGTTAACGCAATATATTGCATTAACAGGCTATCTATAAGGTGTTTTGATAAATATGTTGATTAAGAAGGTTTAACCCTAATGACAAATGCTTTTACCCATATCAATGCAGACGGTAACGCACACATGGTTGATGTTACTGATAAGTCAGTCACTGAACGTGAAGCTAGAGCAGAAGCTTATATCGAGATGGCGAGCGAAACGCTCGACATGATCATGAAAGGCAGCCATCACAAAGGTGATGTATTTGCCACGGCGCGTATTGCTGGTATTCAAGCGGCAAAGAAAACATCTGATTTGATCCCACTGTGTCATCCTTTGATGCTGACGAAAGTTGAGGTTGAGCTTGAAGCGCAACCTGAGCATAACCGTGTTTGGATCCGCAGCTTGTGTAAGCTTTCGGGTAAAACGGGTGTTGAAATGGAAGCGTTAACCGCGGCATCAACTGCAGCACTGACGATTTACGATATGTGTAAAGCGGTACAAAAAGATATGGTGATTTCTCAAGTACGTTTACTTGAGAAGCGTGGCGGTAAATCTGGTCACTTTAAGGTATAGAAAGAGATGATAAACGTACTGTTTTTTGCGCAAGTAAGAGAGCTACTTGGCACCGCAAGCATCAAAGTTGAAGCGGCCGAAAATACCCAAACAGCTGAAGGCTTGCGAGCAACATTAGCCGCCACAGATGATAAATGGGCCAAGATTATGGCGTCAGACAAGCTATTGGTGGCGGTTAATCAAACCATTAGCCAGTGGGATAGCGCTATTGAAGATGGCGATGAAGTTGCCTTTTTCCCACCAGTGACTGGAGGCTAAGATGATCCGCGTACAAACTGCAGATTTTAGTGTTCCAGAAGAGTATCAGTTAATTAGCCAAGAAAATGGTGATGGCGCTGTGGTCACTTTTGTGGGTAAAGTACGTGACTTCAATGATGGCAGTGCCGTTACTGATCTTACACTTGAGCATTACCCCGGCATGACCGAAGCGGTATTGAATCAAATAGAAGCTGAGGCGCGTGAGCGTTGGGCACTCAACCACGTTACGATTATTCATCGTGTTGGTCGAATGGCTTTAGGTGAGCAGATTGTCTTTATTGGTGTTACCAGCGCACATCGAAAAGCAGCCTTTGCCGCGTGTGAGTTTTTAATCGATTTTTTAAAGACCAAAGCCCCATTTTGGAAACTTGAAGCGGGTGAAGAAGGCGCAAGCTGGGTTGAAGCGCGTGATTCCGATGAGCAAGCGGCGAATGTGTGGAATAAAAAGTAATCGTATTTTAAATTAGGTGTATTAGGGAGTTACTTGATGAAGCTTAGCGTGGTCTTGCTGTCGGTGCTAATGCCATTGTTGCTACTAAGCAAAGCGGCGGTTGCGACTGAGGATGTGCCGGCAATAGCGGCAGCATCGAGTATCAAGTTTGCCTTAGATGATGTGGCGAAGCAGTTTAATCAAGATACGGGTGGAAAAGTACGGATCACCTATGGTTCGTCGGGTAATTTTGTTGCCCAGATAAAGCATGGAGCACCGTTTGAAATTTTTCTTTCGGCTGACGAGCGCTACACCAATCAACTTGCGAGTGCCGGCCAAACTCAAGGCAAAGGGATCGTTTATGCGGTAGGCAAGCTTGCGCTTGCAGCCCCTAAAACCTCACCGTTGGTCTTAGATGAAAATCTCGATGGACTTAAGCAGCTCATGGACACTCAAGCACTTAAGCGTTTTGCTATTGCCAATCCCGACCATGCACCTTATGGCGAACGAGCCAAAGAAGCGTTGCAAAACTTAGGTTTATGGCAAAAGATTCAACCACAACTTATTTTTGGTGAGAACGTATCGCAAGCGGCACAGTTTGCGTTAAGTGGCTCAACTCAAGGTGGCTTAATCGCATTATCGCTGGCGTCAGCAGAGCGCTTTAAGAGCCGAGCAAATTATGTGGTTATCCCTCAATCTTTATATAGCCCACTGAAACAACGCATGGTATTGACCCTAAAAGCGGGCCAAACAGCGAACGAATTCTATCACTATATTCAAACCGACAAAGCGCAGCATATCTTTGCTGAGTATGGTTTTGGCAAAGCGGTTAACTAATGGATTGGGAAGCACTTTGGCTATCAATTAAACTCAGTACTGTCACCGTCGTAATATTGGTGCCAATGGCTATTTTAGCCGGACGTTTCTTGGCTTATCGTCAATTTCGCGGTAAGTCTTGGGTCGAGGCTTTGGTTATGGTGCCGTTAGTGTTACCACCGACAGTGATTGGTTATTATCTATTGGTCGGTTTGGGCAGTGAGTCCTGGCTAGGACAGATGCTAGAGCAGCTGCTCGGACATCAATTAGTGTTTCATTTTTCAGGGCTGGTAGTCGCTTCTATTTTTATCAATATCCCGTTTGCTATTCAGCCTATTCAACGTGCTTTTGAAGCCGTACCCGAAGATGTGCGTGATGCCGCTGCTTGCTGTGGTATGAGCCGCACTAAAGCGCTATTTAAAATTGAGTTACCTATGGTGTGGCCGGGCGTATTAACGGCAATGGTGCTGTGTTTTTCCCATGTATTAGGGGAATTCGGTGTCGTGTTAATGATGGGCGGTAATATTGCGGGTGAAACTAAAACCATTGCCATCTCTATTTATGACAGCGTACAGGCGTTTGATTTTGCCAGTGCGGGGAATATGTCATTGGTGCTATTACTATTTGCGATTACGGTATTGGCACTGACCACCAGTTTGTCACGACGAGTCGGAGGTAAGCATGTCTCAAGTCGTCGCTGATCTATTTTGTCGAATTAAACAAACCGAACATATCACTATTGATGCGGAATTTACCTGTAAAGCGGGTGAAGTGCTGGCGGTGGTTGGACCGTCGGGTGGCGGTAAGTCAACGCTGTTGCGGATGATAGCTGGCTTAAATAAACCGCAGTCTGGCGAGATCCGTTATGGACAAACCAGCTGGTATTGCGATAAAAAGTCGATACAGCTGAGTCCACAACAACGGCATTTAGGCTATGTGCCGCAGCACTTTGGTTTGTTTCCCAATTTAACCGCGTTAGAAAATGTGATCGCGGCATTAGACCATATTCCCAAATCTGAACGTGCGACGCGGGCTAAAGATTGGTTAGAGCGGGTTAATCTACATGGGTTACCCGACAGACTGCCAGCGCACCTTTCTGGCGGTCAGCGACAACGGGTGGCATTGGCGCGTGCATTAGCACGTGAGCCCTCAGTCTTGCTGCTTGATGAACCCTTTTCTGCTGTGGATAGAGAAACTCGTGAGCGCTTGTATTTAGAGCTTGCTCGCTTGAAAGAGCAGTTAGCGATCCCAGTGATTATGGTCACTCATGATCTTAATGAGGCATTGCTATTGGCTGATAACATGATTTTGATCAGCCAAGGAAAAATGTTACAGCAAGGCCATCCACGAGAAGTGCTGACTCGGCCGCGCGACGAAGCCGTAGCAAAGCAGATGGGATTGCGTAATATCTTTGACGCCTATGTTATTGCACAGGAGGAAGAGCGGCAGATCACTTGGCTTAAGTTTGGTGATCATCTTATCGCCAGCACTTACTTTGAGAGCCTAAATGTTGGCGCAAAAGTGCGCTGGGTGATCCCCAATCAAGGCGTTAGATTTAATTCGATTAAAAAAGGCCGTTTGTGCCGTAGCTTTAATAAGCTCGATATTACCATTGATTCGATGCTAGTGATGGGCGAAACGGTACGAATTCTGGCGAGTGTTGTGGGCGTAAAGCATAAAATTAACGCCGAAGTGCCATTACACTTAGCCCAAAAGCTGGAACTTGTAGAGGGCGGCGAAACGACGGTGGCGCTAAAATCTGAATTGATCCATATTTTGGAACCTAATACCGAATAAACGGTTTAGCAATAAACTCCAACGTATGATCAAAGTTTAATCTTTACGTCACCTTGGTGTTATGTGTTTTGTCATAGTATGACTCCTAATCTAAACGAGGTGTTTATCCGATGACAAAATTGTTAACCGGTTCAATTATTCTTTCTGCTGTATTAACCTTGCCTGCAGTGGCTGCTTATAATGGTCCTGGAGTGGCAAGTCATGCTACAACGGCTGCTGATGCAGCTAAAGCAAAAGACGATACACCCATTGAGTTGACGGGTTATCTAGTCAAAAGTTTAGGTGATGAAAAATACCTGTTTCGCGATCAAAGCGGCGAGGTAGAGGTCGAGATAGACAATGCATTGTGGCGTGAAATAGAAGTCACTAGCGACACCAAGGTCACATTGATTGGTGAAGTTGATGATGAATGGAACGGCATTGAAATAGAGATCGACAGTATGCGTCTGGTTTCTCAATAATTGTTTATTAGTATGATTTAGCGTTTTATTTTTTGGAGGAGCCATGGCTCGTTGGCTGGTGGGATTGTTATTAGTATCAGGTAGTGCATTGGCAGGCCAAGGTCTGTATCCGCTCATGTCGACGGGAGATTACCCATCGCCGATAGAAATGATACAAAAGCTAGAGCTACTGCACCCTGGGGTGATCTCTGAATTTGAAGCAGAGCTTGATAATGGAGAACTCATTTACGAGTTTAAGATGATCGATCCGCAAGCAAAAACAATTACTGAATATGAATACCGTGCAATTGATGGCAGCCTTAAAGTGCGTGATATTGGGCGTTTAAAAAATGATGATAAGGACGAACTTGCTGGCATAATGATGCTGCAGCAAAGTGGGTTAACATTTTCTGAAATGTTAACCCTTGTTTGTAAAGACAGCACGGGGCATTTGGTCAAGGCAGAGGTCGATAATGACCTTGGAATAAGCTATATAGAGTTAGAAATGTTAGATGCCGAAGGTAAACGAAAGTTAGCCTTCGATATGGAAAATAAGCAATTACTACCACTGCTCAAATGGGATTAAAGCATGAAAATACTCATGGTTGAAGACGATGCGACTACCATCGAATACGTTGTAAAAGGATTTATTGAGCAGGGGCACAATATTGAAACGGCCACCGACGGTCACCAAGGATTACTGCTAGCGACCAGCATGAAGTATGACTTGATCATTTTAGACCGCATGCTACCCCAACTTGACGGGCTTAAGCTATTAGCAGCATTGCGTGCGACGGGCAGCCAAACACCAGTACTTATTTTATCGGCATTGAGTCATGTGGATGAACGCGTTAAAGGTTTACGCGCTGGTGGCGATGATTATATGACTAAGCCATTTGCGTTTTCTGAGCTATTGGTGCGTGCCGAAAAGTTGATGCAACGCGGTGAGTCACAACCCATGGTGACCAGCTTAAATGTTGGCCCATTGGCGATTGAGCTGCTGACCCGAAAAGTCACATTGGACGGGCAAGAGATCTTGCTACAGCCTAAAGAGTTTCAGTTACTAAAATACCTTATGGAACATGAGAATCAAGTCATAAGTCGTACACTGTTATTTGAAGCAGTATGGGATTATCACTTTGATCCACGTACCAATGTTATCGATGTACATATTGCTAAGCTTAGACGTAAGTTTGAAGAGTTAGGCCATGGTGAGTTGATTGAAACCGTCCGAGGGGCTGGTTATCGCCTACGCCAAGGGCATTAAGCCATACCAAAGTAGTGCGTGGCGCATTACGATTATTTTCTCTGCATTGGTGACGGTGATTATTGGCACCTTGCTATTGGGGATGTATCGTCAGTTGATTAATGAACAAGAGTTTCAACTCGATCAACACCTCAATGCCGAGAAAACCCGCTATCAACAGATGGCACTCACGCTTGATAGGCACAGTTTTGCTACGCAAGTCCGCAGTGCCGACCCTAAAGTCGCCTTAATCGTATGGCGCAACTCCTTCGATCTTATTGGCTCATTAAGCATGATCCCCAAAGACATGCCTATGCTGCCCGAAAAACGTGAGTTTCCCGTTTTTAAGGGCGGAGCCGATAAATTGCACATTCTTACTGGTGGCATGGTGATGACACGTTATGGCCCGGTATTGGTTGCGACTCGAGTGGATCAGTTAGGGACGTTAATCGACAAATTCACCAATGCGGCGATTACCGCGTTAATGTTAACAGTTGTATTAACGTTAGCGCTTGGCTATCTGTTTTCCAAGGCTATTTTGCGGAGATTAGTGCAATATAATCGACTGAGTGAACAGGTGGAACAAGGGCAATATTCGACGCGATTACCTGTTAGTTGGCGGCAAGATGAGTTTGATATGCTGGCACAACAATTTAACCGAGTGTTAGATACTTTAGAAAAAAATCTCGCGGCGGTGCGCGGCGTGACGGACAATATTGCGCATGATCTGCGTACACCGCTATCTCATTTGCGTATCGGCTTAGAGCAGTTGCCAGAAAAGCCTGAAGAGGAATTAGCTGAGGGTTGCGCTATCATCACTGAAGAACTTGATCACTGTTTGGCGACATTCGACGCCATGCTGTCGCTCACTCGAATAGAAGAGGGCCAGCAAACATTAGAACTACAGTCACTGAGTTTGCAACATATCTGCCGAGATCTATTTGAGATGGCAGAGGTGATGGCCGAATATAATGGCCAGTCGCTTAAATTAATGGCCGGTGAAGAGTTTAGCGTTAGCGGTGATAAGTATTTACTTTTCCAGGCATTATTTAATTTGGTCGACAACGCGATTAAATACTCAGGTGAAGGTGCAACGATCATTATTTCGCAAAACCGCAATGTTATTTCAATTCAAGATAATGGCCCAGGGATCCCCGCAGGCTCACGCGATAAAGTCTTCGAGCGCTTAGTCCGCTTAGATCCAAGCAGACATCATAAAGGTACCGGTTTAGGTTTATCTATGGTTAAGGCGATTCTGTCGCGCCATAATGCTAAAATCGCCTTAATGGATAACCAACCGGGGCTTAAAGTGCAAATTACTTTTTGATACCCATACCTGTTGGTTGTTAAAACATTTTGTCTGTTTGGTAGGGTTTTCTCTTTATGTATCAAGTTATTGCTGACGAAGCCGATTTTATTATTATCAATAAATCGGCCAACGTCCATTTCCACAGTCAAGATGGTTCCGCTGGGGTTGTTGCTCAAGCTGAGCTAGATCTGGGTATAAAACTGTATTCGGTACATCGATTAGACACATTGACGTCGGGCTTGCTCATTTTAGCCAAGTCATCAGCTGCAGCAGCTGAATTTACCCGTCAATTCAGTGAACACAAAATTCAAAAGTACTATTTGGCACTGGCACAAGGCAAGCCCAAAAAGAAACAAGGTTGGGTCATTGGCGATATGGCCAAGTCACGCCGCAGCATGCACAAATTACTGCGCACCACGGTTAACCCTGCAATCACTCAATTCTTTTCACAATCGGTAGCTGACGGTTTACGCCTTTATTTACTTAAACCGTTAAGCGGTAAAACTCACCAGCTTAGAGTGGCATTAGCCAGTATTGGGGTGCCAATTTTAGGTGACGAACTCTATGGTGGTGCGGCATCAGATAGAGGCTATCTGCATGCCTACAGTTTGTACTTTAACTATAAAAATAAAGCCTACCAGTTCAGTATGCCTCCTCAATCCGGTGTTGCTTTTAATAGTGAAGCATTTTCTAAGCAGTTAGCACTGTGGTCGCAGCCCGAAAGTTTGAACTGGCCTAAAGCGAAGTAAATTTACTTGTCTTTCAACGCTAAGTTTGAAATATGCAGGACTTAAGGAATATCTAAGCTTACACATTCACAATCTAGTGGATTACGAGTAGGATAGTGCCCTGAAAAGTTAAGCCTTAATCGGCGTATAATTAACACTAAACATGAGTAGATAATTGTGCATAAACGAGCCATATACCCAGGAACATTTGATCCCGTGACTAATGGTCATGCTGATCTTATTGAGCGTGCTGCCAAATTATTTAAACATGTTGTTATTGGCATTGCTGCTAACCCCTCTAAAAAGCCGCGCTTTACGCTGAGTGAGCGAGTGGAACTATTAAAAATAGTGACAGCACATTTAGATAATGTGGAAGTGGTTGGTTTTTCAGGGCTGCTGGTGGATTTTGCCAAAGAGCAACGAGCTAGTGTGTTAGTTCGAGGCTTGCGAGCTGTTTCAGATTTTGAGTATGAATTCCAATTGGCGAATATGAATCGCCGTCTTAGCCCCGATCTAGAAAGTGTGTTTTTAACCCCAGCAGAGGAGAACTCGTTTATCTCTTCGACTCTGGTTAAAGAGGTTGCTCATCACGGTGGTGATGTGAGCCAGTTTGTCCATGCTGAAGTTGCTAATGCACTAATGAATAAAGAAAAAGGTTAAGACTCCGACCATGATAAAGCGTGTTTTATTGATCAATATTAGGCTGTTGGCACTATTTGCCGTTTGTTATTCTGCCATCATTAGCGCAGCCCCTTGGGTGGATACATCCGATATCTATTTACGAGCCGATATTCAAGCATTGGCCGATGCAGGTGTGATTACGGTCCCCGTCAATACCTATCCGTTAATGTGGTCGGGTATCGGTGATGATTTGGCTAACATTGAGCCATCAACACTTTCGCCTGCCTTAGTGGACGCATTCTCTCGGGTGAACTTCAACTACCGTAATGCCGTCGGCAATCGTGGCAATACCCGTATCAAGTTTGCTGCTGCCAGTGATGCCGCGAGATTCCAACATTTTGGCTCTGATTATAGAGAACAAGGTGAGGCGACTGCATCATACGAGTACTTGGGCGATAGATTTGCTTATAAAGTTTCCACGTCAGCTAACTACGATCCTGCCGATGATAAATCGCTACGTTTCGATGATTCCTATCTTGCGATGGTCATGGGTAACTGGATGGTGACACTTGGCGCGGTTGAGCAATGGTGGGGACCTGGATTTGACTCTTCACTGCACAAGTCCAATAACGCCAGACCAATGCCTTCACTGATGTTGAGTCGCAATAATGCTCAAGCATTTGAAACACCTTGGTTATCTTGGATTGGGCCGTGGAACTTTACTGCGGGTGTTAGCAGGATGGAAGAGGAGCGTGCAGTCCCCAACACGCTGATGTGGAACTTGCGTGGCTCAGTGCGTCCGTTTCGTCAGCTAGAGCTTGGTGTGTCTTGGACAACCCAGTTCTGTGGTGATGGGGAAGAGTGTTCTTTTGAAAGTGCCTTTAAATCCATTACCGGTCAAAAAGATTGCCGTAATGAGGGAGCCGGCGGCTGTACCAATTATGGTAACCAAATAGCAGGCTACGATATACGTTTTAGTGATACTTGGTATAACGTCCCGTTTGGCCTTTACTACGAAAGAACTTGCGAAGATTCAAAGGGCTCCATGCCTTGGGATATCGTCGATTGTGGCTCTATGTTTGGCGCAGACACGCGTTTCAACTTTGATGGTCAACAGTACAAGTTGTTTTTTGAATATACCGACACCATGGTTTTTTGTGGTGAAGATGAAAATGCATTTAACTGTTTTTACGAGCATTCAACTTACAAAAGTGGTTCACGTTATTATGGCCGTGCACTGGGTAGCACTTATGACAGTGACGCCAACGTGTATGTATTAGGTCTAATTGGCCAATTCGCCAATAGCAAAGGCTTTACCTCTTTACTGCGTTACGCCCAACTTAATAAAGATGGTGCTAATGCGAATATCGATTGGGCTCCTCAGCCTCCCAAAGAGGATTTGTTGATGCTAGAGCTTAGCTATCGCATGCCGATGTGGCAGGGCATGATGAGCGTAGGTGGAACGGTATCTCAATCGGAATTTGAGACGCAAGACAAAGAAACAGACGCGACGTTATTTGGTGCTTATGAATACCGTTTCTAGCGGTTTGACTGACGTCTGTTGTATTGCGATACCCCGTGAATATTAAACTGGCCGTGAGGTTGCTTGGACTGTTATTTATCGCCATTTTAATCGGCGTTGCAGTGCAACAAGGTTTTTTTCAGCGTTTAAGTGATAGTCAGTGGGTTACTGATTACGTCGAACAGCATGGTTCGACGGCCGTCTCTGAGCTGGTATTAATGGGAGCGCTGTTCTCCTGTATTGGCGGGCCTAGGCAAGTACTAGCATTTGCTTTTGGTTATGCGCTCGGTGGTATAAATGGTGCAATCTTTGCCACTATCTCGGCCTTAATGGGCTGCATTATTTTATTCTATTTTTCCCGCTTTGTTTTTCGTGAGCAGATTAAACGTCGCTTCGAGCAAAAATTAGCACGGCTTGAAGCGTTGATCATCCACAAAACTTGGCTTAAAGCGTTGATGTTCCGCTTGTTGCCACTCGGCAGTAATTACATTACCAACCTCTTAGCAGGCACCACTTGTGTTAGTCCATGGCAGTTTTTTGTCGGCAGTGGTATTGGCTTTCTGCCACAAATGTTCATTTTTAGTTTTGCAGGGGCTGGGGTTAGCCTTAGCGATGAACATCACTTGCAATTGAGCGTGGGTTTATTTGCCGTGGCGCTATTGATTGGCTTATACCTTTATCGCACCCGACTCGGTAAAGAGCTTAAACAGGCGGTTAAAGAGCAAGATTGAGTGCCGTGATTAGCGCTGCTGGCAAATACTGCAAAACACGGTCGCGCGTTGACCCAGCTTCACTTCACTGAGCAAGTGACCACAATGAGTACAGGTTTTGCCCCCTCGCCCATAGACATGTAGCTTTTGCGCAAAATATCCTGGTTTGCCATCGGCATTAGTAAAGTCTTTTAACGTGGTGCCACCTTGCTCAATGGCGCGGGCGAGAATTTGTTTTACTTCAGCGACCAGAATCGTTATCCGTTCGGCATCCACTTTACCCGCCTCGGCTTGTGGATGGATCCCCGCCGCAAATAACGCTTCATTGGCATAAATGTTACCCACACCCACTACAATATGATTGTCCATCAAACACAGCTTAATCGCTTTTTTCTTATTCTGTAACGCCGCGATTAAATAATTAGCATGAAAACCTGACTCAAGCGGCTCAGGCCCTAATTTCGATAACAACGGATGGGCCTCTTCTGGTAGTTCGCTCCATAACCAGCAACCAAAACGCCTTGGGTCGTTATAGCGCAGTACTTTACCGCTTGCGAGCACCAAATCGATATGGTCATGCTTTTCGACCGGACTGTTAGCGGACAGTATGCGTAAACTACCAGACATACCTAAGTGGACTATGGTGGTGCCAGCGTCGGTGTCGATCAGTAAGTACTTTGCCCGACGGCGAACATTACGGACAGTTTGACCAATAATCTGTTTAGCAATCTCAGGCACTGGCCAGCGAAGTGATGCATTTCTAATAATTAAGTCGGTGACTTCATTATCAACTAAATAGGGTGATACACCTTGTCGAGTGACTTCAACTTCAGGTAATTCTGGCATTTAGGCTCTCTTGTTTTACGCTGTGAGATCTCGATGATTGATTATACTCATCGTATTAATGAGCTTGCGCACGAATGATGGGGCTGAGTTGTTCTCGTAAGCTGGCAGGAATTTGATACCAGTTGCCGGCGGGAGACTTTAGTAAGCCTTGGCTGCTAAATAGCACCCAGACTTGGGCCGTATCGATATCGTCGATTTGGATCACTAACTCTATTGGCTCACCTACCGTTTCAGGATTATCAACGAGGGCGGATATATGCACCAGCTCCCATGCATTAGCCCATTCGAGGCAATTGAGTATCTCTTCGCTACATTGCCAACCTGATTGACGTTTCTGCAACCAATACTCACCCAGTTGTAATTGCGATAATGGTGCTGATTGATCGAACAGCGCTTGCGTTTGCAACGGTTTCACACGGCTATTATCATCGACCACAGTCAGTACTGAGATCATAAAAATAGAGGCTAGAATGATAATGGTATTCCATTTTCTTCTGGATAGGGCCATGGCGATGTAGTTCAATTGGTTATCTGATAATTTTAAGTGTATCTGCAAGTTGGTATAACCACAAATTTGGCTAACGGTGGCTGACTTCTTGATCATCAGGCTGCGCCTGACCTCTAAGTTAGACTTCGTCTAACAACTAACGTCGTGGCGCTTCGCCCACATGTCTAATGCATCAGGCTTCGCCTGACCAAAGTCGTGAGATTCCACCCCACCATTACAGCGAATCAAGCTCCGCTTGATAAAGGTCGTGGCGCTTCGCCCACACCAGAGCCAAAGGGGAAAGCGCTTGTCCCCTTTGGCGAATCCTCAGCGCCCCGGCGAAATTTAAAAAGCAAAATTTCCAACGGGGGAGATTGCTGTCTGTAAGTTTGATTTGTTGGACTTGAATCATGATGTTCACTGAAATTAGAAACGCATAATCTCAAGGGTTTTTTGATAACTTAAATGACGAGAGTTTGCGCTTTTATAACCCAGTGTAGATGCAGCTGAGGCCTTCGGTTTCAGGGATGAAACCGCAGAGCGGTCATGGACGGCGCAAAGCGTGCCTCAGTTGCGTCTGCACATACGCCGACCGCAGGTCATTGGAACCCCTTTTTCCTGAAGATAACTCGCTTCTACACTAGAGCGTTTTAGGCCAGCATTTTGTCCAGAAAGGATGTGCCTGCCCTTTCTTTTTCACGGTTTAAATATATTATTTACAATAATGAATTAGCGATGCTACCGTAGAGGCAAATAAGTATGCAACAAGAACGTTATTGGCTGCTGAGTAAACAATTAGAGATCAAGGAGTTAATCTGAGTGAGTCGTCCAAAAAGATGGGTAACTAAAAGTGGAAAAGGAAGTGGGATTTCTACCGTAACATTAAGCTCTTGGAAGTGGTTTCCTGATTACGTAAATAATGAATTACTTGATTATACGGGATTTATTTATCGCGGACATGGTGATTCTACTTGGCTTCTTGAGCCAACGCTTGATAGAGTTATTAAAAAACCAGAATCTGAATTACGTGAAAGCACTTAACTAATTTTAAATATGAAACTCGTGGACGGCGAGGCTCCAATCCTCCAAATATGACCGGGGATAATGACTGGTGGGCACTCGGTCAGCACCATGGACTATTAACTCCTCTTTTAGATTGGAGTGAATCACCATTTGTGGCATTTTATTTTGCCATAGCGAAAGCACTAGAATTAAAATCAAAAAATTGCTCTGTTTTTTGTTTATTTCAACACTCTGTAAAAGAAATAAATGACAAGATAAATAAAGATAACAATATAAAAACAATCAATGGCCATAAACCTACGATCAAGATATTTAAGCCATTGTCAGATGAAAATGATAGATTAGTTAGTCAAAGGGGACTTTTTACTAGAGGCCCGAATAATGTAGATATTGAAGATTGGTTTAAAACATACCAAGAAGATTCAAAATATATGGATGTTATAAAGTTTATCATCCCTTGTGAAAATTTAGGTGATGCAATGGCATATCTAAATAGAATGAATATCAATCCTTCAACTTTGTTTCCTGATTTATCAGGAGCATCGCAATATTGTAATTTTAGTATTGATATTAATAACTATAAATAAATGGTTAGTAAGGCTTTAACCTGACCAAATATAGTTGATTATTTTCAATGCGTAAGTGTTAAGCCACTAAAAGGGACATTGTTGAGCATATTGTTGCCAATTAATTTCTGTCTCTCTCATTATGGATTAAACCCAACCTTTACACTGTGACCAAATCAAAAATCATCCCAAACCAGCAACTACCAGAGAAGCAAAACCCGACGCTTTTGACGTCGGGTTTCGGTTTGATAACTCATCGAAACGGCCAAACACTAACGGCTAATTCAAACACCATCAGCGATATCACCGTTCAAGAACGGTTATCCGCCTGTGGCGTTCATAAACCGCAGGATCTGGGTTTCACCGTTAGGGTCGAAATGGTGTTCTTTCGGTTTATGCTGTATCCCGTCTAGAATAGCGACTTTTAGTTTTTCGATATCAGCAGGAAACTCTCGTAAAATAGCTTTTAAATCGACAGAATTCTCATTGCCTAGGCAGAGTAATAAACGGCCTTCAACCGTGACGCGGACTCGATTACATTCGTGGCAAAAATTATTGCTATGCGGTGAAATAAAACCAACGTGGATATCACTGCCCGGCATAGTGTAGTAACGAGCCGGGCCGCCAGTACGGCGGTTGGATAGCTGCAAGGGATAACGCTGCTGAATGAGCTGCTGAACCTCCTCACTGCTGCAATGGCGACTGCGCTTGCGCTCATCAATTACGCCTAACGGCATCTCTTCGATGAATGCGATGTCGAGTTCTCGCTCACGACAAAACTCAATCAGATCCAGTACTTCATCATCATTTTGGCCACGCAAAATAACCGCATTGACCTTTATCTTTTTAAAGCCAGCGGCGCGTGCAGCATCAATACCTGCAATGACTCGGTTGACCTTGCCGTTACGCGTCAGCTCAGTAAACAGATCTGGTTTTAGCGTATCTAGGCTAATATTGAGGCGGTTAAGCCCTGAGTCATGCATCTCTTGCGCGAAGCGGGTTAACCGAGAACCATTGGTGGTCATCGAAAGTTCTTCAAGACCAGGCAATTTCCCGAGTAGCTTTACCAATTTATCACAGTCGGTTCTTACCAAAGGCTCACCGCCAGTTAAGCGTATTTTCTTAACGCCTAGCTCGGTAAAGGCTTGTCCAATCCAGGCTAATTCTTCAAGACTTAGCACATGTTCTTTGCTTAAAAAGCAGGGATCTTCACTCATGCAATAGACACAGCGAAAATCACAGCGGTCAGTTACAGACAGCCGTAGGTATTCGACTGTCCGGCCAAAGTTGTCAACGATCAAACTCATACTACTTACCTATATGACCCTTAAAGAAGGTCGGAAAAAGGTTGGATATAAACTGTGTCACCTGGATTTAACTGGTCATCTTTTTCGCCTATCACGATGAGACAGTTTCCTTTTACCATAGAGCTAAGCATCCCTGAGCCTTGAGCACCTGTTGTGGTTACATGTAACTTACCATCAGCTGCCAGATGGTAGATCCCGCGCATAAATTCGGTACGACCGACTCGGCTGCGCAGTGGTTTTTCTGTGATTGCTGGCACCATGGTGGGTGTCCAGTTTTGCTCTCCCGCAAGTTTGCGGATAGCAGGTTGAACAAATTGTAGGAACGACACCATTACCGCAACGGGGTTACCTGGTAAGCCAAAAAATAAGCTGTTGTCGATTTGACCAAAGGCCAATGGGCGACCAGGACGCATATTAATACGCCAAAAGTTTATCTGACCAACTTCTTCCAATACGGTTTTGATGTAGTCAGCGTCACCCACAGATACGCCACCTGAACTGATCACGATATCAGCTTGCTTAGCGGCACTGGTTAAAGCCTCTGCTAGTGCGGCTTCACAATCTTGAATAATGCCCAGATCGATTACTTCACAACCGAGCTTCTTCGCCATCGACTTGATGGTGTAGCGGTTGGAGTCGAAGATGCAGTTTGGCTTTAACGGTTCGCCTGGTTGGCAAACTTCATCACCGGTAGAGAACACGGCAATGGTTGGACGTTTGAAAACGGGCTGTTCGCCAAAGCCTAATGAGGCGAGTAAACCTTGTTCGGCGGCATGCAGGCGAGTGTTAGCGGCTAGTGCGGCTTCGCCTTGCGCTATATCTTCGCCCGCTTGTCTTACGTGTTGGCCTAACGCCATAGCACCTTCAAACTCGACTTTCCCGTCTTGCTCGTTGGCGAGTTCACGTAGCTGAATGGTGTCGGCACCAGCAGGCACTGGAGCGCCTGTCATGATGCGTACGGCTTCACCCGCTTGAATAGTGCCAGCATAAGCGTGACCTGCCATGACTTCGCCCATCATGGTATAGGCTTGGTTCTCTTCGCCTAGCTTAAATGCGTAGCCGTCCATTGCTGAATTGGTGTGTTGTGGCACATTGACTGGTGAAATAGCATCGGTCGCTAAAATACGATTTTCGAGTTCGTCCAAATCCACTGATTCAGTGGTACTGATCGGCTTGACGTAAGAGAGAATTTTATCGATGCCTTGGCGTACTGACAGAGTGGTGCTGTTATCGAGTTCGCAACCACAGCTCGGTGCCATAGGCAGGTCGATTGGGCAGGGTTTCCACGCCGCAATGTAGTCACTGACATAATCAGCTATTTGCGCCACGTTATTAATATCTAAACGCTGCAGCTCACTTGGCAATTTGGTGTCATCGCAACACGCCACAGCAAGAATATTTTCATCATGGGTGTGAATAAACGGCTTACCATGCGCGGCACGGTGGAGTTCTATTTTAGGCAGTTCTAATTTTTTGAAGCCTTCAACCAATACGATATCAACACTGTCTGTTTCAATCTGCTTGAGCAGGTAAGGCAGTTCAGGATCTGAATCCCTGGCATCTTCGGTCATCAACGCCCAGCGTATATGAGAGGCGACTAACATCTGCTTGGCGCCGGCTTTACGCATCTCAAAGCTATCTTTACCCGGAATATCAACGTCAAAGTTGTGATGAGCATGCTTGATGACGGCAAGTCGAATTCCACGGCGATTAAGCTCAGGGATTAATTGCTTTAATAATGTGGTTTTACCGGTGCCACTATAGGCACAAAATCCGAGAACAGGGATAGGTAGCGGATTCGTAAAAGGTATGCTCATTTACACCTCTGGTTGTTCTTTTCGTTGGCGATGGCTTCGCTAAGCTGCTGTTTTTGTTCTGGCGTATTCACGTTAATAAAGGCATTTGGTTGGTCGCTAAAGTCTGTCACAACATAATTGTGTTTGGCGTACCAAAAATCTATCTTGCGTTCGCCAGCATCTAAGAATGCTTTCATTGACGTGCGTAAGCTGGGCTTTAATAACATGACGACGGGTTGCTCACGTTTACCGTCACTAGCCACTGCAAGCTCTGCATCTTCAGCGATTAACTGCGCTAGCATTCTGGCTACCAAATCTGTGGGTAGCAATGGGCAATCACAGGGGACAACCATCAAATAGTCTGCTTGTGTGTGACTCATCGCAGTGATCATACCTGCTAATGGGCCTAAGTAGCCTGTATCTTGATCACTTATCACCTGAAAGCCAAATTCAGAATACACCTTTTGATTACGGTTTGCGTTGATCAGGATCTCCTTAACTTGAGGTCGAATCCTATCAATTGTATGTTTGATCATCGGTTGGTTTTCTAATTCAACTAAGCCTTTATCATTGCCACCCATACGTCTGGCCATTCCGCCGGCGAGGATCACTGCATCGATCTTTGTCATCACATATTCCTGTTATTAGTTGCAGCTTACGTAACAATAGCAATCATACTCCGTCGCTCCATAACTTAATGCTGGCGCGGTAGCAATTTTAGCAAGGCTATTTGACCATACTGTTTAACATGTTGGGATTGATATGGACTGCTAAAGTCGGTGCTGCTGCATGCACCATGTCATTGGTGCTAATTTTGTTATTGTCGATTAGCCACGCATGATCGCAGATTTGCGTCAGCATACATGATTGATGGCTACTAATAATCATTCCTGTGCCTTGCTGTTTTAGATCTGAGACCATCTGCAACACAAGTCGTTGAGAATGCTTATCCATATTTGACGTTGGCTCATCGAGCATCAACAGCTTGGGTTCGACAATCCAGGCTCGCGCTATCGCAAGCCGCTGTCGTTCACCGCCAGATAAACTAGAGGCAGATTGCCTTAATAGATGGCTTAACTGGGCCATTTCAATTGCTTGTTCAGTGCGTGCACTCAGCTTTGCCTTATCTTCGCTTGAGAATGCTAAAGGATAAGTCAGGTTATAAAGCACACTCCCATCAAAAAGGTAGGGGTGCTGATGCAGATATAGCGCTTTACCAACAATAGCATTACTACGCCACCATGGCGCCAGTGAATAACCGACGGCCTGCACTTGGCCTTGACTGGGTTTAATCAGTCCTGCAAGTAATTTCATTAATGTGGTTTTCCCGCTGCCATTATCACCCTGTAGGTGGATCACTTGCTTCTGCGGAAAAATAAGCTCTTGAGCGCTAAACAGATGCTTATCATCGAAACGCATCTCAAGATCTTGTGCAATAATTTTTGCCATGCTAATTAATGACTCCTCGGCTCGGCCTTGCCTCTTAGGGTACCTAGGGCAAAGTTTAGCACTAGTGCTAATACTAACAGTACCAGCCCAAGCGCTATCGCTTGAGCAAAGTCGCCCTTGCTGGTTTCTAAGGCGATAGCGGTTGGAATATTTCGAGTGACGCCAGCAATATTACCACCGACCATCATCGAGCAGCCTACCTCGGTAAGGATGCGGCTAAATGCGGCGATTATAGTTAATAATAGTGGTACTTTAAGCTCTCTGCAGACGGTCCAAATGGCGCTGTACCAAGGCGCGCCTAATGTTCGAGAGGTTTCCCAAGCACGGCGGTCAACACTGGTGAAAGCGGCTTGGCTCATGGCGACAATTACGGGTGCGCAAATCATCATCTGCCCTAAAATCATGCCTTGTTGGGTGAAAAGCCATTTCAGATCGCCAAGCGGCCCCATTCTGGTTAACAAAAGATAGACCAATAATCCGATGACAACGGTGGGAATAGATTGCAGGGTTTGAATCAAGTTAGTGACGAGCCAGCGACCACGGAAGCGAGAAAAGGCCAATATGAAGCCGAGCACCATTGAAGGCAGCAAAGTAATTACTAATGCAGCCAATGATACTGAAAAAGATACCGATATAATGGACCAGACTTCTGGATCCAATGAAAACAGCAGGCTTAACGCCTGCTGTGTTAGGGCTAACCAGCCTTCATTCATTCGCTATATGTTGCCTTGAACAATTGCTCACCTTTAACTTTATAGTTATTGATCATCGTTTGCGCTTCAGCGCCGATCAGCCAGTCGCTTAATGCTTTAGCCCCTTTATGATTTAAGTCAGGGTACTTGTCTGCATTAATCAGCATGATTTGGTATGGATTCGCCAGAGCTTCACCACCATCAAAGTCTACTGCAAGGCCTATTTTACCCGAATATGCCACGAAAGTACCACGGTCAGATAAAGTATAACCTTGTAATTCGTTTGCCATTAATAGTGTTTTACCCATGCCTTGGCCTACAGAAGTATAGCCTGCAAATTCTGGCTTAACATTGGCTTTGCCCCAAAGAATAAGTTCTTTCATATTAGTGCCAGAGTTGTCACCACGTGAAATGAACGGTGTATCTGATTTAGCTATCTTGGCAAATGCCGCTTCTGCTGACTTGCTAGAACGGATGTTAGCGGGATCGTTTTTTGGGCCTAGGATAACAAAATCATTTTCCATTATCCCGCGTGGAAGTCTGCCATAACCTTCAGAAACGAACTTGGCTTCTGCAGCGGGGGCGTGTGTCATTACAACATCAACATCACCTTGGCGAGCAAGCTTAAGGGCTTTACCCGTTCCGGTTGCAATTACCTGTACTTTATAACCGCTTTCGGCTTCGAAAGTCGGTAAAAGGTTGTTTAACAAACCTGAGTTTTCAGTACTGGTTGTGGTTGCTAGCTTAATAACTTCATTGGCTTGAACTGGCATTCCAACAAATAATGCGGCAGTCACAGCAAGACCAATAACGCGTTTAAGGTTTAACATTTTTACTCCTTGGCAAATATATATGGGTCACTCTATACCTGAGTCACCGCTGGGAAGTGAAATCACTTGTCTGTTTAAGAGCAAGTTTAATGCCATTTTTAAATTTGATGATTTTGTATCACATCAGTCGTTTAAGTGTGAGCTTGCTCCCATGCTTATCCAAAATCATTCAGACAATATGTCCCAACATCACTAAACCGTGGTTCATAGTGACCTATTTTTACCACTTAGGTGTTAGACTTTATTCATTATGAGTCAAAATGTCCTGTTTAAGACAAGATGAACCAGAGAGTAAATGATATGAAGCCACTTCCTTCCGCTGTATCGGTACTAATTGTTGACGATGAGCCTGGTATGCGCAGTTTTTTGAAAAAGGCACTCGCCAAGAAATTTGCATTGGTAGAAACCGCTTCCAGTGTTGAGGATGCAGAACAACTGCGCTCGCGTTGTCATTTTGATCTGCTGATTGTCGATATTCGCTTGCCTGGCCGATCAGGTATTGAATGGCATGAAGCGCTCAATGATCAAGAGAGACGTTCTGACATCATCTTTATGACGGGTTATGCCGATATGGACGTAGCCATCAAAGCGCTTCGTGCTGGCGCGTCAGACTTTATTATGAAACCCTTCCATCTCGAGCAAATGATGAAAGCGGTTGACCGCTGTATTGAGCGACGCTTATTGAAGCGTGAAAATTTAATGCTGCGCCGTGAAGTCTCATTCAATCAATCGTCCACCATTATTGGCCAAAGCGATGCCATGACTGAGGTCAAAGATGTCATTGCGCGCGTCGCACCGACAAATGCCGTAGTGTTAATCGAAGGTGAGTCGGGAACCGGCAAAGAGCTGGTGGCTAGACAATTACACATATTAAGCGGACGCCAAGGGCCATTTGTCCCGGTCAATTGTGGTGCGATAGCGCCAGAGCTGCTTGAGAGTGAATTATTTGGTCATTCTGCAGGCGCATTTACGGGGGCAAAGGGGAACCGTGAAGGACTGTTTAGCTTTGCTTCGGGTGGCACTCTTTTCCTTGATGAAATCGGTGAGATGCCGTTAAAAATGCAAACTGCCTTACTGCGCGTATTAGAGCAGAAAACCATAAGACCCGTGGGCAGTGAGAAAGAGATCAATATTGATGTCCGAGTGCTTGCGGCGACTAATCGTAAGTTATCTGAAGAGGTCGAGGCGGGTAATTTTAGACGTGATCTCTACTATCGCTTAAATGTCCTCGATATAGTCATTCCGCCACTACGAGATAGACCGGAAGATATCGTTGAGCTGACACATCACTTTACCTGCCAATTGGCCGCGGAACTTGGGGTTAAAGAGGTGGTTTGGAGTCATGAAGATTTGCTTAAACTACAACAACACGAATGGCCTGGTAATATCCGCGAGCTGCGTAATATGATTGAACGCTGTATATTACTCGGCAAACCACCTGCCGAGTACTGGAAAGCTCAGCCTAAGGCTGAGATGGTTGTCGAATCAGGCTATCCGCTGCAATGGGCCTTGAAGGATGTTGAGCGTGACCACGTGACTCGAGTTGTGGATATACACGGTGGTAATAAATCAGCGGCAGCCAGAGATCTTGGCGTGTCGCGTAAAACGCTAGACCGCAAGTACAAAGAGTGGTTTGGCGGCGAAAAGAACATTGAAGAATAACGCGTTAGTCAGGAGAGTTTAGGTGTCATTTTTTTCCAATATATTCGGTGTTAGCTGGCAGCAGATGCAGGCAAAGGTGCGCTATCGCATTCTTATTCTGACCCTGCTACCGATTTTGTTAACACTGGTTAGCCTAGTGTTTATTACCATCTATTGGAATATAAGCTACACAGGAAAGCAGCTCTTTATGAAAGTAAAAGCTGATTTAACGGTGGCTAACAATACCCTTATTTCAGTGCAAACCATTCAAGAGAAGCAACTTGAACTGGTAATGGAATCCTGGGCATTTCAAAATGACTTCAGAAAGCTAAATTTCAATGGGAAATTGACTAGAGAAGAGCTGAGACAGCAACTCACTTTGGCTAAAGTTGATATCGATTTAGACTTCTTACGTTTGATCACTGTCGCTGAAGCGGCGGCAGACCCTGACATACGCCAAATGTTACCTCATATTGAGGGTCACGAACCATTTTCTGGGTTAATGGTGTTATCACCCAGTCGCCTTTCTCGTATTGATCCTGTTCTGGCGGAACAAGCCAAAGTGACGGTGATGAAAACGCAAAGAGCGATGGAGCCAGTCAAGACGGAAGAGAAGCGCGGTTTATTAAGTCGTTCATTGCTGCCTATCCCGGACGCATCAGGCAATGTGGCTTGGTACTTAGATGGTGGTATTTTATTAAATCGAGATAGTCGTATTGTCGACCATATTCGTGATCTCGTTTATGACAAGGGAACATTGCCCGATCGCTCCATCGGCACAGTGACCATCTTTCTCGATAATATTCGTATTAGCACCAACGTCCCGTTGCACTTTTTTCCCAAAGGAGATGAGGAACGTGGCAGAGCACTCGGCAGTTTAGTGTCATCAGAGGTACGTGAAAAAGTCTTAAATCAAGGCCTGTTATGGGTTGATCGCGCCTTTGTATTTAATGACTGGTTTATCTCGGCTTATGCCCCTTTAAAGGACGTGCAAGGTAAACGTATCGGTATGATCTATACCGGATTCTCTGAATCTCCCTTTATCCATAACTATTTACTCAATATTATCGAACTCGGTACTATTTTAATGTTGGTGTTATTGGTTTCTGGCTGGTTGGTTTATCGCGGAGCCTACAGTTTATTGCAACCCATTGAGCGCATCCATCATGTTGTAAAAGCGGTGCAATCTGGGCGTGACTTACGTATTGGTTCATTGGGCCTAGATAGCGGCAATGAGCTGTCGAATCTTGCTGAACAGTTCGACCGTATGCTGGATCTGTTACAACGTCGCAATACTCAGATCCAAGCCGCTGCAGAGCAACTGGAAGTCAAAGTTGAAGAGCGCACTCGCAGCCTGCAGGAAAAAACGGAAGAGCTGCAAGCGAACGTTGCCTTGCTTAATGAAACCCGTCAACAGCTGGTGATCAATGAAAAATTAACCGCGTTAGGTGAGTTGACTGCGGGCATCGCCCACGAAATTAATAACCCTACCGCCGTGATCCTCGGCAACATGGAGCTGTTAAAATACGAATTAGGTGATAAGGCTGAAGCCGTCGAAGAAGAGATCGAATTGGTGATCCAGCAAGTAGGGCGTATCAGTACTATTATTAGGAGTTTGTTGCAGTACAGCCGGCCGGGTGAGTTCAATGCCCCACTGGAAATGCATCAAATTACACCGATTATTGAAGAGATGTTAGTCCTAGTTCGTCACTCGATACAAACGCAAAAAGTAATTCTAAGACAGGAGCTTAATGCGAGTTATCCTGTTCAAGTTAACCGCCCACAATTATTGCAGGTATTGATTAATATTGTGGTCAACGCCGCCCATGCAATTGATGATAAGGGTCAGATATGGATCCGTACATACGACTGGGTACAACGTGGTGAGCTTGTTGGAGTTAAAATAGAGATTGAAGATGAGGGCAAAGGTATTCCCGAAGAGGAACTTAATCGCATTTTTGACCCTTTCTACACCACGCGTAAAGATGGTACTGGTCTAGGACTATCATTAAGCTACGGTATTATTAAGCGTATTGGTGGCACTATTGAAGTGAGTTCAACGGTAGGTAAAGGCAGTTTGTTCACTATTGGTTTGTATCATACCGCCGTAGAAGAACAGACAAATACCCCCTACGAAGGCTTACAATTACACGGCCATCGCCCCGAGTTCGAGGAATAATCCGCTCAGTGCCAGCATTTAAATAATGAAAAGTCGGGATAAAAATCCTGGCTAATAAAAAGTGTGTGAGCAATGTGGTGCAGTTTCGGCCCGGTCGGGCTGGAGGGCGAGTCATTATTCACATAGCAAGATTGAAATTTTAGACAAAAAGGCCGGGATAAAAATCCTGGCTAATAAAAAGTGTGTGAGCAATGGTGCAGGCAGTCGTTATTCACATAGCAAGATTGAAATTTTAGACAAAAAAAAGCCGGGATAAAAATCCCGGCCACAAAAGAGTGTGTGAGCAATGTCGTGCTTTGCAAACTCGGGCTTAAAGGAGATGAGATTCCTTACAGCTTGATGAGTTCTTGGAACGCATCTAAATAATAATCATTATCACTTGGGTCTGCAAGCTTTATTTCTACTCTGCGGTTAATTAATTGAGATAAGCTTACAGCAGTCTGTTTATATCCATATTTAACAATGCTTTAAATTACTTTGTAGTGGTAGATATATTAACGCATAAGAATTTAAGGCAAAAAAAAGCCGGGGAATAGTTCCCGGCCACTTAAGAGTGTGTGAGCAATGTCGTGCTAAAAACTAATAGAAAACTCGTTGCAGTATAAAGATGATGAGAACTTTATAGATTAACTTGAGTTTTGGAACGCACATTGATAGTAATGATTCTCATTTGTGTTTGCAAGTTTTATTATTAATTTTTATCTCCGAGTCGTTTTTGCAAGTGAGTTTTATTTTACTCAATACCGTTATCCGAGATCTTCTAGAAACATTCCGCCCAGTCAGCTGTAAAATACATCTGCAATTTATTCGTCAATTCTAAGTCGGTGACTTCGCCATCGAGCGAGCATATTTTCCACACTCATTCATTTAGCCTGTTCACCGATAATATCTCTCAAAAAATGAGGTGAAGGTGAATATAAAGGCTAAATTATAGTCAGGCTGCTGAGCCGAGAGTGGCGCTATAGCAAGGTTTTACGACCGGTCTCCTGCAAAATTTTCTCTTGCAGTACTTTTAATAGCAGACCGTAAACCGGTAAAAATAGACCCAGGCTAACGATGAGCTTGAAACCATAATCAACACTGGCAATCTCAGGCCAATTAGCAGCCATAAAACTATCTGTTGAGGCGTAAAAAGCCAGAGAGAAAAAGACGATCGTATCAACAAGGTTGCCTATGATGGTTGAGGCCGCTGGGGCAACCCACCAAGACTTCGTTTGTCTTAACTTGGCAAATACAAAGATATCCATAAGCTGACCTATAAAATAGGCTGCAAAGCTTGCAAAGGCGATACGAAATACAAAGCTGTTGAATTCTAGCAGGGCTGCTGCACCTTGAAAGCTGCCTTGATGAAACACCACACCCATTAAGTAAGAGATGACGAGTGCGGGGAGCATAGCTAGAAAAATAATCTTTCTGGCGGCCTGCTGACCAAAAATTCTGACGGTAAGATCGGTCGCAAGATAAACAAATGGAAAGCTAAAAGCGCCCCATGTGGTATGCAGTTCGAAGATCTGAAAGGGTAATTGCACCAAGTAATTACTGGTACAAATAATCACTATGTGAAAGCCTGCTAAAAGCAGTAACGCGCGGCGAACCTGCGTCGGAGATAACATCAACATCTTGTGGCCTTTTTTAATAAATCGGGCGGGGTGAGGGAACCCGCAATAGCGATAACCGCTATAATTTTACAATTTTTGGTTAGTAAAAATAGTGCGAACCCATAATATGGGGCGGCAAATTATAGAGCAGAATTTTTACAGAGCAAGCAGAAAAGTAATGTGGCGGCTAATTTCCTGCCACATTCGTTGTTCAGTCACTACTTTTGGTTTGGCTGTGGTGTTATAACTCGGTCAATATTGACAGAATAGTGGCTAACTTGTTTTCAAGCTCAGTCCACTCTTTATCCGGCTCAGATCCTGAAACAATACCTGCACCCGCAAATAGGTTAATACGCCCTGGTTCGATAAGTGCACTGCGAATGGCGACGGCAAACTCACTTTCATGCTTATTGAAGTAACCACACGCGCCAGCATACCAGCCTCTAGCATAGCCTTCTTGTTGGCGAATAAAGTTCATTGCCGGTTCTTTAGGGAGGCCACCAACAGCAGGGGTGGGGTGTAGCGCTTGGATCAGTTGAAAGTCATTAACTCCCGCTTTTAACTCAGCTCTAATTGAGCGGTGTAGATGCTGGATATGGCTTAGCTTAAATATGGTTGGAAACTCTTCTGCGCCAACGTAATGGCTTAGTGGACTGAGTACATCTACAATTTGCTGTCTAACCAACTGGTTCTCATGACTGTTCTTGGTATCGTCCAACAACTCCTGTGCCAGTGCCTTGTCCTGCTCTTGATTGATCCCTCTCACCGTTGTGCCAGCAAGCGCTTCGGTAAACAGCTCTCGTTGTCTGCGTCGATATAGACGTTCAGGTGTACAAGAAATAAAAGCACTTTCAGGGGTAAATTGAAAACCAAATTGAAAACTATTTGGATTTCTTCCCTGCCAGCAGGCAAGTAGCATCCAAGGGTCGACTGATTCATTAATCTCAAGTTGAGTTTGACGAGATAGCACGACTTTTGGAGTGTCTTTAATAAATTTTGGATGAGTAACCTGATTAACGAGCTCATTCCAGCGATAGCGATCAGGTTTATCGCTGCGACTCATTAACGCCACTTTATTGGGGGGTGTTAGCGGTTTTGGGTTATCAAGCGCTGCAATCGCTCGCAGTGCAATCGCAATCTCTTCTTCGAGGCTGCTATCGGTAAAACTAAGGTTAATCAGTAGCTTATATTCATTTCCGCTGCGGCGTAATTCAATGCGTGGCAAGATGAAACGTGCCTTGCCAAATTCTGGCCAGCTCTCATTTTTGCGATCAAAAGCAACGCCACCATAATAACGTATGTCTTGATTATTGGTGAGGGCGCGTTGCTTTTGGTATTCCGCTGACATTTCCAGGTCATCAACATCATCACCAAAAAAGAAATCTTTACAGCAGCCAATGGCGGCGACTTCCTCTTCGGTGTCACGCCCTTTCCAATAGACTCTAGGATAAGTCGATTGCGCTGCGAGCCAAGCAATAACAGGGATCGCCGAAATCGTCACCGACAGCTGAATAATGGGGTCGCTGTGTGGTTGAAGAATAAAAGATGAAAGCTTGTCTGTTAAAGACTTAATAGCATGAGACAGCAAAGGGGCGGCCAATAAATACTCCAAATAGCATTTCGTGTGGGTTGTTTAGAGGTGCTGACCTCTACTTATTAATTAACCCAGTTTCAAATTGGTAATAAGAATCTTTACACAAAGTAATATCCAGTGGGAAGAGTGTCAAGTCGGTTGCTCTACTGCTGTGAGCTATCACTGACTATTTAATCATCATGCTTTAGTTTTGCACTCCGCATTTATCTTGGGTGGTGTGTTAGAGATCCTAGTTTGTTCCTTTTATGGGATTCACTGCGCCTTTTTGTCTGCCCTATCATTATGTGTGGTCAAAATGTCACAGGTGGTATTAGTCTTCTCTTCTATTTGTTCAAATTAGTCGATCTAGGTTGTTATTCCCCTATCTGTTACTTGTGCACGCAGGCTCTCTTTCTGACAATGGCTGCCATTAATGTCGTTAGGATAATGAAAACCAATGAGAAACAAAAATAAAGCCCTAAAACTATCTTCTATTGCGCTGGCACTGAGCTTTAGCTACCAAGTGCAAGCAGATGAGATGGAACGGGACCCTATTCTGAATGTGACCGAAGTGATTGTGGTTCATGGAGAGAAAGCAGCGGTAACAGAATCGGCAACAACTCATTGGAGTCTTAATGAAGATGACATCAAGGCAACTGGCGCTCAGAGTTTAGATCAGTTGCTAAAAAATGTACCAGGGTTATATGTTCGCGTTGGCGGACAGGGCACTCCTCGTGTTGATGTGCGCGGCTTTAAAGCACGGCATGTTATCTACCTGATTAATGGTGTGCCAGCCAATGGCGCTGAAGATGGTCAGTTTGATCCTAGTTTAATTCCAGCAAGTCAGATTAGCTCTGTAGAGGTGTCTGTTGGGCCAACATCAGTACTTTATGGCCCTGGTGGCGCGGGCGGTGTGATTAATATCATTACCAAACAAGGTGGAGATGCTCCTCGTTTATCAGGACGCTTAGAAGCGGCCCAAGACAACACGTTCAACGGTGACATCAGCGCTGCAGGCAGCGGTGACAACTGGCAAGGACTAATCAACTACAGTCGACAGCAAACTGATGGTTGGTCTATGTCGAGTGATTATGACGATACCGAGTATCAGCAAGGTGATTTACGTGAGAATGCCGATAAAACCTTAGATAATCTTTATGCTCAAGCGAGCTATTTGCTCAATGATAATACCCAGTTCATGGCGAATATGAGTTTTCGTCAAGGTGAGTGGGGTAAGCCCAGTCGAGATGGTACCGGCACTGGCAGTGTAAAATTCGAAAGAGTTGATGACTACCAAGCTAAGACATTCCAACTAGGTCTAGCACATAAATTCAATTCAATGTTTACATTGCGTGGCTTTGCTTATCACAATCAGAGTGACGTATTAGAAACCCAATACAAAGATGATAGCTATCAAGCAGTCAAAGCTCAGCAAGATGGCCGATCTACAGTCCAAGGGGCTAATCTGCAGTTTATTTCGAATTTTGATGAAGCGGGTATTTTAACCACAGCATTCATTGCTGAGAAGCAGAGCTGGGAATCGAGTGCGATCAAGAGTAGCAAAACGGATAAAGCCACAAGGAGTGGCGGAAATGGTGGTGGCGGTGGCAATGGCGGCGGTAACGGCGGTGGAAATGGAGGCGGTGGTAACGGCGGAGGAAATGGAGGCGGGAGCGGTGGCGGTAGTGATAATTTCGATGATGAAGCTTGGCTATACACCACAGCGCTAGAGTATCAATACCAAGGTGATAATTACGGCGTCACATTGGGCGGTGCATTTCACGACCAAGACCGTGTCTCAGAAGTTGAAACAGATTTTTCAGGACAATTATCAGGCTATTGGCAGGCGCTAGAGCATACTCGTATCAATATGGGTATCGCCCGCAAAGTACGCTTCCCGTCTATGCGCAACCTGTATGCACAATCATCAGGTAATGCCGATCTCGAAGCCGAAGTGTCAAA
Organism: Shewanella sp. GutCb; assembly: GCF_002836135.1. Lineage (NCBI taxonomy): Bacteria > Pseudomonadati > Pseudomonadota > Gammaproteobacteria > Alteromonadales > Shewanellaceae > Shewanella > Shewanella sp. GutCb. The sequence continues at coordinate 186,514 of NZ_PJBL01000105.1, read as the reverse complement.
GCACCTAGAGTTGGGGCTACTGCAAGATCTTGGGTACTCAACAGAGCTCAATATTGCAGGCTTTTACACCGATACTGAAGACTATATTGCCAAAGATTTAAGCAGTGTTTATCAAAACATGGGCGATTATAACTTTAAAGGGGTCGATCTGGAGCTAAAGAATAATAGCGTTGATGATCTCTCTATCACTTTTGCTTATAGCTTTTTAGATACAGAAGACAAATCGGCAGTTGCTTCGATGCAGACTCTGGAGTATCGACCGCGGCACAAGCTGCGTTTCCAAGCGCAATACCAATTGCCTTTTGCGATGCGGATAAATCTTAATGCCGAGCGGATCATGGACCAAATCTACTACTCACAACAAAAAGTGGCTGGTCAGAAAATCTTGGTTGAGCAGTCTCTAGGTGATTACACCTTGGTTGATATCAACCTTGTTCAGCCTTTGCTTGATGACAAACTGGAGCTTTACCTAAGAGCCACCAATCTACTCGACGAGAACTACTACCAAAGTGAATCTTTACCGCAGGCCGGTCGCCAAGTGTTTATCGGCATTAATTGGCAGATCTAGGTAACGGGAGCAAATAGATGAATTTAATCGAGCTGAAAGGGATCCATTTTGGCTATGACACTCACCAAGTGGCGATCTTGGATGATCTTCATTTGTCAGTAAATCACGGAGAATGCCATTGTATCAGTGGCGCAACGGGTTGCGGTAAGTCTAGCTTACTGCATCTCATTGCAGGTGAGTTATCGAGACCCTTTGAAGGAGAGATGATTCGACACCCAGCGCTAATGGTGGGGTTAGTGATGCAAGACCCTAATGTGCAGGTGTTACGCCAGAGTGTTGGTGCGGAAATCGCCTTTGCGCTTGAGAATCTCGGCACGCCATCGGTAAAAATGTTAGATAAAGTACAACAAGCACTCAGGCGCGTGGGGCTATATGTCAGTATCGACACGCCTGTCGATGTGTTGTCCCTGGGGCAAAAATACCGTTTGATGTTGGCCGCGCAGTTAGTATTTGAGCCAAACTTACTGTTACTTGACGAACCTTGGACCCAGTTAGATAACCATGGGGTGCAAGAGCTGTATTTTGTGCTTAAAAATCTATTGAGTGAGGGGGTAGCCATTGTGATGGTAGAACATCATGCCCAAGCTTTTGGCTCGCTAGTTTCCCATCTATGGCAGTTAGAACAGGGTAAATTGGTGGCGGGTTTATATTTACCGTCGGTGCCGCGCGAACACAAACTCAATGCGACAGCAGCAAAAGTGACGACAAGTGAGAACAGCGCAGAAGAAAGAGTGCGTATTTCACCGCATCGTTTTCAATTTACTGGCCGCGAAACCTTGTTCCGTTGCGCTAATACGTTAAGCCTTGCTGCGGGCGAAATCGTGGCATTGGTGGGGGATAACGGCAGCGGTAAAAGTAGCTTATTAAAAGCGCTTGCAGGGATCCAAGCGGATATCGGTCAACTGCCGTTCTCGGTACTTGGCAAGCGCCCTCAGCTGGGCATATACGGGCCTAACCTATCCTTGCTGTTACAAAGACCGAATCGACAGCTGTTTGAACAGACGGTGTTGACCGAAATGCAATTTAGTTTACGTCGATTCAAGCTTCCACTTACTCGTGCTGAACAGATGTTAGCGCAGCTCTCTTTAATGGGTTTAGCTGCGGCATCGCCCCATAAACTGAGCTACGGACAACAACATATCATTGCCCTAGCTTCGCTTGCATGTTTAACGCCTAAAGTGTTGCTGCTTGATGATCCTTTTGCAGGGCTTGATAACGTACATTGCGAGAAAGTGTGGCAACTGTTGCTGCAATTGCGACAACAGGGCTGTGCCATCTTATTGTCGAGTCATCGAGAAATGTCATTGGATGATGTGGATAGAGTCTGGCACATCGAGTCAGGTTTTTTGTTAGACAGGTCGGATTCGATGGAGCAGTCCTATGCGGGTTAACCCCCTAAGAAGGTTAGCGATGGGTAGGCGCCGTCGCTTTTTGGGGCGGCTGAACGAAACCCACTATTGTGCACTGGCATTACTGTTGAGCTTATTACTTTCGACCTCAGCATTTCTGCTGCCAAGCAGTGCACTGTGGATATTGGTGGCCCTTAATGGGGGCTTGGTCGTTCATGGACTGCTGCTTAAGAAAAAGATCAGCGGGTTACTGCGAATAGCGGCAGTGCAGTTGGTCACGACTATGGGACTTTACTACTTGTTTCATGGAGAGAGCCAGTTACTTGAAGGCGCTGTTGTAGTGCTGCGGGTGTTATTGGCAATGTTACCCGGCTGGTGGCTTTCAAGCACTCAACCTCCTGAGCGGCTTGGAGAAGTTTTAAGTTGGGGTTTACCACACCAATGGGCATTTGTCGTTGCAGCGTCACTCAGCTTATTGCCTTTTATGTCACGAGAGCTAAAAGAGATCTATCAGATCCAATGTATGCGTGGTGCAAGGATCACCCCTAAAGCGCTGCGTAATCCTAAGAACTGGCCGGAGTTTATTTATTGCGTGCTACTGCCGCTGCTGATCCAGTTATTAAAACTTTCCAAGCAGATGGCAATCTCGGCAAAGCTGCGCCATTTTGGCAACGCTGCTAAAGGCACCCATTGGCCATCAACAAGAGACTCAGAATGAAATCGCATTTCGAATTAGAAGACGCGCTGTTTATCGGATTTTGCGCCACCTTATTGGTGGTCTTAAAAAGCATGTTACGACTCAAGTTAGGGCTAAGTGGTCACTCGATGTTTTTGATGACCTTTTTTTACCTACTTTGTTATGGCGCTGTCGGCAGAGTCGGTTGTATCACCGCTTGCGGATTACTGGCTGGCATCGTTGCCATGATGCTCAGTATTGGCAAAGGCGGCCCACTCATTTTACTTAAGTTTGGCCTGCCCGCGGTGGCAATGGATCTTACATTATTGATGATTGCAGGCGTGTTTAAACTGCGCTGGCAATGCGTGATAGTGGCGTTAATCGGGTGTCTTGCTTGGGCAAGCAAAGGCTGGGTTGAGAATATGCTGGCAGGCATGACACACCAGATTGCGTTAACCAAGTTTGCACTTAATTTTCTACAAGGCGGGGTGTTCGCCATTGGCGCCGCACTCATCGTTCCCACGGTACTTCGGCGCTTGCAATCGCATGACTTATTGCAAGATCACCACAAACAATACAAGTAACAAACCGCCATTTAAACATGATTACAGCTTAGGAGCATAAATGAAAAGTTGGCTAATCTGCATCGATGATACAGACGATATAGCAACCAAAGGTACGGGAGAGATAGCGGAAGAGATCGCAAACCTGTTGGCACAAGCGCATTTGCAAACAAAGGCAAGCAGTGACAAATGCTGGGTGACTCGACATCAATTATTTGTGCATCCAGATATCCCCTACACATCACACAACAGTGCTATGTGCTTTCGCGTTGAAACCCACCTTAGTGTTGAAACAATTAAACAAATATGTGTAACCCATTTATTGAGTGAATCAGCCGCGGCGGCAGATCCGGGTCTGGCGATTTTGGATATGACCTCAATGTATGACATCAACGCTCTGATTGCTTTTGGTCAGTCAGCGAAAGTGGCGGTTAAAACTAAACAACAAGCGTATGAACTAGCAGCTGAGCTAGGCATCGATTTAACGGAACATGGTGGGACAGGTCAGGGCGTTATAGGGGCATTAGCGGGATTAGGCTTGCGCTTAAGTGGTCAAGATGGACGAGTAAAAGGGCAACTAGATCTTGGTAATTATGCTGCTGGAGTGGCGTCCGAGTTCAGTGTTGCAGATATTTTATCAATGAGTTCGCTGCAAGCGGTATTAAGTGACAATGGCGATATCTTAGCCATTGATGAGCGTGTATTACTGAATGGCAAGGTTAAAGCCGTTTATCGCCAGCATATGTTTGCCTTGCTCGTTAGCCAGCATGAGAATGGTTGGGTGAATGCATCTAAACAAACTCTTAAAGCATATTAGAGGCGAGTATGGATAAGTGGTTTACCTATATTGATGGCGTGTGGCGATTTAACTTTGATAGTGAAGCATATTTAGCCTCCCGTGAGGCTGCACAACAATGTAGTCTGTTTTTGGAAGACGATGAAGATGAGCAGATCGATGACCATTTACGTTCGTGCTACAACTGCCTTTATCGTCGCTGGCGTCCAAATGGGTTCGATTGTTATAAAAAAGATTATGCTGTTAAGGAGTGATATGTACTAATTTTAGTTTGGTATATAGCGTATCTGACTAATTAATAGCTATTTTTGACTTCCCCCCGTATTACCCGAGTGTTTTAGTTGGCTTTAACTGTGGTGCTTTGTTAGCACTCAGAATAGAATGTGCGCCTCTACCCAAAATAATAATTAGAAGCTGAATGTAACTTCAGCAACATTCAGCCAACAGTCAGTAGAGGAAGCGCTTTTACACTCGAGTGCTTTGAACATTTTGTCATCCGGGGACGAAGAGATAATGGGTGATTCAATTGAATCAAAAAATCTAATTAAAGTACCTGTCGCAAAATTAGGCGTAGGTATGTTTGTTGAGTCTATCGACAGCGCCAAAGGACACGTGAGTATTGCTAACGCAGGTCAAATCCGCAGCAAAGAAGCGATTACCAAATTGCTGCGCAGCGGCATTACCCATGTGTGGGTTAATGCTGAGCGTTCGTCAGTTGATTGTGGTTTGAATCGGCCAAATTTAAAGTCGACTTCCGTGGTCAAACCTGTGGCTAAAAGGGTCATAAAAGACCGAGTTACCAATCAAAAGAAAGCAAAAGAGTTAATGGTTGAGGCAAAAGATCTTATCCAAAAAGTGCTGTCTGAAACCTTTGAGGGCAAAGCGGTAGAGGTTGGGCCTTTTGAAGTGCTGGCCGATAATATGATTGAATCGGTATTGCTCGATGCCGATGCTTTAAAATGCGTATCAGCCCTTCGCTCAAAAGACGCTTACCTGTTAGAACATTCTATCAATGTGGCATTTTTGCTGGTAACGTTTGGTCGTTATCTGAAATTTGATACTGACATGCTACGTAAATTGGCGGTGGGTGGCATTTTGCATGATATCGGTAAAATCAAAGTCGATAGCGCTGTTCTCAACAAGCCTGGTAAGTTAACCGCCGAAGAGTTTGAGCACGTCAAATTACATCAAACGTTTGCGGTCGAGATCATGGATAACACTGCTGGCCTTTCGCAGGTGAGTAAAGACATCAGCTTGATGCACCACGAAAAACTCGATGGTAAGGGTTATCCGCGCGGGTTAAAGGGCGATGAGATCCCGATTCATGGCCGTATGAGCTGTATCGTCGATATCTTTGATGCGTTAACCGCAGCTCGCTGCTATAAAGAGGCGATGAGTCCGGCTGCTGCGTTTAAAATTCTACTGAGTTTAACGCCATTCCATTTAGATCAAGCTCTGGTATACGATTTTATTCGTTGTGTTGGTGTTTACCCTGTAGGCTCATTAGTGGAGTTATCTGATGGCCGAGTCGGTATTGTATGGGAAGCTAAAAACCGCGATGCACTGCACCCGATAGTGAAGTGTTTTTATTCGAATAAACATAAGCACTACACTGGGGTGACGATGGTTGATTTGCTTAAATCCGATCTCAATATTGAGAAAGGGATCTCGCCAAGTAGCTTAGAGATAGATCCAACGCCTTTCTATTAAACGATGACTCATTTTTAAAGAGCTAAAAAAGCGCCATTCATGGCGCTTTTTTGTGACCAGAGCTTTACTTAGCTTTCGGCTTTTTTGATCTACCTCTGCTATTTGTTATTTAAGCCACTCTTTACCTAACTATCATTGAATTAAGTCATAAGCCGGCATTCTAACCAAAAGAATGGATAGCAGTGGATGATGAACAGATGCTTAAACGTAGACAATTTCTAAAGATGAGTTCGGTGGTCGTTGCGTCGAGTTTATTCGCTTTTCCAGCGGCAGCAGGCACGACAACAAGGCTATTTCAAAAAAAACGTTATCGCGTATTAGCTTTAGTATTTGACGATTATGAAACACTAGACCTACATGGCCCCATCGAAATGCTTGGCCATATGCCAAATGTAGAGATAAAGCTGGTGGGGCCGACTGAGTTGGTTAGAAGTTATCAAGGGCCAAGGGTGGTGGCTGATGCTTTAATAGATAGCACTTATGAATGTGACTTGTTATTAATCCCTGGCGGACTAGGTACGCGAAAATTAGTTGACGACGAGCGTATGATCCAATGGCTCACGGCGCAGCTTGCCAACAGTAAAAAAGTATTTTCGGTTTGTACGGGTTCGGCATTGTTGGCAAAAACATCAAGTTTAGATGGCGTTAAGGCGACCACTAACAAAATGGCCTTTAAGTGGGTGACCTCATTGGGCGCTAAAGTGCATTGGCAGTCTCAGGCGCGTTGGGTCGATGACGGGAAGTTTTTAACCTCGTCAGGCGTCTCCGCAGGTACTGATGCCGCTCTGTATTGGGTAAAGCAATTACATGGTGAAGCAGAGGCTAGACGTATTGAAACGCTAACCGAGTACCATTGGGTTGATGACAGTAAGAATGATCCTTACGCCGTTACTTTATAAATAAATGATATAGCCTTAGCTGAAAAAGCTATTAAATAGTAATAAAGGATATTGGCAGGAATTGCGAACGTCCTCAATAATTGCGATTGGTTCAGAACGCAAATTGGGGGAGTTCGCATGAATAAAGGGTTAATCTTACTGTGTTGTCTGCTATTAATCAGTGCTTCACTCATGACGTCAGGGTTGACGCGGGCACTTATTGATCTCGGTGCTTTTAGTGGTCTACTTTGGATTGTATTTCGCAACCAAAATAGTATGCCAAACTAATATAATCGGCACTCGCTTCAATAGAGAATATATCCTAACGAACTCGTACCAATCGCCAGCCATAGCAGTGAACCCAGCACCAGTGGTTTCGGGCCTGTGGCTTTCATCTTCTTGATTGTAATCCCTGCACCAATTAAAAATAAGCACACCACCAATAAGCGTTTCGACGCCTCAAACGCGACCTCATAAAAAGCCTCTCCCTGGGGGATCCAATAAGCAATTGAGATGGTTAAACAGTAAAAACCAATAAAGTAGGGAATGGTAATTTTTTTCTTATCGCCACTAAAGAACATGGCACTCAGTAATGCGATAGGAACGATCCATAAAGCCCTAGCAAGCTTAATGGTTGTCGCCGTCGTGAGTGCTTCATTACCATAGGCGGATGCCGCCCCAACCACTGAAGATGTATCGTGTATCGCTATTGCACTCCATACGCCAAACTCATGTTGCGTCATCGATAATGCATGGCCAATGGCAGGAAATAAAAATAGCGCAACAGAGTTAAGAATAAACACGGTAGCCAGCGCAATCGCCGCCTGTTCGTTGCTTGCTTTAATGGCGGGTGCAACTGCGGCTATCGCACTACCACCACAAATTGCCGTGCCTGAGGCGATCAAATAGCCTGTCTTTCTATCAAATTTAAGCAGCCGAGTGAGTACAACACCTAAAACTAAGGTGAAAATAATCGACCCTACAATTAAGGGAAGGTTGTCTAAACTGACCGAAATGGCAGTGTCGAGCTGAATGCCAAAGCCGAGGCCGACAATTGAAAATGCTAATAGTTTTTTGGTCAATTTAGCGAGAATGAGTTGCTCAGGCGCCCAGCCAATGCTAGCAAGGGTAAAGCCTAGAATAAGTGCAACAGGAGAGGAGATCATCGGCAGCAAACAAAGTAAGCCAGCTAGGGTAAACAGGGTGAGTTGTGTTCGAGGCTGGTTCAAAATGGTCATTAAACAGAACTTACGTTAGGTGTCGGTTGCAATTTAGCCGCCGAGTATAACGCTTATTTTGATTTTGATAAATTAAATACTGCTTATTGTCAGTTTAGCAACGTTGAATGTAAGTGTGTTGGGGACATAAAAAATCCGAAGCTGTTGTCAACTTCGGATTGTTTTTTTACAGGCTCTGGTAACGGAATGGGTAGCCAGTAATTGCACTTTAATTCAATAGCTTAGCGCATGGTGACGAACTCTTCAGACCCTGTTGGATGAATCGCAACAACAGAATCAAAGTCTGCTTTAGTTGCGCCCATCTTCATTGCCACACCAAAGCCTTGAAGGATTTCATCCATACCAAAACCAATGCCATGGATACCCACTACCACTTCATCTTCGCCGGCACAAATCAACTTCATTTTGCAGGCTTCGCGGTGTGCCGTAATAGCGGTATACATTGAGGTAAAGCCAGAGGTATATACTTTAACGTTATCTTTACCAAATTTATCATCCGCTTCAGGCTCAGTAAGCCCCATAGTGCCAATGGGTGGATGACTGAATACCACTGTTGGAATAACACTGTAATCCATTTTGGCATTTGGCATGTTGCCAAATAGGCGCTCTGATAATAAACGGCCTGCTTTTACTGCGACAGGGGTAAGCTCTACGCCACCTTCCATTATGTCGCCAACGCAGTAAATACCTTTTGCTGTGGTATTTTGCTGTTCGTCAGTGACCACATAGCCTTTTTTATTAAGCTTAACATCGGTATTTTCAAGGCCGATGTTGCCAGTAGAAGGTGAGCGACCAATGGCCCAGATTAAACTGTCTACGGTAATGCTTTCGCCATTTTCAAGCTCTAGTGTCAGGCTGCTATCAGTATTTTTAACCACGGCTTTTGGAATGCTGTGGGTGTGTAATGTCGGTCCATTGATTTTCATCGCTTCAACTAGGGTGTCAGTCAAAATGGGATCGAAGTTACGAAGAGGAGCATGTTTGCGAACTAATAAGTGAGTTTCGCTGCCTAATGCATGTAATACGCCTGCGAGCTCAACGGCAATATAACCAGCGCCAACAACTGCAACACGCTTTGGTTGTTCACGCAGCGCAAAGAACCCGTCTGAGTCAATGCCGTATTCAGCACCTGGGATAGTTGGAATCGTTGGTGCACCGCCTGTAGCGATAAGGATATGATCGGCTGTGTAGTGCTCACCATCAACTTCAATAGTATTAGCATTAACGAACTTACCGTAACCATTTAGCAGTGTGACGTTATTACTCGCAAAACCACGTCCGTAAGCATCATGGATTCGACCAATATAAGCTTCACGGTTATCAACTAATGTGCTCCAGTTAAAGTTATTAACGGTTACGTCAAAACCATAATCTTTAGCGAATAAATGCATAGATTCAGCGATATGAGCACCATACCACATGACTTTTTTAGGTACACAGCCCACATTTACGCAAGTGCCGCCAACGTGTTTTGCTTCAATTACCAATACTTTTGCGCCGCGCATTGCTGCACGATTACCTGAAGCAATACCGCCGCTACCAGCGCCAAGACAGATATAATCAAAATGTTGAGCCATGTGTATCTCCAAAAAAGTTACTTACTGACAAAAGCAAAATAGGGCAGAGGCTTTTGTTCCTGTGTATACGACTATGACGCACTTCGAGTTAAAAAGACGATAGTGTGCCTAGTATTTATGGGGGTGCATCGATATTGCACCATTGTAGATTGAAAAATTTATTTGAACCAGATCAAATATTTTAAGCATCCGCTTTGAACTTAGTCATTGATATTGGGACGCGTCAGCACTATTTCAATGCGTTGTCGTCAGTTCAACATGATGTGACAAAGCCACTTTAGCAGCTTAAACCTGATGATAAGACCTAGTTTTGGAGCAGGATATTACAACAATATTTATCTCTGTTAGCGCCGATATTGGCAGCTATGATGATCACTTTGATTTGGCCCTTCTATGCCACACTTAAGGCATTCCCATTCATCTTGCCTAGCATTCAGTTCATGCTGGAGGTGCATGTTGCGATGATTGATACCAAGGCTTACGTTTTTCTCTAGTAAAGTCATGCGGCTATTCAGCCAGCGACAACCGGCGTCATTAGCCACCTTTTTACGGCTTGCCAATTGTTGCTTGCGGCTAACCTTCTTGAGTTTAGCTTTCGATTTTGGTTTTGATGGTTGACCCACGCGAGTTGTTTTTTTTTGCTTAACCGGCGTGTAGCTCAGTGCGGTTTTAGGCTGTGTGGGGATCAACAATGGCTGACCTTTATCGTCCAGTACCGTGCCTAAAGGCAGCGACGGTGAGTCATTTGCAAGACTGCAAGGGCTGATAAGGATTAGTGCACAGGCGATGTGTCGATAGGGGCTGAGTAACATTCCTTGTCCTCTGAGTTAGACACCATTTTCAATCCTTTGAAAGTGGTCATTTATGTTGGTTTTTATCGGGCCATTAGCAATAAACTATAGTTCAATTTTAAGTGTTCTGGCGTTAGAAGCTCCAGCTTAAATGAATACCTGCATAGGTTTCGTCTAAGCTAGCAGTAGTATTGTTATTTCGCGCTTCGAGTTTTATGTCTTCTTGAGCAATACTGTGACTAACATGGCCTGATAGCACCCACTGATTAGGCAGCTGATACTCTGCTTCAATGCCCAATTGGAAGTGATTAGCACCGTCATGCTCTTCGCTGACATATTGAAAATCGAAACCTTGGGTGATGTATGGAGAGACGCTGAAGTTTGGTGTCAGCTCCCAATTACTGTGTATGCTTACTTCGACGAAATAGCCTGCAGCTTCCGTAGAATATGTATAGCTCACCGAAGGCACTAACCAATCAACGGCGGCGTACTCCAGTATGCCAAAGAGTTCGTTATCATGGGCGCGTTCGTCACCGTAAAACTCTAAACGTTGGTAACCGACACTGCCGCCTAGGTTGTCGGTTAAGTTGAAAGCATACTCTACCCCCACGTTCCACTCGGTATAGTGCTGGCTATCACCACGTCCGACAGTCGCGTATAGGTTAAAATTGTTTCTTTGTACAGCAGCGGTTGCCCAATAGATACCGCCTTGGTCGAGATTATTTCGACCTTCTGAAATGTAGCTAGAGTCCCAACCAAGGTCAAAAAGCGCATGAACTTGTCCACTATCATCTAACGGCAGTTTTTCAATAATTTTAGTATTGTGTGAGTCATCGATATTAGACGCTGCATCGGCTAATACAACAGATGATCCGATTAATAGTGGGATCATGGCGATAAGTTGCAGTGCTTTTCTCATTACAAGACTCAGTATTTAGCAGGAAGTGAAAATCCCATACATCATAATTTTTACGCCGTAAATGTAAATGATAACAAGTTGTATTTGCGAAGTGGTTTGCAATACCAATACGGAGCGGGGTTTATACGGCTGGAATATGACCTTCATCAAGGAAATGAGCGTTTTTTACTGCTAGAAAACCCTCGAAGCATAAGTTTTATTGCCAATTCATTGAATATTGCCTTCTTAACCCCTATCTCTTAACTATCAACATAGAATGTTAAGGACTCACTCATGAGCAACCCCTTGCTAAATAGCACTAAGCTTCCGCCTTTTTCTAGTCTTAAACCTGAGCATATTCAGCCTGCTATTGAACAAGGTATCGCGAACTGTCGAGCGCAAATAGAACAAGTGTTAAAGAATGAGGGTAACTATTGTTGGGATAATTTAGTTGCTCCACTTGATGACGTTGATGATGAACTGGGAAAAATATGGTCACCTATTTCGCATATGAATTCGGTTGTCAGTAATGATGCATGGCGTGCGGCACATGATGCATGTCTGCCTTTGTTATCTGAGTACGGTACCTTTGTCGGCCAGCATCAGGGGCTCTATCAAGCCTATAAGTCACTTGCGGCATCAGCAGAGTTTGCTGATTATTCACAAGCGCAAAAGAAAATGATTGAAAACAGCCTACGTGATTTTGAACTATCAGGTATTGGCTTAAGTGATGGCGACAAGCTGCGTTATGGTGAATTGGTTAAGCGTATGTCGGAACTGACTAGTGGTTTCTCTAATCAATTATTAGACGCAACTCAAGCCTGGAGCAAGCTGATCACTGATGAAGCAGAGCTAAAGGGTTTACCTGAATCAGCTGTTGCGGCTGCGGCGGCGATGGCAGAAGCCAAAGAGTTAACCGGCTGGCTGTTTACCTTAGATTTCCCCTCTTACCTACCCGTGATGTCTTACAGCGAGAATCGTGCGCTGCGTGAAGAGTGTTATCGTGCGTTTGTCACGCGAGCATCTGATCAAGGGCCCAATGCTGGCGAATTTGATAATGGTCCGTTAATGGATGAAATTTTATCATTACGCCACGAGCTGGCTAACCTATTAGGTTTTGACAGCTTTGCCGACAAGTCATTGGCAACGAAAATGGCCGAAACACCGGCACAAGTATTAGCGTTTTTAACGGAGCTTGCTGCGCGCTCTAAAACACAAGGCGAAACCGAACTTAACGAGCTTAAAGATTTTGCTGCCAGCGAATACAGTGCTGTCGATCTTGCGGCATGGGATCTTGGTTTTTATGCTGAGAAATTGAAACAGCATCGCTACGAGATCTCCCAAGAGCTACTGCGTCCCTATTTTCCAGAAGATAAAGTCCTTTCAGGGCTGTTTTATACTGTATCGCGCCTATTTGGTCTTAAGGTCGAGGAGCAAAAAGAGTTTGATAGCTGGCATAAAGATGTCCGTTTCTTCCATATTCGCGACAGCAATGACGAACACCGTGGCAGTTTCTATTTAGATCTTTACGCCCGTGAAGGTAAGCGTGGTGGCGCATGGATGGATGATTGCCGTGCTCGTCGTGCCACTAGCGCAGGTTTGCAAGATCCGGTTGCTTACCTCACGTGTAACTTCAATGCACCTGTGGCAGGCAAGCCCGCGTTATTTACCCATGATGAAGTGACGACTCTGTTCCATGAATTCGGCCATGGCATTCATCATATGTTGACTAAGATTGATGTTGGCGGCGTTTCTGGGATCAGCGGCGTACCTTGGGACGCGGTTGAGCTACCGAGTCAGTTTATGGAGAACTGGTGCTATGAAGAGGAAGCTCTGGCTGAAATTTCAGGCCATTTCGAAACCGGTGAGCCGTTGCCAAAGGTGATGCTGGATAAAATGCTGGCGGCGAAAAACTTCCAGTCAGGCATGATGATGTTGCGTCAGCTTGAGTTTTCACTGTTTGATTTTAAGATGCACTTAGAGTTTGACCCTGCCAAAGGCGCAGAGATCCAAGCTAAGCTAAATGAGGTCCGTGAGTTAGTGGCAGTCGTTAAGGCACCTGAATTTAACCGCTTCCAACATGGTTTTGCGCATATCTTTGCGGGTGGCTACGCTGCAGGTTACTACAGCTATAAATGGGCTGAAGTGCTCTCTGCAGATGCATTCTCTCTATTTGAAGAAGAAGGGATCTTTAACGCCGAAACGGGCAAGCGTTTCTTAGAGAATATTCTCGAAATGGGCGGCAGTGAAGAACCTATGACATTGTTTAAACGTTTCCGCGGTCGAGAGCCTAAGACTGATGCTCTGCTAAGACATTGCGGTATTAACGGCTAATTGTTAAGTCAATTTTTATCATTTTAAGGCGCCTAGTGCGCCTTTTTTATTTGATCTACTTCACAGCTTGTTATCTGGTATGACCTCTGCTAGCCTTTCGGCTCTTATTTATCAAGGATGTAGGTTGAGCTGTAAATGAATCTTTATTTTAGGCTTTTTTGGTTGTTTATTTGGCGCGTTCGTCACTGTAATAAAATCGATTTTTTAGGCAAGAGCACACTCAGTTATCGTGCATTACCTTCCGATTGCGATATCAACTTCCACCTGACTAATTCGCGTTACCCAGCGTTTATGGATCTGGCTCGAACTTACATGTTGTCCGAAATGGGCTTGCTAAAGCGTTTTATAAAATTGGGATGGATGCCGATTATTAATGCCGCTGAGTTCACCTATATTCGCGATATCAAGCCATTTGCTAAGTTTGATATTGAAAGCAAAGTGGTCGGTTGGGATGAGAAATACTTCTATGTCGAACAGCGATTTGTCAGTGAGCGCGGTTTGCATTGCATTGCCCATGTGCGCGGCGTTTTTGTCTGTAAGAAGAAACAGGTGCCAATTTTAAAGATGCTAGCAGAGATCCCATTTAATGATGCTGCACCAGAGCTGCCAGCTGAAGTTGAAAAGTGGAAACGCTTCTTAGAGTTAAAGAAAGCGCAGAACATATAATCACCATTCTACTACTGTCTGATCTTTCTGTGGGCGTTCCATCTCCAGCTGGCTATCGCTGTGTTTGCTCGGATGCATAGCGGCGTCATGACGTACGAGCAAGAGTGAGCGCCACCTCCTCTTGCACTTGATTGACGGCTCCCCGCAGTGTGGCTTGGATCCAATAACGGCCGAGATGTTCATAGTCGAGTAGCTTAAAATCGGTTTCTAATGTCAGTAAACATGGGATCGTCGCGCAGTCGGCTAAGCTAAAGCTGTCACCACATAACCAATGATATGTGGCGAGGCGTCGGTCTAAACTGTCCAGGGTTGTCAGCAGTTCATTTTCAAGTTGCTTGACCTTAATTTGATTACTGAGCTTTTGATGCTTGGCTGCCAGCCAATGGTCGATCACTGTGTCGAGCCGTGTATCGCTGAGTCTGTCGTAGAGCCTTACTTGCAATGCATCCTTGGTTAATGCAGGAATGAGTTGAGTACCTTGCTCAATGTTGGTATCAAGGTATTCTACAATAATACTCGCGTCGGGAATGATCTCACCTGATGCAATTCTGAGTAAAGGTAGGTGGCCGCTAGCATCAATTCGTTGCAATTCCCGCCTCGCGTAAGGATCCGCTAAATTAATAATATGCGGATAAAAGTGGGCTTGTTTTTCATAAAGGGCAATGAGTACCTTTTGTGATTGTCGTGACAGTGGATGGTAATACAGATCCATGGTCGTTACAGACTCCAATCAAAATCATTTGTGTTAACTCTAGTTGCTAAAACGGGTCCCCACAATGTGCTGTGTTGGTTGCGTGAGTGCCTTACACTATGAGTTATCTTGATAAAGTAATGCCTCTCAGCAGGTTAATGGTTATCTGCCGCAGAATATATACCCATGCGACTTCGAAATGCAGCATCGAGCATGTCGAACTGTGGCTTGGGTATCAACAGGAGAACAGATGAGTCGTATTGAAACGTTTGCATCAATTTATCAGCGGGCATCAGAGCGTAAAGGCGGCAGTGCAGGACTCGAACAGTTAATGTCAGCGAGCCTGACGGAGGACGAAATTGGTCAATATAGCGATGCTCCGTTGTTATCTGAGATGAGTAAAAAGGTATTTCAAAGCGGCTTTGTGTGGCGAATAGTCGAGGCTAAGTGGCCAGCATACCAAAAAGCATTTTTTGATTTTGAGCCTTTTAAGGTATTGATGCTGTCGACCGAGCAGTTGCAAGAGCGGGCTAATGATATCGTATTAATCAGGCATCTTAAGAAAACGATGGCGATCTATGACAACGCGCATATGGTCAACGACCTTGCGCGTGAGCACGGTAGTTTTGCTGAGTTTTTGGCAAGCTGGCCTAGCGAAGATATTATCGGTTTATGGGCAAGCTTAAAGCGCAAAGGTACACGCCTTGGCGGTAACACAGGTCCCTATTTTTTACGCGCTATCGGTAAAGACACCTTTCTACTGACTAGCGACGTGCAAGGCTATCTCAAGGCACACCAGCTAGTGGATTATGGCTTTAGCTCAAAAGCGGGACTTAAGCAGGTCCAAGCCGTCTTTAATCACTGGCAACAGGATTCAGGCCGCAGTTTGGCTGATATCAGTCGGATTCTAGCCTGTAGCGTCGGTGATAATCGGATTTAGTAGCCAATGTTATGGATCTTGATGTGATGCTTTTTTGATAATGTATTGGCATTACCTGTTAATTTTCAGCATCTAATGTCATCTGTTCTAAACTTAGGGCTAATGCGAATGTTGAAAAATATATATCGTTAACAATAATTAAACATATGTGGCTGATTTAGTGCGGGAATTCTTATTAACTTACAAATTAATCTCGTATATTTCCTTGTTGACAAGCCTGCATTGTGAGATAAAGGCACGTTAAATAATCAGACAAAAATTTATGCTTTCAAAGGTTTAATTGGCGGCATTTAATGCTGAAAATAATTCAATTACCGGTTAGATGGCTTTTATAGGAGTTCTCATGCGGCAAATAGTGAAAATTGCCTCTGTGTTAAGTGTGGCGTTATGGATAACTGGATGTGGGCAAAAATCTGATCAAATGGGGCCTCAAGAAAGAGGACCTATGGAGGTGGGTGCAATTACTATAGCGGCTCAATCTCAATCTATTTTGGTTGAACTACCTGGACGAAGTAAGGCGTATTTAGAAGCAGAGGTTCGCCCTCAAGTCAGTGGTATTATTATGAACCGCGGCTTTGTTGAAGGAAAAGATGTAAAGAAAGGTCAATCTCTGTATCAGATTGACTCGGCAACCTATAAAGCGGCACTCGTTAGTGCACAAGCAGATCTTAAAAGTGCAGAAGCAAGCTTAGTGTCAGCTAAAGCCAAGGCTTTGCGTTTTAAGAAGCTGGTAAAGTTAAACTCCATCAGTGAGCAGGATTATGATGAAGCTGATGCGGCATACAAAGAAGCGTTAGCGCGTGTCACCGTTGCCGAAGCTGCTATCAATACCGCGAATATTAACCTTGAGTACACCGAAGTGCGTGCCCCTATTTCTGGGCGTGTAGGTAAATCTTCAGTGACTGCTGGTGCGTTAGTGACGGCAAATCAAACTCAAACGTTAGCGACCATTCAACAGCTTGATCCAATTAACATTGAGATAGCTCAGTCGAGTGCGCAGTTGTTGCGTTTAAGAGCTAAGTTAAAAGATGGCCAACTTAAGGCGTCTGATAATGCGGGAGTGCAGTTGGTGCTAGAAGACGGCACTACCTATAACCATGATGGCTTACTGCAGTTCGCGGAAGTTAGTGTGAATGAAAATACAGGTTCAGTCGTTCTACGTGCCGAGTTCCCTAATCCGGACGGCGTGTTAATGCCGGGTATGTATGTTCGCGCTATCTTGAATACCGGTACCGATCCACAGGCTATTCTTGTCCCGCAGCGTGCGATTACTCGTAACACTAAAGGCCAAGCGGTCGCGATGGTGATTATTGACGGTAAAGTTGCGTCGCGCATTGTGACGACAGCTGAAGTGATTAATAACCAGTGGCGTATTACGGATGGTTTGAATGTTGGTGATCAACTCATTGTTGAAGGCCTACAAAAAATTCGCCCTGGAGCACCTGTTAAAGCGGGTCCTTTAGTCGCGGATAAGAAACCTCAAGCACAACAACAGAAATAGGGTAGAGCTATGGCACGTTTCTTTATTGATCGCCCTATTTTTGCTTGGGTAATCGCCATTATTGTGATGCTGGCCGGGGTGTTATCTATCTTCGGCTTACCCGTGTCTCAATATCCTAATATTGCACCGCCATCGGTAGTGATTAGCGCTGTTTATCCTGGTGCGTCAGCTAAGACGATGGAAGATTCAGTTACCCAGGTAATTGAGCAGCGCATGACGGGTCTTGATAACCTGCGCTATATATCTTCAACCAGTGATAGCTTTGGTAATGCTGAAATTACCCTAACCTTTAATGCCGAAGCCGATCCTGATATTGCTCAGGTGCAGGTGCAAAACAAGCTTCAGCTTGCGATGCCATTGTTACCGCAAGAGGTACAAGCTCAAGGTGTTAATGTCGCGAAGTCGAGTGCTGGCTTCTTGATGGTGGTGGGTTTTGTATCTCAAGATGGCTCTTTAGATAAAAATGACATTTCTGACTATGTAGCCTCAAATGTGCAAGATCCTATGAGTCGTGTCCCTGGTGTGGGTACGATTCAGCTGTTTGGCGCGCAATATGCGATGCGTATCTGGTTAGATCCGCTTAAGTTGACCCAATATAACTTGACCAGCATGGACATTATCTCCTCTATAAAAGAGCAGAATGCACAGGTTTCGGCAGGTCAGTTGGGTGGTTCCCCATCGGTAGCAGGACAAGAGCTTAACGCGACTGTTTCGGCACAAAGCCGTTTACAAACTGCCGATCAGTTTAAGAAAATCATTATTAAAGCTGACTCTTCCGGTGCAAAGGTCTATCTCGAAGATGTTGCGCGAGTTGAGTTGGGCGCAGAAAGCTATGCGGTAGAATCTTTCTACAACGGCAAACCTGCAGCAGGTCTTGGTATTCAGTTAGCGACTGGCGCAAACGCGTTAGCAACGGCTGAAGGTGTTCGTAAAAAAATTGCTGAGTTACAGCCATTTTTTCCCGAAGGTATGGAGATAGTATATCCCTACGACACCACACCGTTCGTTGAAAAATCGATTGAAGGTGTAGTGCATACACTGCTTGAAGCTATCGTACTGGTATTCTTAATCATGTACCTGTTCTTGCAGAACTTCCGTGCAACGCTAATTCCAACGATTGCTGTACCTGTTGTATTGCTCGGTACATTCGCTATTTTGTCGTTCGCAGGCTTTTCCATCAACACCTTGACCATGTTTGCCATGGTATTGGCGATTGGTTTGCTGGTGGATGATGCGATTGTGGTGGTAGAAAACGTCGAACGTGTGATGCAGGAGGAGGGGTTAAGCCCCATCGAAGCGACTAAGAAGTCGATGGATCAGATCACTGGCGCACTAGTGGGTATTGGTTTGACGTTGTCAGCGGTATTCGTGCCTATGGCATTTATGTCGGGTTCAACTGGTGTTATTTACAGGCAGTTCTCGATAACTATCGTTTCAGCAATGGCATTATCTGTGATGGTGGCGATTATTTTAACGCCAGCACTTTGTGCCACCATGCTTAAACCTATTGCTAAAGGTGAGAGCCATACAAAAACAGGCTTCTTTGGTTGGTTTAACCGCAAGTTTGATGCGATGACTTCGCGTTATGAAGCGAGTGTTGCGGCGATGATCAAGCGTGCTGGTCGTACTATGATGGTATATCTTGCCATTACGGTCGCAGTGGGCTGGATATTTATGCGTATGCCAACAGCCTTCTTACCCGATGAAGATCAGGGGATCATGTTTACTCAGGCAATCTTGCCGGTGAACTCAACCCAACAGGCGACGCAAGACGTATTGGACGATGTGACAGACTTTTATTTGAATACTGAGGGCGATAACGTTAAATCAGTATTTAGTGTTTCCGGCTTTAGTTTTGCGGGTAACGGTCAAAACATGGGTATTGCGTTTGTTAGTCTAAAAGATTGGTCTGAGCGTCAAAACCCAGGTCAAGATGTGCAATCAGTTGCTGGACGTGCCATGGGAATGTTTATGCAGATGAAAGAGGCCTTTGTATTTGCGTTCGTGCCGCCCGCGGTTATCGAGCTAGGTACTGCCAATGGTTTCGATTTCTATCTGCAGGACAGAAATGGTCAAGGTCATGAAAAGCTTGTCGAAGCACGGAACATCTTATTAGGCATGGCATCGAAAAATCCAAACCTAGTGGGTGTACGCCCGAATGGCCAAGAGGATGCACCGCTTTATCAAGTGCATATCGATCATGCAAAACTGCGTGCATTGAGTGTCGACATTAGTGCGGTTAACAGCGTACTGGGTACAGCTTGGGGTGGTAACTACGTCAACGACTTTATTGACCGTGGCCGAGTGAAAAAAGTGTATGTTCAAGGTGAAGCGGATTACCGCATGCAGCCTGACGATATGGACTCTTGGTACGTGAAGAACACTCAAGGCGAAATGGTGCCATTCTCGGCATTTGCGACGGGTTCTTGGGAGTATGGCTCTCCTCGTCTAGAGCGCTTTAACGGTCTCCCCGCGATGAATATTCAAGGGGGTGTGGCAGAAGGCTTTAGTACCGGCGAGGCGATGAATATCATCGAAGAGATGGTCAAGAAACTACCGCCAGGATTTGGTGTTGAGTGGAATGGTTTATCTTATGAAGAGCGTCTTTCTGGTAATCAAGCCCCGATGCTCTATGCATTGTCGGTTGTGGTGGTCTTCCTCGTACTTGCGGCACTGTATGAAAGTTGGTCGGTTCCATTTGCAGTGATATTAGTGATCCCGCTGGGTATTATTGGCGCACTGATAGCGATGAATGGCCGTGGTTTACCTAACGATGTCTTTTTCCAAGTGGGTCTGTTAACCACGGTGGGGCTTGCAACCAAAAATGCCATCTTGATCGTAGAATTCGCCAAAGAGTTCTACGATAAGGGCGCAGGCTTAGTGGAAGCAACGCTGCATGCGGTTCGAGTGCGTTTACGTCCAATTTTGATGACGTCACTGGCATTCGGTCTTGGTGTTGTGCCACTTGCCATTAGTAGCGGTGTAGGTTCTGGTAGCCAAAACGCTATTGGTACTGCGGTACTGGGCGGCATGATGAGCTCAACCTTTATGGGGCTCTTCTTTATCCCAATCTTCTTCGTGGTTGTTGAACGTATCTTCAGCAAGCGAGAAAAGAAAGGGGCTAACGTTGAGGCTGCAAAAGTCGAGACACCCAAAACTGAATAACGTTAAGGTTATTAGGTGATATAAAAAAGCCCAGCCAATGCTGGGCTTTTTGTTGCGCTTTTATCGGTGTTGTTAGCCGCAAACCGACCATAGGAGCCTAGCGGTAAAGATGCGCTATCACGGGGAATAATCTTTCTATTGGATACGCGACCTAACTCATGGTGGCAGTGCGTTGTTAGCAGGAAAAGTGCTCCTTATACCAATTGTATTAAGTATCTGTTCATTCAGTGGGAATTCAAATCGCTGAAGGCAAGTCGGAAACATGAAGCTAATAGTTGTTCTCGGCTCTGGCATCCTCGGTAATTACCCCATGCATGACTCTACCTCCTAAATCTCACCTAAACCTCAGTGGTTATGATCACCAGCAACCTCTAAATGTGGGATTCAGAGCGGCGACAAGTTATGGTGCTAATCTCAATAAAAAGCCCTCATCAATTGAAGTGACAAGGGCGATTGTTTTGAGTTCTATTTCCAAGCCGTTTGAGCATATTCCTGTACTTTAAGGCGTGTAATAAGTTTCTGCACCAGGTCCTACTGGTAGGCCAAAGACAAACACCCAGATGAAGAAAAAACAGGTCCAGCCAACGAAGAACACCATCGAGTAAGGCAACATGGTTGCGACCAGTGTTCCTATGCCGAGGTTCTTTTTATATTGCGACGCCACCGCCAGAATCAAGCCGAAGTAACTCATCATAGGCGTGATGAGGTTTGTCACTGAGTCGCCAATTCTATACGCCGCCTGAATGGTTTCTGGTGCATAACCTACCAGCATCAACATGGGGACGAAAATAGGCGCAGTAACCGCCCATTGCGCTGATGCACTGCCGAGCATTAAGTTGATAAAACCGCACATCATAATAAACAGTAAAAACACTAATGGCCCGGTTAGGCCAATAGTGGTTAACGCATCGGCGCCTGATACGGCCAATACCGCGCCTAAGTTGGTCCATTTGAAGAAAGCGACAAATTGCGAAGCAAAAAACACCAATACAATGTACATACCCATACTGCTCATGCTGTGAGACATGGCATTAATCACATCAACATCACGCTTCATGCTGCCAACGACGCGGCCATAAACCAGCCCCGGAATGGCAAAACAGACAAAGATAAAGGCAACTATTCCTTTTAGGAACGGCGAGCCTGCAACAAGCCCGGTATCAGGGTTTCTTAATGGTGCGCCTTCAGGTACAACCGTTAGCGCTAATAACAGCGACATAGCGAGTACTGTCAGTCCGGCAACTTTGAGAGCTTTCTTCTCTAGTTTTGTCACGCCATCCATCTTTTGTTGACTGAGATCGGTGGCCGCTTCGCTAGGATCATATTTGCCGAGTTTTGGCTCCACAATTTTCTCGGTTACTAATGCCCCTAGAATGGTGATTAAAAAGGTAGAGACAAACATGAAGTACCAGTTTGCTTCAGGGCCTACTAGATAATCAGGGTCAATCATTTGCGCCGCAGTTTCGGTGATCCCAGAAAGTAACGGATCGACAGTACCGAGCAGTAGGTTGGCACTGTAACCTCCCGACACGCCGGCAAACGCAGCGGCTAAGCCCGCCAATGGGTGTCGTCCCAACGAATGGAAGATCATGGCAGCCATAGGGATCAGTACCACATAGCCAAGTTCGGCAGCGGTGTTAGACACAATCCCAGCAAATACAATGGTCAAGGTGACTAAACGTTTTGAAGCGCCCATCACCAATAAACGCATGGCAGCGGAAAGTAATCCGGAACGTTCAGCGATACCCACGCCTAATAGCGCAACCAATACCGTGCCTAATGGCGTAAAACCAGTGAAGTTGGTGACAAGGTTTGAAACTATCATCCGTAAGCCTTCAGCGTTCATTAGGCTTACCACATGGATGAGACCATCAGCACTACGTCCAGATGATCCCTCTGGGCGAGGGTCTATAACGGTGAGTTCAAAGTAGCCTGCAATACCACTGATAACGACGACGGCGGCACAAAAGAGTGCAAATAGTGTAATAGGGTGTGGCAGTAAATTACCGAGTCGTTCAACAACGTTGAGGAAGTTTACGAACCAACCGCTCTGCTGTTTTTCAGGGCTTGTGGGTGGATCATTGGGTAGAGGCAAGCTCTCACCTTTATCGGTGCTCATTTCATCATCCTTCAGTTGTGGGTATTTATTTGTTTTTATAATTATTAAATGTCATTTTTATGTTTACTTAATATCAGTTTCATAGCGTGAAAGCGGTAGGAATGTAAACTGACCTTGCATGATGGATAACAACAATTAATTGAACCTTAAAAGGGATTGGTGGCAGGTAACAAACTCACGGCTGGCTTTGGATTAAAGGGCTTTAAAGCGGAGGCTAAACGACAGGCAAAAAAAAGGACTCATAAATTATGAGTCCAAAAGGGATTGATTGGTTAACAATGCTCGTTGAATGAATGTCCGCTAGGGATGACACCAATATAGCGCGCTATAGCTGTATCAACGCTGAACACCAACAGCAGATTAGATGAACAGTTATTCATGTTAACTAATGGCTTAGTCACCCGTGAAAGCATGCCGGGATTATCAAATTTCAGGCAAAAAAAAGACTCATAAATAATGAGTCCAAAAGGGATTGATTGGTTAACAATGTCCGCTAGGGATAACACCAATATAGCGCGCTATAGCTGTATCAACGCTGAACGCCAATAGCAGATTAGATGAACAGTTATTCATGTTAACTAATGGCTTAGTCACCCGTGAGAGCGTGCCGGGATTATCAAATTTTAGGCAAAAAAAAGGATTCATAAATAATGAATCCAAAAGGGATTGGTTGGTTAACAATGCCCGCTAGGGATAACACCAATATAGCGCGCTATAGCTGTATCAACGCTGAACACCAATAGCAGATTAGATGAACAGTTATTCATGTTAACTAATGGCTTAGTCACCCGTGAAAGCGTGCCGGGATTATCAAATTTCAGGCAAAAAAAAGGACTCATAAATAATGAGTCCAAAAGGGATTGATTGGTTAACAATGTCCGCTAGGGATGACACCAATATAGCGTGCTATAGCTGTATCAACGCTGAACACCAACAGTAGATTAGATGAGCCGTTATTCATGTTAATAATGGTCTAGTCATCCGTAAAAGTGTGTTGGTATTGTCGGATTTTAGACACAAAAAAGGACTCATAAATAATGCGTCCAAAAGAGATTGATGGGTTTACGATGTCGGTTATGGCTGACACTAATATATCGATGTGTCGCAGCCTATAAGCTAAAAATAAGTAAGCTGTTTGTGGTTAACATATTGAGTTTGCGAGATTTGAAGTGAGTATTCTGCCTAATAGCATCAAATTCACTAGCAACAAGTCATAACTATAGCTTTAGCGGTAAATTATTAGCAATAATGGTAATAATAATTGTGAGGTTGTACAAAAAAACACTAGAGATAAAACACCTTTAGTGTTTGAAGCATAAGTTAATAAATTATATCGCTGATGATAAAGTAGTCGCTTAATTTAATTTGGTGAAGTTTAATCATTAATGGTGCTAAACCCTCAGATTACAACGTTCTAATGTGACTTTTCAGCGATAAAGGTAGCAACTTGGTGAGATGTGCGTTAAAAAACACCACGGAAAATGCTGGCAAGTCACTCTATTAGGCTGGATTTTGGTCGCTAAATGAGTAACAGTGTGGCTACTAAAGCCAAGAGTAGCGCCAAAAAATGATTATTTTTCCTGCGCATTGGCAAAGATGCCTATAAAAAAGGGCACCAAAACAATAAGGATATACAATGGAAGGTATTATGTTGGGCTTAGGGTTGGTGGTGATTATTGCTTACCTCTGGTATGTCAGTTTAATTAAAAAACGCAATGCAGGCCGAGAAGCCTTATCTGGCATCGATGTGCAGTTGAAGAAGCGCTCGAATTTAGTACCCAATATATTAAAGATTGCGCAGAAGTACATGGATCATGAAAAATCACTGTTAACTGAGATCACAGCGCTAAGAACCCAAGCAATAGAAAGGTACAGCGATACCGATCCTGATGCGGTTAAAGCGCACTTAGAGGTATCAGAGCTGCTTAATCAAAAAATGTCACAGCTTATGGTTAATGTCGAAAACTATCCTGAACTTCGCTCCGACAACACCATGTTGCAAGCGATGCAAACCTATAATGAAGTCGAAGCCCAGCTTTCAGCTGCACGTCGCTTTTATAATAGTGCGGTTTCAGAGCTCAATACTGCCGTAGAGATCTTTCCGGGTTCAATCATTGCATCCATGGCGAGTGTTAAAGTGATGCCCTTTTATGAAGCTGACGAGGTGTCCAAAGCACCAGTGGATGCGGCTGACTTTTTAAAGTAGCAAGGGTCTTTTAGCGGTGCTGGTGTCAGTGCCGTTACCTGACTAGAGCGTATTATCGGGCAGAAATTATATTAGTTAACATTATGATTATATGAATATCATCGGTTTTATTTTTGGTGCGCCGATCAAGGCATTGCGTGGCGGTGATAGACTCAAAGCACCCGCAAGCGAGCAAGATGCATTTAAAGCACATTATCAACAGTGTATTGAACCGCTAAGCAGTAAATTTGAAAATGCCAGAGTTTCAAGTCTTAAAGCATGTCGTGGCAGGCTCTATTTGAGTGGCGCTATTTATATTGGCTTGGTTATTCTGGCTTTAATGTTCAAGCCTATGCTTACTTCAGCCTCAACCCCTGAAATTTTCTATCTGTTTTTGGCGGGTCTTTTATTACCTTTTTTGTGGTGGACAAATCGACCGATTAAACACTATAAGCAAGATGTGAAACAACGGGTCTATCCGCAAATATTCAAATACTTTGGTAGTGATTTTATTTTTAGTCGCGATCATCAAATGAGTCTCACAGGACTTAAATCTTCAAAAATATTACCTCATTATGACGGAGCTAATTTCGATGATTATGTTCAAGGAACCTATAAAGGCGTTGAAATTGCGCTAAACGAACTGCATCTAACTAAGCAGGTGCAGCGTGATAAAAGCACCGATACCGTCAGTGTTTTTAAGGGGCTGATGATCGAGCTAAGCAGTCATAAAGCATTTCAAGGTCATACTGTGGTTGTTAAAAACCGTGGTGGGCTGATGAACTTTTTATCAGGAAGCTTTAAAGGATTAGATAGGGTAAAGCTGGAAGATCCTATTTTTGAAAAACAGTTTGATGTGTTTTCTACCGATCAAATAGAAGCAAGGTACCTGCTTACCGTGACCTTTATGGAGCGCTTACAAGCGCTGTCATCCAGTTTTGATAACAAAATCCAATGTGCCTTTTATCAAAACCGGTTACTGATTATGTTAGAGAGCAAAGATAATCGATTTGAAATGGCATCAATATTTAAAGGGGCGACTTTTGAATATGAATTTAGCCAGATTAATAAAGAGATGAAGCAACTGTTTGCTATTGTCGACGTGCTTAAACTCGATAAATCGATAGGGTTATGATTAAGGCCTTATTGCTCTGCCTTGCCGCTTTGAGTTTATGCAGCTGGGCACAAACCAGTAAGCCGCATTTTGTGGCTAAACCGTCAGATAAAAGTGTGTTGGGTAGTCAGAGAAATAGCAATAAGTCGAAGCAGGTAAAAAGCGATCCGAATCAGGTTTACCATTATCAGAATGCCGATGGGGTGGTGGTTTTTTCCGATAGACCGCCAGAGACAGGGCATTATCAAGTGCGTATTTATGACTGCTACGCCTGTAAACCCAGTTCAAATATTAACTGGCAGTCTATCCCGTTATTTACCCAACAATATAACGATGACATCCGGTTAGCCGCGAGAACCTACCAGTTAGAAGCCGCGTTAATCCGTGCCGTTATTCATGCTGAATCGTCATTTAGACCTGCTGCAATTTCAAAGACGGGTGCACAAGGATTAATGCAGCTAATGCCAGCCACAGCTAAAGAGCTCGGCGTGACAGATGCTTTTAAACCGAGTCAAAATATTCAGGCGGGTAGCCGTTATTTAGCACAGCTGTTAAAGCGATTTGATGGTGATATTACTTTAGCATGCGCCGCATATAATGCCGGCGCTTCAAGGGTTGAGCAATATCGAGGCGTGCCGCCATTTCCCGAAACAAAAGCCTATGTTGAACGGGTCAATATTCTGTTGCAACGCTATCGTAAAAGCTAATTGTATTGAGGCTTAAGTTGTCACTGCATTGATAGTATTGAGATGATGATTACCCAGTAAACGACGTTTTTTTACATCAAAATATACTAGCGGTATTACCACGCTGCACAGGGCAATATTAGACAACGGCATGGCTAACCAGACACCGTCGACACCCATGAATTTAGGTAAAATAAATAAGAAGGGTAGCTGGACCAGCATATTGCTGCAGGCCACGATAAGTGCCTTTTTACCTTGATTAGTCGCCATAAAATACACCGACGCTAATGCAATAAACCCATCTAATGGCATCGCAAACAGATGCATACGTATTCCGTCGACTGCGGTTGTGACTAATGTCGGATCATCATTGGTAAATAGGCCAACCATTATTTCGGGAAAAAAGTTAAGCAGAAGGGTCCAGCTTATCCCCGCGATTAAAGTGACTTTAATCGACAGCATTAACATCTTATTGATATTTTCATGCTGCTCAGCGCCGTAATAGTAGCTCACGGGCGGCTGTAAGCCTTCAGCAACACCTTCGGCTACAAAATAGTACAACACCATTAAATAGCCAACAATAGCAAAGGCTCCGACGATTAAGGGCGAGCCATATTCCATAAAGAGTCGGTTATGCAGCGCAAATACAAAGCTAGTGTAGAGGTACATAAATAAACTTGAAGAGCCCAGTAAAAGTATCTGCCGACTAAAGCTCAAATTGAACAGGGTAAATTTAGCTGGCCACTTTATGTTGCTATAGGGCGATAAAAAATAGCCTAAACCAATCACACAAATAGTGACCTGAGCGGTGATAGTCGCAATGGCTGCCCCGCTTAAGCCCATTTCCCACACCGCGATAAACAGGTAGTCCAATACGATATTAATCACCGCACCCATCACCATTAATATAGTGGCCAAATGAGGGTTTTCATCATTGCGGATTAAGAAAGGCAGTGCCGCTGCCAGCACAGTAGCGAGGCCGCCCCAGGTAAAGACTGCAATATAATCTTGCCCCATCCGTAAAGTGGTTTCGACTCCGCCCTGAGCTTGTAATAAGTAGGTACTGCTCGCCAACAGAATGAGGGTGGACGCACCCGCTAACACCAGCATAATTATCATGCTGGTCGTTAATATTGTCGGCGCTGCCGTGGTGTCGCCTTTACCGCGTTGAATCGATAGCAAGCTGCCGCTACCCATCCCCACCATAATGCCAAATCCCACCATAAAGTAGACCACGGGCCAAGCCATGTTAATCGCAGCTAGTCCTTCAAACCCGATGTAGTGACCGATAAAAATACCATCGACAATTTGATATAGGCCATTGACTAACATGGCCGCAATGGCGGGCAGGGTATAACGCCAAAAAGTTTGTTTGATGGTTTTATTTTGGTCTGATATTAGGGGGAGTGCTGACATAAAATTTACAGTGTTGAAGTACGTATGCGGGCAAGTTACTCTGTTATTAAGATTGAACCAAGTTGGTTTCTATCTGTTTTTGATATAGGAGTGGTTGTGAACTGGACTTTAGATGAACTAAACGCATTTGTGAATTCGGTCAAGTTAGGGTCATTTTCGGCGGCGGGTCGGCGTATGGGCAAGGCACAATCACGAGTGAGCACCGCGGTAAGTAACCTTGAGGCTGATTTGGGTTTTGAACTGTTTGATCGTAGCGCTAAATTACCCATACTTACGCCATTAGGTGAAGAGATGTTTATCGAAGCGCAATCGGTATTAGCACAATGCCAACGCCTACACGCTCGGGCGATGACGGCGACATTAGGCGAAGAAGTTGCGCTTACGGTAGCGATTGACGAAGCCGTGCCGGTGAATGCGTTTGAAACCTTTTTCTTGCGGGTATCGACGCAATTCCCGCTGCTTAAACTGACGATTATTAATGGTTCCCAAGAAGACATTGCACTCTGGGTGGACCAAGGGCGCGCGGATATTGGCATTATGTTTCATACCGTATCGCTGCCCGACGCATTAGAATTTATGTCAATTGGTCAATTCAAACATAGTTTAGTCGTATCAGCACAGCACCCTTTAGCGCAAGTGCCCGTGCCGACGCTGGAGCAATTGATGCAATATCGGCAGTTAGCTATTTGCGATCGAACCGGGCAATCACAAAGCCAGCCATTATCGGCAAACCATTGGTATATCGACAGCTATTACTACATGGTGGCCTTAGCGCTGCAAGGTGTTGGTTGGGCGTTAGTACCTGAGCATGTGGCCAAAACGGAGTGGTATTCCAATGAACTACTAGAGCTATCGACAGAATATATTCCCGATCCGCTATTAGTTGAAATCGGGGTTGTTAATCGACGTGATAAAGAAATTGGACCTGTGATGCGTTGGTTCTTTGCAGAGCTTGATTCAGTGTTAGATGATGATTGATTTACAGGTGTTAATCCTCGATCTCTAATGGAAGATAGCTATCGCTATTATTAAATGAAGCGATGCCTTTCAGTTGACATACATACTAACAATTGAGGGTGGCTTAATTACCCGTAATGGCTGCCGTTTTGCTAAAGTGGTGCGCAAAATAACAACAAAAAGAATCTTCAGATGAATACGTTCTTTGGTAAATTGTCTCTCAGCGCTAAGTGGCCTTTGGCTGCGCTTGCGTTATCGGTAGTGGCAGCAAGCAGTGTTGCCTGCGAAGCTAATGTTGCTCCCTCTGCAGAAGACATGCGCTTATACACTATCGCGACTGCGCCAAGCGCTAATCACTTACGTAGTGATGTTGAGAAATTGGTGAGTTTTGGTACCCGGCATACGCTGTCTGAAACAGCATCTGATACTCAAGGTATTGGCGCGGCAAGACGTTGGATAAAAGCGGAATTTGAGCAGATATCTACAGCTTGTGGTGGCTGCTTAGAGGTTATAACACTTGCCGATACTGTCACGGGTAAGCGCATTCCTAATCCTACCGAAGTGGTCAATGTCATTGCGATTCAACGTGGTAGTACAGATCCTAAGCGTGTAGTGATGATGAGCGGTGATATTGACTCCCGAGTGACTGATGTGATGAATGCAACGTCACTCTCCCCGGGTGCTAACGACAATGCATCGG
Organism: Shewanella sp. GutCb; assembly: GCF_002836135.1. Classification (NCBI taxonomy): domain Bacteria; kingdom Pseudomonadati; phylum Pseudomonadota; class Gammaproteobacteria; order Alteromonadales; family Shewanellaceae; genus Shewanella; species Shewanella sp. GutCb. The sequence goes on along the minus strand of NZ_PJBL01000105.1, from coordinate 156,996 downwards.
GTGTGGCTGGCGCGATAGAAGCGGCGCGAGTGTTATCTCAGTTCCAGTTTAACGGCACCATTGTTTACGCGGCGTTATCGGGCGAGGAGCAAGGTTTATACGGTGGCGCAACGCTAGCGCAATACGCTAAAGATAAAGGCTGGCAAGTTCAGGCTGTATTAAACAATGACATGATAGGTAACATTGAAGGCATTAACGGGGTGATCGATAACCACTCAGTGCGGGTCTTTTCTGAAGGGGTGCGGATTGCAGAAACCACAGATGAAGCCAAACAGCGTTATTTTAGTGGCGGCGAAAATGATTCTGCATCACGTAACCTTGCCCGTAAAATTAAGACGTTAGCAGACCAATACATGACTAACTTAGATGTCATGCTGGTGTACCGTTTAGATCGCTTTGGTCGTGGCGGCCATCATCTGCCTTTTAACAAAGCGGGTTTACCGGCCGTGCGCATCATGGAAACTAACGAGAACTACAACCGCCAACATCAAGATATTCGCGTTGAAAATGGCATTGCTTATGGTGATGTAATTGAAGGTGTTGATTTCAATTTTAATGCAAAATTAACCGCGTTAAATGCCATTAGCTTAGCCTCAATGGCATGGGCCCCCGCGCCGCCAGCTGGTGTCAGTATTGAAGGCCAAGTGTCAGCCAGTACCACGCTAAATTGGCATGCTGCTAAGCAAAAAGAGGTGGTGGGATACCGAGTGTACTGGCGGTTAACCACAGAGTCAGAATGGACGCATAGCCGTTATGTGGGCAAGGTCAATTCGTTCAAGCTGGAAAATATGGTGATAGATAACTACCTATTTGGTGTTGCGAGTGTGAGTGCTAACGGAAACGTCAGTCCGGTAGTCTTCCCTGGGGCTGCTGGGGCATTTTTTTAATCAAGGATGAATAAATTTTTATGAAAATAGTTTTAATATTATCAATAGCGCTACTTTCCATTAGCACAGTGGCTTGCTCATCCAATACGGTGTCTAATGCGGGTTGTGATTTTGTAAAAGGCGCAAGTACTAATGCGGCTGATCGAGAAGTTAGAGATTCGCGTCCAGGTCAAACATTCTCTAGCGATAATCACGATACAGAAATAGGTATCTTAAGTGCAATTATGGGCTTATTTACTCGTCAGATTAACGATGACGATGAGTGTTTATAGTTTTAATTGGTAGTATCAGGTTTATAGTGAGCTAGGGTTAAAACAAAAGCGCCCATGCAGGTTGATTCGCATGAGCACTTTATGTCAGGTAATAACGTCAGACGTTATTCAGGTACTTCCTGCTTAACCACGGTTTTACCACCATTTTGGCCAATACGGCGCTCAAGATAATCGAGCATCTCTTTAGCAATGGTGTCTAATTGCCATGGTGGATTGATAATCCACAACCCAGCGGCCGTCATACCAAATTCATCACTGTCTGGCTTAATCGCTTGTTCAATACGCAGCTGGTTCTTAATACCGCTTTCGGCCAATACCTTAAGCATACGTTCGGTTTGCGCGCGATCAACGACCGGATACCAAAGCATAAATACGCCGCTAGAAAAGCGTTTGTGCGCCTTGATAATGGCTTTAGCAACATCTTGATAATCCGTTTTCATTTCGTAACTCGGGTCAATCAAAATAACCCCACGACGCTCAAGTGGTGGCACAGCACCAATCATACCTTTGAGGCCGTCTCCCTTGATGACGTTAACGTGTTTGTCACCGGCAAATTGTTCTTCCAGTGTTAGAAAGTCAGTACCGTGCAGTTCGTGCAAAACCATGCGATCTTTCTGACGCATGTTCATATCAACAAAGGCAGGCGAGCCTGGGTAAAACTCGAGATCTTTCTTACCTTGGTTAAAATGAGTCACATCGGTAATGTACTGTACTAAAGATTCAGGTAAATCACTTCGCTCCCACAGTCTCGCGACGCCTTCTAAATACTCGCCGGTCTTTTTTGAAAAGTCGTCCGTGAGTGCATAACCTCCAGCGCCAGCATGGCTATCAATGTAGGCCATTGGCTTATCTTTTTTATGCATTAATTTCAGCACTTGCACCAAGATTGCGTGCTTGAGAACATCGGCATAATTGCCAGCGTGATAGCCGTGACGGTAACTTAACATGAGGATTCCAGACTTAAATGGACAGTCATAAACTGTGTAATAGCGTCATTATAAGTTTTATGTGGCATCAGGTATAGGTATTCACTCTCGCTGGCTTTTGGCATAATGTGACTGAGCCTCTTAAACACCTGGAATTACTTTTGCAAATACCGATTTTTTTTAATCCGCAATACCCGTCTCTCGCTGATATTAGTGAACGCTGGGGACTGGTTTGGGATAAAGAAGCGCAGTTTGAGTTACGCTTTGAGCACAACACCTTAAGTCTGTATAAGCGTGATGAACCAAAATTGGACGGTATTAACGTTGATTTTGTTTCTGGTGCCGTTGCACACCGACGTAAGTTTGGAGGCGGTCGAGGTCAATCAATTGCAAAAGCGGTCGGCCTTAAGCAAGGCGTAATGCCAACCGTAGTGGACGGTACCGCTGGCCTAGGTCGCGATGCCTTTGTGCTTGCAGGTCTCGGGTGTAAAGTGATTATGGTTGAGCGCCACCCTGTGGTCGCCGCTTTATTGGAGGATGGTTTACGCCGAGCCTACGACGATGCTGAGATTGGAGAGTGGATGCGAGAGCGCATGAGCTTATTCCATGGTTCAAGCCTTAATGCGTTAGCCGATGCCGCTAAGTCATCAGGCACCGAAATTGACGTGGTCTACCTTGACCCCATGTACCCACACCGTGAGAAATCGGCGTTAGTTAAAAAAGAGATGCGTGTGTTTCAAACTCTTGTGGGCGCAGATTTAGATGCAGATGGTTTACTTAAACCAGCCCAAGCCCTAGCGACCAAACGCGTTGTAGTTAAGCGCCCTGACTACGCTGAAGACCTCGACGGTGTAAAACCGAGTATGGTATTGGCGCAAAAGAAAAACAGATTCGATGTATATGTAAAAGCGGCAATGAAGTAGGTTTTATCGTTCTGCTCAAGGCAATTTTAGTCATCTTTAGTGGTGGCTAATATTTGATAAAAGATTATAAATTAAGATGTGGGTGGATGGTAAAAGAAGCAATATATAGACCTCGTAAATAAGCTGGCTCTTCTTGCCTATCCATATTTAGATCCAAATGTAGCATAGTTATGAAATTATTTTATTTACAAAAAAGGACTTAGTGATGCTACGTTTGTTGTATTGATTGACCGCTTCATATCGATCAAAGAACGCGATAAGTGAGAGGGATAGTAATCACAGGACAAACACATGAGTGTTCATTATTTAGTCGAGCTACATAATCTAGGGAGGAAAGCTTTTTCTAGATGTTGAGGATTCATTAAACAACGCTTTTGTTTACCAATGATACTGAGCTTAGTCGCTTCTGTTCTAAGCATGTTGAGAGCCATATGCCTCAAGTAAGCTTGATTCACCGCTTTAGCTAAGCGGCCTTGATTGTTTTTTATAGCCAGTAGGTAATTACCATCTTTGTCGATGATCGTTTAGCAATCGTTGTTTGACAGCTCATTGCATCGATTGTCACTAGCGATCCGCGTAGTTCTAGTATTTTCAAAAAAGTTCTGTAATTGCCGTGATTTCATTATTTTTTTGGTCTAATTTTAATTGAGCAAGTACCAGCTTATTTGTTGAAGCATAAGCACTTATCATATGAATAGTGCTGTTTCGGTCATCACGATTATATGAATCGCGTAGCGTTTTTCCATCAATCGCAGTGACTTCCCCATTAGTTAGCTGCTGAACCGATTGCATCCATACTAGAAAATACTCGTTAAAACGATCAGGAGTAATAACAGGAATTGTTCTAGCAATTGTATCGTCAGTAGGGATCCTGCCGGTACAATCTTTTTGCGTTTTGAACCAATGGTGGTGACTAATAATGTATTCTCCGATATCGAACCAATCATTCGAACCTGCAATAACAGCGCAAAGAGAATCGAACAGTATATCGAACAATGGATAGGTGATCTTTGCACTTTGGCGGTAGTCGTCAATCACGCCAAAATGTTCTTTGAATGATTCGATATACATAATGAGACTCCTTAAAAAGGAGTATAAGCTCACAAGTACTTGATCCGGTCAATATTTTGCTGAAACTGCTTGAATAACGTTCACGATCTGACCCTGAGTATTATGGTGTTTATAGTGCATTTAAAATCCATTATAACGATAACACCTAAGGGGAACTTTGTTTTGGATTATAATTTATTACACGTTTTTAAATAAGTTTTTAAAATTAATTAACTTCAATATTAATGGGCTGTTTTTTGTTGGTGTTGATAAATTATAACGGAGATGTTCAGTAGTTTTAATTATAAGTTTGATATCATTGTGTGGGGTTATAATGAGTCACTCAATACATTGTGTAGTTTGAATGTTGTATATATAAATAAATTCAATAGCTGTGGTTGCAGCTATTGAATGATAAAGGTTTTTATAAAAAGTGGGTTAATAATATTTTACTTTCCCCACATCATATTAAAGTCATAACGGAAGCCAAGTGTCACGCTTTGATCATCATTTTGTTGATCATAGTTTTTAGCTAAGTACTCTAAGTGAAGGCGGATATTGCTAACAGGGTTCCACTCAAGAGTAGTGTTATAACCGCTGTAGCTTTGGCTGAATAGATCACTCTTACCGTCATCGTAATCAAAGTAACCGAGCTTAACTTTATATTGATCAGCAATAGGATAAGCAAGGGCTGTGTCTAATGTACTGCCGCTCTTATCAATAGAAGAGACATCAAAGTCGTAACTAACATCGGTATAGGCTGCAGCTAAGTAAAGACCATTTTTAAATCCATAAGCCACAGAGGCTGCCCAGGTTTCTTGCTCGCCATTAATTTCAGCACCGTTGACTGAATCACTGGTGTTTTGATCTAGATAAGTGACACCAACATGAAAGCTATCTTTATCAAAAGCGAGGCCTGAGTTATACAGGTAAGTATCATTGTTACCATTTAGCTGAGCAGAGGTCATCAAGGTAAATTGTTTGAGACTTAATTTGTAGGTAGCGAAGTTATCAACAAAAAATGGTCCGTTGCTATCGAAAGCAAAAGGGCTAGCTGCATTGTTAAAGATATCAACATATTCTTCAATTAAGGTGTATTGAGCCGGTCTTTGCTTACCAAAAGCAACTTGTCCATAAGGTGAAGCAATACCAAGATAGGCTAAACGAGCTTTACCTAAATCACCATTATTTGAGATATCAACACTCCACTCGCCTTGCGCAATTGCACTCCAACCATCAGAAAACTCTGTGCTAGCTTTAATGCCGACTCTAGAGAGTGCATCGCCTATATCCCAGTTATTATCTTGGTTGTCTTTGTAGACCAATGTGGGTCTAAAAGAACCGTATAAGCTGAATTTACTGTTTTCAAACTGCGAAGGACTCGCTGTTTCACCTTCTAACTGCTGAATTCGTTCATTTAATTTTTCCACTTTTTGTTCGAGTGTATCTGCAGCATGGGCGCTCATAGTTAACGCACACAGACTTAAAGGTAGTACTGTCATTATCTTCATCATTGTTATATCCCTTTTTATTTTGATTTTAGAATCCAGACACACCGCTACTCTAATTTTGTAGTTAAAAATTAGAGTAAGAATCTTTTATTGATGTTTATTAATTAATTCTAGTTTTTCACGCTTAATTTATTATTAATCTTTTATGTTGTTAACCTTTTTATTATTAAATAAATATTATTAGTTCGGAGTGTAATATCCTACACACAATAAATATCTATCAATTAATCTAAATAAAGTGCGCTTAACTTCTTTTTCATTAGTAATGGGGTTTGTCCAGACATAACTTATTTCGCCCGAATCTTTTTGTTTCGCCATTTCTAGCATTTTATTGGTGGCGGCTTTGCCGACATCATCTAACGAAGTGTCGATTGATTGGTTGATTAAGCTGCGACTAACTCCGTGAGCCAGAAATAACTTTGTTTTAATATCAATAACAAAAATATAAAGATCACCTTTAATATATTCACCGTCTAAATTATTGAATTTATGCAGCGCTGCTTTTACATTTTTATGTATTTCAACTGTGGCTAAGCCTAATAGTTCTTTTGCTTGAAATGCAGTAGCTCTGACTGGATAATAGCCTACCGCGACAATGGTATTTCCAACACGTTGAAATAAAGTTCTTTTTGGTGAAGCTGAACGATCTGTCGGGTTCTTCCAGTGATACTCAACAGCTCCGTTCCCATCTTTTATGGCTTTTTGGATCATTTCTCGGAAAAAATATTTACCATACATATCAAAGGTATCTAATACTGTATCACCGACTAATACAGAAGATGAACCGCCACTGGCTAAGAATTCACCGTCAATATTGAGTGCGAAAACATACAAGTTACCATCAAAAAATTCAGGCTTTTGGTTGAAATCACTTGCGGCTTCACTACCATTTTCTTTTATATAGTCAACGGCTGTTGCTAAAAGTACTTTGGCTCTAACTTCTTCTTTTGTTTCGATGTGAGTAACACTCAGATCTTCATCAGCTGCTGTCATGCCTGCTGATACAGAGGTGCTGATCACTAAACTTGCGGCTAATAAGCTACTTTTTAATTTAGTATTCATAGAATATTCCTAAGTATGTCAATTTAATAAAATGTGTGTTGTTACCGAGTTGATTCATTAATATCCCACCAGAGAGGGAAGCCAAAGTGTTAACTGTGGGAAGAATGCGATAATAATAACGCCAATCACAGAAGCTAAGACGAAGGGGTGAATACGTGCGGTGATCTGTTCAACGCTCGAACCGCCAATACCGGATGCGACAAAGATATTTTCCCCTAGAGGAGGCGTCGCAAACCCAATTGAAAGTACGCATACCACAACGATACCAACATGGGTTGGATCCGCGCCTAACATATACATAATAGGCAGCATGACCGGGACAATAATCATGATGGCTGCCAATGTCTCCATAAACATACCGACAAAGAGTAGGAAGACAATCATCAGAATCCAGATCAAGTACATGTTATCGGTCATGTGCAGTAAATTTTCAGCAATGATGGCTGGAATTCTTTGCTCGACCAATAAGCGACCAAATACTGTGGCGGCAAACAAAATTAGAAGTACTCGCCCAGTGATCCAAGTGGTCGTAGATAACGACTTAAATACGTTTTTGATTTTCATCTCTTTGTGGATAAAGAAACCCACAAAAAGTGAATACATGACCGCGACGATGGCTGATTCTGTTGGCGTAAAGAAGCCAGAGTATATGCCACCGAGTATTAATACTGGTGCAAGCAGTGACCAAATCCCGCGGCGGAAAACCGTTCCTATCTCAGAGAACGACCATGTATCGGTTAATCCTTTATAGCCTTCGCGTTTTGAGATGACATAATTCATTACGATCAAGCTACCAGCGATAATAAAGCCTGGAATCACACCTGCAATAAAGAGCTTAGGAATCGAAATGCTGGCAAATTGACCATGTAAAGCGATGGCTTCAGCGGGTGGCTTGAGTCCCATTGATGAGATGCCAAAAATGACTAAGGGAATTGAAGGGGGAATAATAATACCCAGTCCACCAGAGGCGGCAGTTACGGCTGATGCGTAGCTTCTATCGTACTTACGCTTGACCATGGCGGGAATCATTAACATACCTACTGCTGCCGTAGTTGCTGGACCAGAACCTGATATTGAGCCGAAAAATACGCAAGCGATAATTGTCGCGGCACCTAAGCCACCGGTAATTGGGCCAGCTAAGTGTTCGGCTATATCAACTAATCGCCGCGAAATACCTGCTGCCTCCATAAGGGCACCCGCAAGGACAAAGGCGGGGAGGGCCATTAAAGGGAAGTTACCCACAGAGGTAAATGCGATTTGAACCATTGCTATAGGATTTTTATCAAGTATTAGGTAAGCAGCCATTGCTGCGCCAGCTAAAGAGACGGTAATTGGAGCACCTAGGATAAGCATCACTAAGAAACCGCCAAACAAAATCAGCGTGAGATATTGTTCCATGCTATATATCTCCTTGATTAGCTTGACTGATTTTTTTCAGTTCTTCTGCTTCAGGGTCAAGAGCTTCAATCCCTTTAAATAATCGTAAATACATATTCCACAGTATTCTTACCGACATCAATGTGAATGCAATGGGTAAAATAAGGTAAAAGTACTTCATTGGAATTCCTGTCGTTTGCGACTTCCAAAATAGGTTCATTTTATTAAAGACAAAGTCATAACTTAAATAAACAAAAAAGAGGTTGAATCCAATCCACAATAGATCGGCAATTGTCTCACAGACGGTTTTAACGATTGGTGGAAACCATTTAAACTGAAATGTAACTCGGTTATGCGCAGACATCTTAGCGGCGACTACGGCCCCCAGATAAGCAAACCAAACAAACATGTAAGTTGATACTTCATCCCCCCAAGGGATGGAGTACTGAAAAAATTGGCGTAATACAATTTGTGCAAATAACAACATAACAAAGGTGGCTAACAATAAAGCACACAAATACTCTTCAATATTATTAATGTGTTTTATAAAAAAATGCTTAGCAGACATATTCTTGTCCTCAATAAACAACTAAGAATAAAGCGAACAAACTCATTGTTAATATTCGCACTCGCCATTTTTATGACTATTTTTAAAGGGAATTAATCGATGAGATTAATTAGCGGCGCGACCGAGTGTTGCTAAGGCTCCATCAAGTTTATCCTTGCCACCTATGCTGTCATAAAATTTAGGCCAGACAGTCTTAGTTGCTAGATCTATCCACTCTTTTTCACCATTACTTGGATCAGAGATAACCATGCCTTTGGCGACTAAAGATTTCTTAATTTTATCTTCAGACTCTAATAAGAAAGAGTAGCTATGTTCAGTGGCTTCTTTACCTGCTTCTAAAATGATGGCTTGCATTGCAGGCTTTTGAGATTGGAATACAGATTCACTGATGATAAGTGGCTCAATTGAGAAGATATAACGAAGGTTGGTGACGTACTTTTGGACTTCATTAAATTTCATTGCATCGATAGTGATATAAGGATTATCTTGTCCATCAACCACGCCTAACTGCAGGCCTGTGAAGGTTTCTGACCAAGCCATAGGTGTTGGGTTAACGCCCCAGGCTTGGTAGGTCGACATCATAATCTCATTACGTGGCACACGAATGACTAACCCTTTAAGGTCGGCGAGTGATTTTACCGGACGTTTTGAGTTAGTGAGTACGCGAAAACCAGAATATGCCCAACCAATAATGCGTACACCTGCATCGTCAATCGTATTTTGAACGAGCTCTTGACCGATTTTACCTTGGGTTAATGTTTTTGCATCTTCAGGGCTTAAGATAACGTAGGGCATAGTCAGTAAGCCTACGCTAGGTGAAAATGGCGTGACGTTGTTAATCGCCAATACTGAGAAGTCTAATATACCCATAGAAGCATTGTTAACAGTATCTTGCTCATTGCCTAATTGGCCATTAGGAAATAGATCAACAGTGGCTTTGCCACCTGTTTTTTCGTTGAGTAATTCCTGAAATGTTTTTCCTAATTCCCACTGAGTTCCTCCGGCAGCGTCCCCTAATGCCATTTTGAACGTTTCAGCAGAAGCGATGGGTGACATTGCGAGTAAGCTAACACTGGTGATAATGGGTACAATTACGGCTTTAACAAATTTCATAGTTCTATCCTGTTTTATAATTATTAGATTCGAATTGAAAATATTATTTTGCATCAACTTAAAAGACTTCATCTTTAAGGTGATACCAGTTGTACAAAAACTTCTGACCCATTCTTCTAAAAGGAGCAAATGCTTCAGATTCAATAGCCTCGCGAACATTCGGAAAGGGCAACTGAGATTGAAATATCGGGAGATCTATCTGAGTTTCTTCTCCGGCAATCCACTGCGCGAGTCGTTTACCTGCTTGGGCTGAATACATCACGCCATTACCGCCGTAGCCCATGGCGTAATAGATGGTTTCTTTCGGATCTGGTCGGTAAATACGTGGCATCATGTCATGGCTGACATCGACCCATCCCCACCAGGAGTAATCTATTTGTATTCCCTTAAGTGCTGGGAATTTCTTTGCTAAATCATTTTCCAGAAATTGTTGGTATTTTTGCTTGGGAGCATTTTTACCAGTAATGGCACTGCGGCTGCCTATTTGAAGGCGGTTGTCAGGTAGAAGGCGGTAATAATGTCTTAATATTCGGGTATCGGTGATAACTTGATGAGTTTTAAAATTACACGCTGCGAGTTCTGCGTTGGTTAATGGTCGCGTGACAATTGAATTAGAAAGAATAGGCAGTAAACGATTTTTAGTACTGGCATGCAAACCTTGAGAAGTATAACCGCCAGTTGCCATTCCTACAGCGCCCGCTTTGACGACACCACCTGGCGTACGTAAGCAATGTTCTCCATTACGTGTTTCCCAGCCGATAACGGGACTACCAGGATGAACTTTAACCCCGAGTGCACGCGCTTTTTTCAAATAACCAAAGGCGAGTTTGCCTGCATGAATGCCAATACCTTCGGGCTCGTGCATAGCACCTGCCGCTTCGGAGTCATTAACATACTCATTTTTGACGGTGGCAGCATCTAAGATCTGCGCATCATAATTAAATGTTTTACGCAGTATTGAAGCTTCTTTTTCCAGAGTGGGCATAACCTTGTCGCGGTGGGCTATATAAAGGTGTCCACCTGCTTGAGGCTCACAATCAATATCTTTAATCAGATCCCTAAATGTTTGCATACCATCCAGACATTCTTGGTGCATACGCAGTGCAGTATCGACTCCCCAGCGTTCAATCCATTGTGAGCGCTTTAAGCGTCCTGATGCACATTGAGCTTGTCCGCCATTACGGGTACTACAGCCCCAACTTGTTCTATTTGCCTCTAATACCGTGGCTTTAATACCGTAATGCTCAGCAAGATAAATCGCAGCACATAGTCCCGTATAACCAGAGCCAACAATCACAACATCGGCTGTGATATCACTCACGATTGGGCCATCATCTTCAGGGGCTTCACCCGCAGTACCAATCCAGTAGGTTGGGGCATAATCTTGCCCGTGACCTGGGTTAGGCTGTACTAATGGATCATATTGTGGATTATACGGTTCCCGTGCATTCATCCCTGCTTTTAGATCTAAGCCAGCGGTTTCGAGGTGTATGCTCATAGTCATCCTTAATGCGTTTTGCAGAAATCAGACCGCAATTAAGCGGACGCTGCCAGTGAGGGACGATCTTTACGGAAGGCATTTTTTACCAAAATTTTGCCATCACGTAGGGTAAATACATCAACCATGCGTGCTTCGACGCGAGTACCGTCAGCTTTAGTACCGCAGAATGTAGATTCAGTTACCGCTTTATCACCAATGATAAAGTGCTCTGCATCTAACCATTGCGCGTCAGGAAAGTTTGTCCACGCGAGTTGGAAGGCGGCTTTAACGTCATCAGCACCACTAAAGCTACTGCCTAAAACTGTTGAGCCCGCGGTAGCATGGAACTCACAATCCTGAGTCATACAGCTCATAAGTGTGTCAATATCATGGTCATTCCATGCTTGAGAAAAGGCCTCTAAAAAACTAATGCTGACTTGATTATTCATTGTGTTGCTTCCTAATTATTTATTTAACTGTTTTCATACGTCATGAATTTGTAATCTTTATTGCATAAAATGAAATGTTTTGTATCGCATTTTGTAATTTATATCAATATGCGTTCCTTTTACTTAAGGCGTTACGCCGCAGTATTCGGTTGATATTTGTCATACTTTTTTACTACATTCAGTTTTTATTTTTACTAACTAGAAATAATCTGGCTTAAATAGACGATAATGAGCATGTAAAGCGCGATAAATATCGTGTTACTCATTAGTAGGACAATGGGCTTCCAACCTAATCCGACCAGTTTTTCAAATGACGTTTTTACGCCAAGAGCTGCAATCGATATAACTAAGCACCAACTGGAAATAGTTGAAAACAGCGTGCTAACTTCTTTTGAAATAAAACCAAATTGGTTGAATGCAATTAGCGCGATGAATACCACTAGAAATAGTGGAACTAATGGCTGACGCTTGCCCTCTTTTCCATCATATTTTTCTCGCTCAGATCTCAGCACAACAACCAATATCATGATGACAGGCATTAACATGGCGACTCTGAACATTTTGGCTAAGGTGGCGGCATCACCGACTTCTGGCGACAGCATATATCCGGCGCCAACAACCTGAGCCACGTCATGTATTGAGCCTCCTAAAAATAAACCTGCTTCACTCGTGGTTAAACCGAGCGAACTGACAATAAGTGGGTAGGTGATCATGGCGACGGTTGAAAAGGTCGCAATACCGATAGCCGTCAATAACGTGTATCGTTCATTTTCTTCGTTTTGCGGCAAGGTCGATGAAATAGCCATTGCCGCTGAGATACCACAAATACCAGTGGCTCCTCCAGCGAGGAGACCTAGCATATAAGGTAGCTTTAATATTCGAGCTAAAAACAAGCTAAAACCGATGGTGAGTGCGACTCCAGCTGCAAGTGCAACCACACCAAAAGCGCCTAAATCACTAATGTCACTCACGGCAATACGCACACCGAGCAAGGCCACACCCACACGTACTAGCTTTTTAGCGCAGACTTCAATGCCTAAAATGCATCTTGGGTTATCGACCAGAAAATGGAATGAGATCCCCAGTAGCAATGCATACAAAAATTTAGGTCCGCCGTAGTGCTCAGAGATAAACGATGCTGCTGCAGCGATAACGCCACATAACATAAATCCCGGTAATATCTTTTGCACGTTGCCAAAAGTACTTAGCGGCGTTGTCAGTTGTTTTGTGCTCATGAATGAGTGACCTTTGTGAAAAAAAGGACCTGACTCAAAGGCGAGCCAGGCTTACTTCAGTAACCGTTAAACGTAATCTTTGTACTTTTCTAGATGACGTACAGGGGTCGAAAGGGCATCACGGCGGAAAGGATCACCTAGCTCTCGGGTACACATGATCTCGATGATGGTGGTCTTGCCTTCATTCATCTGCATATCAATGGCTTTCTTAAGGGCTGGGCCAACATCTTCTAAGCGATCAACCGTGATACCTTCGGCGCCCATAGCGCGTGCTATTTCGGCAAAACTTTGGTTGTCTAACTCACCTGCAACGAAGCGACGGTCATAAAAATCAACCTGATTTTTCTTCTCTGCACCCCATTGACGGTTGTGGAAAACAACGGCTGTTACTGGAATTTCATGACGTACACATGTCATGGTTTCCATCAAGCTCATTCCCCAAGCACCATCACCAGCATAAGAGACTGCTGGACGTTCTGGTGCGGCAACTTTGGCACCGATAATTGTCGGGAAAGCATAACCACAGTTACCAAAACTCATGGCTGCAAAAAAGCTTCTTGGCTTTTCAAAGCGCAAATAACTGTTAGCAATTGAGTTGATATTACCGATGTCGGTAGACACCATGACATCTTCTGGCATTGCCTTTTCAAGCTCGCGTAGGACTTGACGTGGATGCAGGTATTCACCGCCAGAAAACGGTGTTTCTTCTGCATTTTCTTTGATCATATCGAGGCTGAATGCATCCGTTTCATGGGTCCATTCATCAAGTTCTTTTTCCCAAGCCGCTTTTTCGGCTGAGATTTTGTCTTTACGTTCGGCAACCGTCGCATCACAATTTAGCGTACGTCCAGCAAGACGTTTAGTCAGAGCTATAGCAGCTGCTTTTGCATCACCACAAATACCGACAGAGATTTTTTTAACCAGACCAAGCATCTTATTATCAGCGTCTATCTGGATAATTTTTGCGTCTTTTGGCCAGTAATCCATACCGTGTTGAGGAAGTGTACCGAATGGGCCTAAGCGTGAACCTAGCGCGATAACAACATCGGCTTGCGCCATTAATTTCATCGCAGCTTTTGAACCTTGGTAACCGAGTGGGCCACACCAAAGTTCGTGACTTGCTGGGAAAGAGTCGTTGTGCAGGTAGCTGTTAACGACTGGCGCGCCTAGGCGTTCTGCAAGTGCTTTACACTCTTCAATCGCATCGCCCATCACTACGCCGCCACCAGAGATAATCACTGGGAATTTAGCTTTAGCCAGTAAGTCAGCAGCTTCATTTAAGCTAGACTCACCGCCTGGACCACGGTCAAGACGTGAAGGCTTAGGAATTTCATAAACACTCTCACCATAAAAGTAATCACGGGGGATATTAAGTTGAGTCGGGCCCATTTCGCTTAATGCACGGTCAAAACAGCGACCGGTATATTCAGCCATACGGTTAGGGTGCGTAACGTGCCCTTGGTATTTAGTAAACTCTTGGAACATAGGGAGCTGATTACATTCTTGGAACCCACCTAAACCCTGAGTCATCGTGCCCGTTTCAGGGGTGATAATGACTACCGGGCTATGAGCCCAATATGCAGCTGCAATAGCGGTAACACAGTTACTAATACCTGGGCCATTTTGACCGATAACAACACCATGAGTCCCAGTCACTCGAGAGAAACCATCGGCCATATGGCCAGCACCTTGCTCGTGAACCACAGGGATAAGGCGAATGCCTGCTGGAGAAAATATATCCATGGCATCCATAAATGCAGATCCCATGATACCGAATATATTTGTCACATCATTAGCGACCATCGTTTCAACGAAAGCCTCTGATGGTGTCATCTTAGTTGGACCTTCGACAACAGCGCGGTCATTTTTTGTGCTCATAATGAGTAATTCCTTGAATGAATGCTTAGGTAAGTATCGTTTATGGAATATATCATTCCAATATCTGATCTGTCCTTACATTATTGACTACAAATCATCCTGTCAAACACTAATTGTAAAAAGTGGTACTTTTTGTTCTGATTTCTGTGTTCGCGTGTTAGTTTTATGCAAACAAAAGGATGATTTGAACGGATTTGTAAGACTATTTGTTTTAATAAAATGGGCTATAGCCTTTTATTTACAAAAACTTAAGTGGATTTAATATGACTGATGAGCGCGTTAATGAACCCATTGCACTTTCAGCTAAGGTTGAAGTGTGTGTCCGTGATGTATTTAACATTGATTCGGATTTAATCGTCACGGGTTATCGTGAACCTAATGCGTATGTTCCAGAAATCGATGCGGGGTATCACTTTAACAAAGAGGTGACACTTGCTATTTTGGCTGGCTTTGAACATAACCGTCGTGTGATGTTGCAAGGGATGCATGGCACCGGTAAATCTACCCATATAGAGCAAGTGGCAGCTCGATTAAATTGGCCCTGTGTACGGGTTAATTTAGACGGAAATATCAGTCGCTTAGATTTAGTGGGTAAGGACACCATTGTGATTAAAGACGGTAAACAGGTGACTGAATTTCAAGAGGGTATTTTACCTTGGTCTATTCAGCGTCCTATCGCACTTATTTTTGATGAATACGATGCCGGGCGTCCTGATGTGATGTTTGTGATCCAACGTATTTTGGAGCGAGATGGGAAACTCACCTTACTTGATAAGAATAGAGTTATCTCACCCCATGCTGATTTTCGACTCTTTGCCACAGCCAATACGATCGGCCAAGGAGATTACTCAGGCCTCTATCGTGGTGTTCAGGTATTGAACCATGCACAAATAGATCGCTGGAATATATTGGCGGCACTCAACTATTTACCTCAAGCAGAGGAGGTCAGTATGGTGTTAGATCAAGTCACTAATTTTAAAAAGGAATATAAAAATTTGGTCGACTCTATGGTGTCATTGGCAAACTTGACAAGGCAAGGCTTTATGGCGGGAGAAATCTCGACCTTAATGTCACCTCGCACTGTGATTACTTGGGCCGAGAACACCCAAATATTTGATGATATCAACTTGGCTTTTAAGCTGTCATTTTTGAATAAATGTGAAGCACAAGAGAAAGAATTAGTGGCTGAATATTTTCAGCGCTGCTTCGGACAAGAATTTATCTTAACGGAGTAACAATATGATGTTGGTCGATGATGACTCGGTACAAAATCTGCAAAAAAAAGATAGCAGTGCAGACAGGTTAGCAACTTCTTTACTTAACACTTTTAATAGCCCGTTTTCTGCCCATACTGGCCTGTCACAGCACTGCGTATATCGTAATGTAAAACTGTATCTGGATACCTGCGTGATGCCATTTTACGCGCCGCATTTACAGCATTATTGGCAAGAATTCCCACTTAATGAACCTGATATTAAAGGACGAATAGATGCTTTGTCTTTACGACTTATTTATTCAGACACAGTACTTCACCAAAGCCTAAAACCTGAGACTCAAATCGCGGGGTTAGTGTTTGAAATGTTGGAACAAGCGAGAGTCGAGAGCCTATTACCCCCGCAATGGCCAGGAATGGCGCTTAATATTGATCAGTTGTTTAGGCATTGGTCGCGTACATTTCATGACTCAGGTTTAACCGATACCACCGTTGGGATCTTGCTTTATACCTTAGCTCAAATGTGCCGAGCAAGATTGATGGCACAAGCCGTGTCAGCTGAAACCGAAAGTTTAATCGAGCATACTCGAGCGGCGTTATCGGGCGCCATTGGTACGCCGTTATCCGGTTTACGTCGATGCCAGCAGGATCAACAAAAGTATGCGGATTACGCGCTGGAAATTGCCCATATTATTGAAACTATGATTGAAACAGAGCAACGTATTTTAGCGGCTAATGAAGGCGCTACAAATACTGAAAAAGTGCTTAAAGGTTTTGCCATATTACTCGATGTTGTTAGCCATGAGGGGGAAGGGATTGCCACGGGTATAATTGATAACAATAAGGGCCGCTCAAAGGTAAAGTCGGTCTATCATGTGTTTACGACGCAATTTGATAAAGTGGTTTTTCCCGCCAAGTTAGTGCGTGCTGAGCTGTTACGAGAATATCGAACCCATTTAGATAAACTGGTTTTACAACAAACGATTAATATCAACCGACTCGCACGTCAAATCGTTCTGAAACTGAGCCAACTCGAACTCGATGGCTGGCAATCAGCCAAGGATGAAGGTTATATCGATGGCGACCGACTGCCGTTAATTGTGTGTTCGCCGAGTGAGACAGCCCTTTTTTATCAAGCTCACCTAAAACCCATTATCCATAGTCAGGTGAGCTTTCTAGTCGACTGCTCAGGCTCGATGAAAACCCATGCAAATAAAGTAGCGACCCTACTGGATATTCTGGTGCGGGCATTGGATGTGGCCAAAGTTGAAACCGAAGTGTTGGGTTTTACCACGGGGGCGTGGAATGGTGGACCGGCGTTAAAGCAATGGCGTAGACAAGCTTGTCCGCCGCATCCTGGTCGCTTGAACTCGGTATCACATTTGGTCTTTAAGCAGGCTAAACAGAGTTGGAGAAGTGGCAGGCTTGGGCTAGCCTCGATGCTTAAACTCGATCTGTATAAAGAGGGTATTGATGGTGAAGCGGTAGAATGGGCCTCTCAGCGGCTACTAAATCAAGAAACACAGCGTAAGATATTAATTGTTATCTCAGATGGTAGCCCTATGGATACCGCGACACACCAGACAAATGATCCCCTTTATCTCGACAATCACCTTAAAGATGTGGTCTTTGCTCAACAACGTCTAGGAGTTGAAATTATCGGAGTCGGCGTAGGAATTGACTTAAGTTCCTATTATCCACGCAATCTGGCAATTGATCTTGGGCAAGAGCTGGATGTCTCTTTGTTTAATACGTTAGTAGACCTCATCACTTCAACAAAAAGGTGATGAGGTTAAAGTAGTTTTAATACCCCTGATATGAGCAGGTAACTGCCCAGTAGCATCAAAAGAACGAAGACGATATAACGCATTGTCTTTGGCGTTAACGGGGGAGGATAACGCCGAGCTAGCAAGGTCGTCGCAGACACTAAAGGTAGCGCTAATGCCGATAGGATTAACATCTCTGAAGTGAGTAAACCTTGGTAGGCGAGATAGCCGCTACGTGTCGCTGAAGTGCAAGCAAAAAGCAGCAATAGCATATTACGTATGGTAACCATTGAGAAGGGCTGACGATAAAAATGAAATACAAGCGGTGGGCCCGCCATACCAAATAAACCGCCGGTAAAACCCGAGGTGAAACCACTAATAAAGAAAGTGACATCATGGCTACGAAGTTGATTTTCGCTATTTTTTGCGCTGAGTATTGAGCTGACTCCACTAATAATAATCATCACACCCAATAGGAGTTGTAAAATATTGGTTGCGAAATCGCTTAAGTAAGACAGCAAAATCACGCCAATGATCACCCCTGGAAATACCGCAATACCTGCGGCTATGACGGCACGCCAATCGAGTTCTTTAAGGCTCCCCGGTAGTGAAAAAGCACAGTTAACTAAGGTGATTAAGCTGACGACGGCGGCAATAAAACTCAGCTCAGCTAGCCCGAGTGCAGTGGCTGTACCGGTGACAATAATACCGAGACCAAAGCCCGTAGAGGTTTGAAAATAAGTACCAATCACTATGATCAATAAGAGTAAAGCTAAGGTCGTTGTCATGGAGCTCTCCCTAGAACATCAGGCGGGTATTGGTGTAAGCAGACTGCTTTGCTCTCGGGCTGAATGATTCATCGTTTGAGCTTGAACTACCGTCACAGCGATGACTAAAAAGATATCACCAGCATTACAGCCCCGTGAGAGATCATTAGCGGGTTTGGTTAAGCCCTGAAGTAAAGGGCCAATAGCAGTGGCCTGAGCCATTCTTTCTGCCAATTTATAACCGATGTTCCCGGCCTCTAAATTAGGGAAAACAAGGACATTAGATTGGCCTTTCACCTTAGAATTAGGGCCTTTTTTCTCAGCAATATCCGCTACAATCGCTGCATCCAGTTGAACATCGGCATCAATGGCTAAGTGAGGCATTGCGGCCTTGATGATATTCGATGCGTTGACCACCTTATCGACGGCGGAGTGTTTCGCGCTACCATTGGTAGAGAAAGAGAGCATCGCCACCTTAGGTTCTTCACCCAGTAAAGCTTGGGCATTACGTGCGGCAGCCATGGCTATATCAGCGAGCTCTTCGGCATTGGGGTCGATAACGAGACCACAGTCAGAAAAGATGATGCCGCCTTTAAGTTGATGAAAGGGCTGGCACATAATCATCAAGAAAAAGCTAGAGACTAATTTTGCTTCAGGGCTAACCCCAATTACTTGTATGGCATTGCGGACCACATCAGCCGTGGTATTCACTGCGCCCGCAACAGAGCCATGGGCATAGCCGAGATCAACGAGAAGATTAGCAAAACAAAGTGGCTTTTTAATCGCTAGTACTGCGGCTTCTAATGTCATTCCTTTATGTTTTCTTTTCTCAAAGAATACCTGGCTAAACTCGGTGACAAGAGGAGAGTGCTCAGGGTCGATAACAGTAATCCCATTAAGTGTATTAGTGGCATCGTTATCATTGATAAGCTTCAGAATGGTTTTGATTTTACCGACTAAGATAATGTGAGCAATTTTCTCTTTACTGGCGCGTAAGGCAGCTTGAACAATACGTTCATCGTCACTTTCGCATAGCACTATCGTGCGTGGTGATAAACGGGCTTGCTCGATTATTCGATCTATTACTTTCATATTCACTGTCTTCTTTTGGTTGGGAGTGAGTGAGCATCCTTCAGTTACATCGGGTGCTAGTTTTTTTATATATGATTAGAATAAATAGTCTATAATGATTAATGAGACAAAAGGTTCCGTTTATTGGTGTTTGTTCGTGATACTATGCGGTGTACACGGTTAACGTCAATGAATTATCAAAAAAAAATGGTTATAATCTATGGTTCTCATGGGTTAAAAATCAAAATGGAGGTATATGAAAGGCTCTCAAACTGACCAACCTCACGCTGTGCAAGTTAATGGTGACACACCGACTCTGCGTCTATTTTCATTATTGGAAGTGATAGCGCAAAGAGATGAGTTCTTTTCATTACAGGGATTAGTTGAAGAAACGGGCTTACCAAAGCCCACGTTACACAGAATGTTGCAGCAGCTAGAAGCGGCAGGAATTATTCAGCGTGATGGTGATGAACGTCATTACAGTACGGGAGGTAGGCTTCGCCGATTGGCAGAGCAACTGCTACTGAATAATACAACCCATAGTGCAAGGCGAACGGTGTTACGCCAGCTTGTCGATGATGTGGGTGAGAGTGGTAATATTACCGCGTTGTCCGGCGGAGAAATTGTCTATCTTGATAGAATAGAAACGGCGGCACCACTGAGGTTTTATTTGAAATCAGGCTCTAGAGTCCCGGTTCATTGCTCTGCTAGTGGTAAGTTGTTTTTGTCGGAGATGAGTACATCTCAGCGAAAAAGATTATTGGCGCATGCAACGTTAACCCAATATACCGATAAAACCATTACAGATATTGAGGCATTAGAGACTGAGCTCGATAATGTTAGGCATGCAGGTTATGCCATCGATAACGAAGAGTTTTTACCGGGGTTATTATGCGTAGCGGTATTAGTACCAACCCCCTCTGGACGCTCTAATTTATGCTTAGCAATTCAGGCACCGATTATGCGTTTAAAGCCAGAAAGTGCACTGCATTTTTTACCGGCATTACAGCGCGCAGCTAGAGCCTTAGCTGCTATTGAAGCTGAAAGTTGGCCTGCATAATATCCGAATAACTTTTAAATTTAGGATTTAGAAGTAGCTTGGATATCCCTGTTAAAAACGTAAATTGATGTTTAGTGCGTGCAATGGGCTCGCTGAGCCCATTGCTGATGCCACGGTGAGAACGTTATCGACTCGGGTTTTAATGCGGTATTTTGATAAGCATTAATGAATAATATCAATTGCACTCAGTATTTGCCCCATTCTGAGTCGCTCACGTCGTGCGGTCGACGTTTAAAGCAAATGGCAAAGCCCTTTAAGCTTTGTTGTGGCTTCTAATATAGAATAACGATTAGCTTCAATCCCCCATATTGCCTACAGGGATTTTAATTTCCGCTGAAGGGTTAAACTTTTAATGCAACGGGTATAAGGCCACGATGATCGATGTAAGTTAGCCTATAACCTAAGTTTTTCCATTATTTTACAGAATGGATTTGGCGGCTTATAACTCAAGCCCTTGTTCTCATCACCCATTGTTAATGGCATAACGAATAGCCCCCGACTAAGCTCGATAGATGAGTGAAAAGTGGACAGCCATCGTTGATGGCATGACCATCTGTGCCGCTGTTGTACGGTTGAATATTCTGATTTTAGTGGCATGCTACAAAATAGGTTCTGGCTTCTAATAAAAAGCCCTTTTACATATCGGTAAAAGGGCTTTTTTGTCAGTCATTTTTGTACTGCAGACTACTTGTGTTGCGGATTAAATCGATCCATCACGACAGCACAAACAGCGTCGCCTGTAATGTTCAATGAGGTACGGATCATGTCAAATATACGATCCAACGCAAATAGCAGTGGCAGACCATCAATCGGGATCCCTGCTGCAAGTAGTACGGCGACGACCAAGAACGACGGCCCTGGCACACCGGCTTGGCCGATGGCGCCTAGTGTCGAAGTGAAGATAATGGCAGCATAGGCGGTGGTGGTCAGATCAATATTATACATCTGGGCGAAGAACATGGCGACTAAGCCATAATAGATAGCGTTACCCGTCATGTTGATGGTCGCGCCCAGTGGTAATACGAAGGCCGCCGTTGCCTTTGAGACATTGAGCTCCTCTTCACAAGTTTCCATGGTGACAGGCAGTGTTGCCATAGATGAAGCGGTAGATAACGCCATCGCCTGAGGCTTCTTCATCGCAGAGATAAACTTCATCGCCGGAACGTTGGAGAAGAATTTTACTATCAACGGGAAGAAGATGAAGGCATAGATAAGAATCGCGACCACGAAAACCACGAATAGCTTCAATACGACTTCCAGAGCCTGAAAGCCGAATGAGCCCACAGATTCAGCCATCAGACCAAATACGCCGAGAGGGGCAATGATCATCACGCAATTGATCATCCAAACAAAGGCTTCGACTATGGTATTGAGGCTCTTAATAACCGGTTTGGCACCATCGCCTTTCACTTTACTCAATGCGATACCGAAGAAGATACAGAAGACCAAGATCTGCAGAATATTCCCGGAAGTCATTGATTCAAAGACATTGGTTGGGATCATACCTATCAGAGTATCCATGGCACTGGGAAGTGCGCCTTGCTCTGCGGTGATCTGGGTGAGTGATTGACCGTGTGCACTAAAGTCAATTCCGGCACCAGGTTTGAAAATGTTGCCCATGACAAGTGCGAGTGTAACGGCAATGCCTGAGGTGATAATAAAGAAGGCAAAAGTGCCAATACCCATCTTACCCGCTGAGGGGCTGTTACCTAGGCTGGCGGCGCCGGCGATAATAGATACCACGACTAAGGGGATAACGAGCATCTTAACCAGATGAATAAATATGGTGCCCAAAGGTCCAAATATGGCGGCATCTTCTCCCATGTAAAGGCCTACTAATGCCCCTATTATCATGGCAATAACGACCTGAAGACCTATATTGTTCATTAATTTTTTCTCTGAAATTGCCACACTCGCTCCGTTGTTGAACTGTTCTATTAAGCATTTGCTGAAGAGGCGTAAAGCTATCACACCCGTGTATCAGGCACTGTGAAACAGCACTTAAATAGGTGGTTAAGTCCTCCTTCTACAAATATATTAGATCCACATTGAGTTATCTTTAAAAAGTATAGGTAAAAATTAGTATATCGCTAAATCGGATTCATAATTTGTAGGCCGGATTCTTGTATCTGTATTTGACGTTCGTTATTTAAGCATGTGTTTAACGCTTTTTCTTTACGGAGTGAATGAACAAGAGTTTGAGATGTTTACTTAATTAAGCAGGATTACATTTTGTTTCAGTTTCTTTTTGGGAGTAAAAAGAAGGACAACCATCGTTAATACACTGATTTTCTCAAATCAGTCTTCTTCGGTGATTAGCCGCAGGGAGGATGCTGAAAACCTTTCAGCGAGTGAGTTGGTGAGGGCTGAGCGTTGATCTCGAGTAGAAAGCTAGGTATGTTATTGACTATTAATAGCGCTGTTTTTCAGTCCAACAAGCGACTGACATGGTGTGAAGTAAACAAGCCTCTGAATTAAGATTCAGCAAGGTTATTTGCCAGTCGCCCGTCAGTACATGATTCGCTTGTTATAGGGCGTTAAGTTGCCTAGTAGATTGGCACTTCAACCAATTGGATGAGAACTCTTGAAATTAACCGACATAAAAAATCACTTTTGGTTCTTGGGGCTATTAGTGGGCTTATCGGTATCATCTGTTGTGACGTTGATAATTGTTTTGTGGGAACGGCTAGAGAACCCAAACGGTATTTTTTACAATGACGGAGGGACGAATTGGCAATTTATTTTCGATACTGCGATAAGTTGGTTTGTCCCAATATTCGTTTATGTATCGCTTGTCGTTACAGTTATTCACTTGTTGTTTTCGGCAATAAAGTGGCTGCTTAAGAGGCAAACTTAACAATCTGTTAAGGCGGATTCGTCAGTATGTGCCGTTCTTACGTTGCTGCAAATTTGGCAATCGTTTACTCCCGACTTAACAAGGCGTTACTTCATTTTCTGTCGCGTATTTAGCTAATAAAAATCACAAAAGTAATAGCTATGGCTTTAACTAGCTGCAGTTTATAAGTGATCCAGCAAAGGCTCATTTCATTTTTAGTAATAACAGCATTCTTAATTATTGATGCCGCCAGCGACAAATATAGACCGTCATAGTGCATGGCACACTTTACGTCAGTGGCTATGATGAACTTATCAGCAGATCGAGAGCACCATGGAGAAAGCTATGCCTATCACCGGAGAATGTTTCTGCGGAGAGATTAGATATCAACTAAACGGAAAGCTTCGAGACGCTAAATCTTGCCATTGCTCTCGATGTCGGAAGGCATTTAATGCGCAGGCATCCGCAGCTGCTTTTGTAGATCCGGAGCAATTCGAGTGGCTTTCTGGTGAAAGTTTACTGACTTCGTTTGTGGGTGAGCATGGCTATGGCTTACAGTTTTGTAAGCACTGTGGCTCGACTCTGTGCACCATACATAATGGGAAGATATTGCAGGTTACGTTAGGCTGCGTTAATGGCTCTCCAGATATCGAAATTGGCCAACATATATTTGTTGGCTCTAAAGCAAGTTGGGAAGTAATGCCTACAGGTGTCGTATTGTTTCAAGAGGGGCCGGAGTAACTGCTTAGCCAAATGGTCAATGTTGTCTTTGGCTGACTAAATAATAAGGCTATTCATCATGCTAGGTTGAACCGCTAACACTCAACGCGGCTTTGGTCATTATTAAAAGCTCGCGATAATTGTCTCACTCTAATCTGATACTCAGTAATCAATTCCTCAAAATACAAAAAATCTTCAATCCTCTTTGCGTAAATATAATTATTTTACGTCACTCATCGTTTTCTGTTGTTTCTTTAAACTCATTCCCTATTAGCTCATTGATATAAAAACATATACCCAAAATTAAGGAATAACGATGAAATCGAATACTGGAAACAACATTAAATCTGCAATGTTATTTGGCTTGGCTGCGATCATATTAGTCGGTTGTGGAAGCTCTGCAGAAGAAGATCAATTAGCTTGGATCCAAGATTGGAATTCATCAGGTGATTTCCAACAGAAAATGAAAATGATGAATACTTGCTTTAAGGAAGCGGGAGTGAGAAGCCTGACTAAATCGATGACCAGTGAACAAAGTGACATCGTGAATGCATGCGAACTGTCGTACATCATTGAGCGTGCAGAAGATGATGATATTAATTTAGATCGAGAGTTATTAGCCGCTAACATTCTCCAACTTTAATCAGTAGGCAGCAACCACCAAATACTCTTGAGGTGTATAACCTTCTTGGGTAAAAAACAGACCGAAATAACAGGGATAACAAGACATGTCATTAAAGAATAAAGCGTTAGACTTGGCTAGCGAGGCCAGAAATACCGCAGGGCAGCTAACCAGTGATTTACAGCAGTCGCAAGCTTTTGAACAAGCTAAGGTAACCCTTACCAATACTAAAGATAGAGCGTTAGCTGTCGATACTGCGAGCATTAAATTAATGAACTTTTTCGCGGTATTTAGTTTGGCTTTTATGCTGCTGAGCACATTTTTCCCAGTGATGACATTTATGGGAAGTAGTATGCCGTTGAGCGAGCTAACACCGTCTTGGTTATATGTGATTGTTATTCTGGCTTTGTGTAGCCACCTATTGGGTGCAAAGCAGTTAATTTCACGCAGTTTATTGCTTATATTACTAGTGTCTATTGGTTATACACTTTACCAGCAATTAGCAGAGATGTTTCAGATGACTCAAATGCTAGGTGGAGCAAGAACAAAAGACATTATGCGTGGGTTAGGTGAGGCTCTTAAGTATACCGATATTGGTCTTTATCTTTTCTTAGTCAGTCTTGTGTTAGTGGTCATTACAACGATTAAGCCTGGCTACAAAACCAACCATGCTCTGTGGGCTCAACTGGTTCAAAAGTAGATTGTCATTTTCGAATGGCCAGTTGATGACTGGCCATTTTTTAAGGTTCAAAGTAATGCATTTTAAACCTCGAAAACAGCATGTGTTTAATACTGCCAACGTCTTGGGCAAAGATTATATTGTCGGTGATATTCATGGGCAAATTAAACGACTCTATGAGCAATTGTTTACATTGGGGTTTAACTTTCAGATTGACCGACTTTTTTGCACTGGGGATCTCATCAGTAAAGGTGCAGAAAGTATTGAATGCTTAAATTTATTAACCAAGAAGTGGTTTTTTTCAGTAATGGGCAACCATGAACAGTTGTTTTTATTGGGCTTTCAGTCCTCTGAGTATTGGGATGTATTACAGCAAAAAGGGGGCGAGTGGTTGTCACAACACTTAGACCGATTTGATGTGCTAATGCGTTGGAAAACATTAATTGATATCACCATGCCATTGACCCGGACGATTAGTGTCAATGGAAAAAACATTGGTATTAGCCATGCATCAGCCCCACCTGACTGGCAAACTCTACAAAAGGGTGAGTTGTCCGATGAAGATATTTGGCAAGTGTTATGGAGCCGACCTTTACATAAAAATGAATCATGTAAAGGTATCGATATGATCGACTATGTGGTGCACGGACATAGCCCTGTTAGTCATATTACTCAGTTTGATAATCGCTATTGGATTGATACGTTTGCATTAAAACAAGAGCTGACCATTATAAACTTAAATGATTTTAATATGGATGAACTTAATTAACTGTAATAACTAGTAATTGAAGCATAAATAGATGATTATCGGTTGTCTATAAGTGGCGAATAGAGGGATTTACGTGTCAATTAGAGAGTTAAATAATGCCACTGAATTATTGGTGGGTTGGCAAAATAGGGATAAAGATCAAAGTGAGGAATTTCTCACTTATGCTTATCAAGATATTCGCGCAATAGTTGGAAAGTACCTCTCACAGCATCGCCCAAATGAAACTATCCTGCATGATGCTTCGATTACTGAGTTAGCGAGTGAGTCTGTGGTGAAATTACACCGCTGGCGTAACGATGAGCTGCCTTTTGAAAACCGACAAGACTTTTTTGACTATGTACGCGTGTCAGTGTGGCATTTACTGTTTGGTAAGCCGCACCAGTCGTTAATTAACAAGCAAAAAGCTAAATATGAGTTTTTGAATTCGCAATTATCCGATTCGGATGTGTTGTTGCCTAATTGGACTGAAAATCTAGCATTGTCATCCGTATTAGAGCAGTTACAACAAACTTATCCAAGACAAGCTGAAGTGTTTGAACTTAAAAATTTTGCCATAGTGTCGCATCAACAAATTGCCGATATTTTAGGGTTGTCTCCTAGAACCGTCGATAGTGATTTAAAATTTGCCACTGTATGGCTGAGAGCTAAATTAAGCGAATGATAGATATCGTTTCCCTGTACATTGAATTGGCAAGTTTAAGTAAAATAGAGCAAGAAAAGCGGCTATTACCGTTGAAGAGGGCCTATCCTGCCGCAGCCATTGAGCTTGAAAAAATGCTCTTGGTGGACGATATTCCGCTATCGAGTAGCCAATTATTATCTCAGCAAATTTCTAATCAAAATCCGATGGATCAAAATACCTTTATTGGTCAGCAGGTGATGGGGTTTACGATTACCCAACTAGTGTCAGAATCTGGCGGTATGGGCTTGGTGTTTCAAGGTGAACAACGCTTAGTGAGCCATGACTGCGAGAGTGAAAAAGTACATAAAGCTGCTGTCAAAATTCTCCGTACCAATAAGCTTAACTCAGGCCAACAAAAGGCGATATTTTTTAATGAAGCGTCTATTTTAATCGCGTTAGATCACCCTAATGTGTGCAGTATTTACGGGGTGTCTGAGGTACAAGGTCATGCCTGCATTGTGATGGATTACATTGATGGTCTAGGATTAGATAGCTGGATAGCCAATAATAACGTTAGCCAAAATGAGAGGCTAAATGTGTTTGATCAATTGATGCGAGCTGTCAGTTACCTTCATCATGAACAGTTTTTCCACGGTGATATAAAACCACAGAATATCATTATTAATGAGCAAGGCCACTTGGTGTTAATCGACTTGGGTCTGGCCAGTAAATATCAAGCGAGTGCTAGTGAAAAAAGCCACGATACCATCCAGGCTTTTACGCGCTATTGGAGTGCGCCAGAGCAGGTTTTAGGTCAAAAATGTACCGCGCAATCAGATGTTTTTTCATTGGGGGTTATATTACATTATTTGCTGACGGATAAAGTGGCGACGAAAATGGATGTGGATAAACTTAATAATACCGAGCTCAATGCGATTATAAAAAAAGCGTTATCGATTAGACCTGAGCATCGCTACTCAAATGCAGAAGCACTTAGGAAAAGTATCCGCTATTACCAGCAAGGTTTACCGGTTCAAGAGTTTTCACAAAGTGGCCCTTATCTGTTCCAAAAGCTATTAAAGCGTAAGCCCTTTACCTCACTTACTTGTGTGTTGTTGGTTTACTCTGTAGCGACCAGTTTGTGGATTATATTTAACTAGGGGCCGTTGATCTTTCGATCTTAGTTTTTGCTCGACTCTCTACGGTAAAGAATAATACTTTTAGTACAAGGCTTGAGCGATGATGCTTAGCTGGCTAAGCGAAAAGCTTGTAACGCATTCTAGCCATAAAAGACTAAAAGCATTGAAACGAACCCGAAGGGCCGCGCTTCTTGGCTATTTTTACGGTGTTGTAGGCTATTTGTGGAGAATGACTAAACGACATAGCCTCCGCCTTGTCAAAATAGCCAATAAACGGCGGCAAAAACAACCGTGAAAGATCAACAGCCCCTAACATTTATTGATTAGGACAAATACGCATCGCTAGCTCATTTATATTTTAAACTCTTTCCAATTCACCTATATAGCAATATAGATCGAACCACAGATCTAGTCGGCATTAAACCTATGAGCAATAAAGGCTTTTTATGGTGTCTCTGAGCCACCTTATTTTGGGATTATGTCCGTTGCGTTTGTGCCACAGCATGGTAAAGGGGGTGAGTAGTTTGTCGAGATACTCCTTATCTAAAGGGATCGGCAGGCTGACTAAATCAAAACGCATATGCTGAACATATTGTTGGCAATACTTAGGCGCCGTTGTGAACATATTATGCCCAGGTTGAGCAGCCATAAAGAGAGACTGTTCAAAGCTGTTCATGGTCAGGGCGACATTGCGAGTTAACCCTATCTCCATTAGCACTTCGTCGAGCGCCCAGCTCTCGCTCTTTTCCCAAACAATATTAATATGAGCGTATTTGAGAAACGTATCTATGTTCCACTCTTCTAGCAGTGCGGGATGATCTTTATGCAAGTACACCATGGGTAGATCGGTAAATAACACTTCAAAGTCAATAAAGTAGGGTAGTAAATCCAGCAATTCTTTGGAACGTGGGTGGCTCTCTCTACCTGAAAAACCGATGTCAGCATCGCCGCAAATAATCGACTCTAGCGAATCATAATCCCAAGTTTGAACCTTCAATTTTGCATCAGGATACTTTTGGTAGATTGACTGTGATAGCTGATTAAACATGATTAGCAGTAAAGGTGATTCCATCACTAGATTAAAATGCACACCATTGGGTACTTCATCTCCGCGTTTTTCTAGGATCTGGCTGCCCATTTGCAGCCACTCAGCGAGATCTTCCTCGATACTTTGCGCTAGAGGGGTTGGCCTCAAGCCTTGAGGTGTTTTAACAAATAACGGATCGTCGAACCAATCTCTAAGCTTTTTAAGCGCTTTACTTACCGTAGAAGGAGTAACATTTAGCTTCTTAGCGGTTTTAGACACATTTTGCTCTTTGAGTAAAATTTGTAGCGTGAACAACAAATTAAGATCAAGCCGTGCTAACGATTTTTTCATTTGGACCACTGTGAAGGGGAGACCCCAATAATAGTATTAGAGTGAGGCTAATAAGGCTACCTAGCAGCAATATTATCAGCAACATATTTAATGGGCTCACACCAAGCAGCCCCATAAGCCATATATATAAGCCAGAACTGCATACTTGGGCGATACCGAGCAAAGAACTGGCCACGCCTGCCCTTAGGGAAAATGGGCTGAGGGCTTGGTTCATTGCGACACCAAAACCAATGGCGAATCCACTGCATGTCAGCCCGAATCCAACGAGGTACAAGCTGTGATTGTCGACACCGAAATAGGAGACGACTAACACGAGTGCCGCTGCCATTAATACGCATTGTGAGATCAGCATTAGCGTGCTTTGTTTCAACCAAGAGAATGCCAATGGTGCTAAGAATGATGAGGTCATGCTCACCAAAGCCGTTAACGCCATCACCGATGAGTATTCGCCACGATCAAAGCCCATCGTTCCCATTATCAGCATGGGTGAAACATTGACGTAAGTCAGAATGGTCGTCACGCCCATGGCGGTGATAATTAATCGGCTGATGAAATAGCGTTCGAGAAACATCTCAGGCTTTGCGGTATTGGCTATATTGAGGTTTTTGTTACTGTCAGTTTGCTGCTCAGCATCTTTATCGGGTTTCGTTTCTTTTAGGATAAATATAGACAAGATACACACCAATATTCCGATGCCAGTCATCGTTGTAAACAGACTCTGCCATGGGAATTTGAGCATAATTAAGTGGCCAATAACCGGCGCAATAACAGGAATGATACAAGTGATACCGTTCAGCATCGACAGCACCTTGGCGCGACGTTGGTCGTCTAAAGTGTCACGTAAAATAGCAAATGCCACGACATAACAAGATCCAGCACCAATTCCTTGGGCAAATCTCGCGATTAAGAATGTTTGAGTGTTGTCAGCTGCACCGCAAAGTGCAGAGGCAATAATAAAGATAGTCGCTCCAACAATGGCGACAGGCTTACGGCCGACGGCATCGGCAAAGCGCCCAGCAAATAGCATCGTGGCCGCCATGCCTGCAAGGTAGATTGAAAACGCGAGGTGCAATTGAGATTCACTGGCACCGAGATCTTGTGCGATTTGAGGTAACCCCACAAGGTAGAGATCGATCGCGGTGGGATAGAGGAGCACAAGCGCAAAACTGCAAAGAAGATATCGAAACATAAGTACCTCGTATAATTGATTGCAGGATAATAAGCTCCCAATTATCAATATACGAGTTGCTGTTATGACAACAGGTATTTCTTATTACGACATACGGTTGATCAATAAGGTATTTTATTTGTAGTTATTTTTAAGCGGCTTGTAGTCATAGCGCTAACAATGTTAAATTCTACCCCGCTTATACCCAAACTCTATATGCAGGATTCAGCATCTAGAAATAGCTTGGGTACATTACTTCGTATAATCCCAATGATATGGTTTGGGAGTTTCTACCAAGAGCCTTAAATTCTTGATTATGAGGTCTGTGACTTTAATTTCTTATTCAATAAAGGTAGAGACCTATGAATTATTTAGACTTGCCCAAAATCGATCTACATTGCCACCTAGATGGTAGCGTTCGTCCGCAAAGCGTTATTGATATCGCGCAGCAGCAAAACGTGCCATTACCCAGCAATGATCTTAGTGACATTCAATCGTTAATGATCGCCCCCGATACCTGCCAAAATCTAGATGAATATCTGACTCGATTTGAATTGCCACTGTCAGTGATGCAAACCGCTACTGGTATTGAGCGGATTGCTTTTGAAGTATTTGAAGATGCTGCCAAAGAGAACGTAAAGTATCTTGAGGTGCGTTTTGCGCCGTTATTACATCTTCAAAGTGGGTTGACGCTGGAACAAGTGATTGGCAGTGCAGTTAACGGGATGAAAAGAGCGGAGTCGCAATACGACATCAAAGGTAATTTCATTCTGTCGATTATCCGTAATATGCCTAAAGATAGAGTTAACGAAGTTATTGATGCGGGCGCCAACTTCATTAATGACGGCGTAGTCGCTTTCGATCTTGCGGGCAGTGAATTGCCTGGGTTCTGCGAAGGATTTATTCCTCATGCGCAATATGCGGTTAAGAAAGGCTATCGAGTGACTATTCATGCGGGTGAGCAGGGCGTAGGGCAAAACGTGCATGATGCTATTACTATGCTTGGCGCTGAGCGTATTGGTCACGGTATTGATATTAAGACGCATCGAGCAGCTTATGATTTAACAAAAAGTGCATCGGTTGCCTTAGAAAGCTGCCCAACAAGTAATGTACAAACTAAAGCGGTCGACAACTTGAGTGAACACCCTTTCAGCGAATTTTATAAAGATGGTGTGTTGATCACAATCAATACCGATAACCGCACGGTTTCGAATACCACCATGACTGATGAAGTCCGCAAAGTTATGCAAGAGTTTAAACTAAGCCGTAAAGAGTATTTTGAGATATACAAGGTAAGTGTTGAACATTCATTTGCTTCTGCAGCGGTAAAGCAGCAACTATTAACCTTGGCAGAATAATACCGCGCTTGCGTTTATTCTCGCCGATATATGACTCAGGGCAGATGCTCTGGGTCGCTTTCAACTCTTTCTCCGTCTATTTTTTGTTCTCTCAATTCCCCTTCAATGCTTACCGTAAAGCTAAAACTTAAGCTTATTGTCTCATTTTTTGTGTTATTTCAGTCGGTATTCATACTGGTTAATTGATATATATAAAAATAACTAACGTATTATTTAAGAGTAAAAATATTACTACATGGAAGTTATTGATGAACAAATACAAACGCCGATTAATTGGTATTTTACTGGTACGCCTGCCATAACGATTGTATATAGAACATCTTCTGAGCGCTTTGATGTAAGTAATTTTTATTCGTTAGATAACTGGATGTTCTTGCTTACAATGGGCTGGGGGACGTTCACGATTCTTTATGCGATTCGCTTAGGCTGTTCTAATTGCGGTGCAAGACAAGTGGTACCAGGCTTAAGTATTTTTTCGTTGCGTTGGCCCCAAGATAAATGCTGTAAATGTGGCGTAGAAATTAAATAATGATTGGTATAACTAGGAGTGAAAATGATATGAGTAAAGCTATCGAACAGAACATAGGCAGCGTTGCCTTAGTGGTCGAAAACTATGATGATGCCATTGCGTTTTACACTAAAAAACTGCGGTTTGAACTGATTGAAGACCTTGATTTAGGGGGTGGTAAACGTTGGGTATTGATCGCTCCGCCAAACTCTACAGGCACGAGTCTGTTATTAGCTCAAGCGAGTAATGAAGAGCAAAAGCGATCTGTGGGTTATCAAACGGGTGGTCGAGTATTCTTGTTTCTACACACCAATGACTTTTGGCGTGACTATGAGCAGATGAAGGCTAATGGTATTGAGTTTACTGAAGCACCAAGGTCGGAAGAATATGGCATGGTGGTCGTATTTAAAGATCTTTATGGTACTAAGTGGGATTTATTACAATTAATTAAAACCACTGCTTAGGTGGTGTAAGTCGTAACGCCTTTTTGTTTAATAAACTTTGATACGACAGACTAACATCCAAGGCGGTTAATACTGTTCTAAAGGGGACGTTGGACAACCGTTACTTGAAGAGTTAATGACATCTGATCATGCCGCTGAGCTTAAAGATCGCAAGATAAAAGTAAGGTTAACGGGCCTATCTAATATCTTTATTTAGTATGATATTTTGCTCAATCGATATGTTAGTTAACACTAACATATCGTCGGCGATGGTTTGACTGAATGACTGTTCTTCAATGACCTTATAGTATAAATATACAGATAAATTAACTGCCTATGCAGATGATCGCTGTAGTAGCGCAAAACAGTTAGGTTTTATTGTCGCAGCTTAGCGACTTTAGCTGGATTACATAGCTGTCGATGGTGTACCCACCCTCTTGATACTGTTTTACAAACTGCATTCCCAGCTTTTTCAGCACATGGATAGAGCCGCTATTTTCTGGCATCACTTCGCCATAAACCATATCCAAATCCATATGGGCACGAGCATAGGTGAGACACGCTTGGTTTGACTCAGTGGCAAAGCCTTGGCCCCAATAGTCGGGGTGAAAACGGTAACCAATATCGACAGCATTAATACGCGTTTCATTTTTAAAGCCACAAAAGCCGATAACCTGCCCGGTCTCTTTTAGCACCACCGCCCAACGAGCAAAGCCAAATTCTGCATACTCTTTAATCCAGATGTTCTCGATGATGTTTGTCGCATCTTCGATGCTCTCGCACAGCCCCGCATCGCCAGTGTAGCGGTTGACGGCTTCTGGAGAGTTAAAGTAATAAACGGCTTGGGCATCGCCGCGATTAAATTCTCGAATGATTAAGCGCTCTGTTTCAGTGATGACTTTCATATTTTTTACATCCTCTATTCTGTATTGGTTTTTACCATATACCAATTGTATTAAGTATTTGTTCATTCAGTGGGAATTCAAAGTGCTGAAGGCAAGTCGGAAGCTTGAAGCTAATAGTTATTCTATATCAAGAGTTTTCGCCGTAGCATGCAGTACTTTGAAACCCACCCTACGGGAAGCGCTCAAGCATTCCACTTCTGCTTTACATTGGCTCACAAGGGAATAACCATTCTCTCGTCAATGCGCCTTGAATTGAAAGGCTTGAGCGCTTCTGAATTGACTAAATATTTACTGTAATTAGTATTACATAGAGATTGAAATGCAAAACAGATACAGTTAAAGCCAATAAAACCCAATACAGATGATGAATCACTAATGGCAGCGTTTAAATATCGAAAAGTTGTCGATGAGATCATGACTGCCATTGAGCAAGGTCAACTGACGGGAAAGCTAATGTCAGTGCGCACATTCGCTAAACAAAGGCAGTTGGGGATATCAACGATCATGCAGGCTTATCATGAATTGGAGCGTTTAGGCTGGGTGGTCGCCAAGCCCAAACGTGGCTATTTTGTGGTCTCTAGAGTCAATGCCAAACCGCCTAATTATGGTCGCCAAATCAATAGGGTGCTTGCCGGGTTAACACTCGATAGAGCGGTGCAATACTCCTTTAATGATGATGATATTTTACCGTTATCGTGCACTGCACCCAGTACAGTGATAGATCCCGAGTTGCTGCTTAATCAGCTGCACAAAAAAGCGCTGGCTAAACGGCCTTATAAGCTATGGATGCAAGATCCAATCGAAGGCGTTGCTGCGTTTAGGCAGGCTATTTGTCAGCATCTGTTGCGCAGTCAGCAAGTGTTTAATTATGAACAAGTTCTGATCACTAACGGACGACAAGAAGGGTTAATGCTAGCGCTTATCGCAGCTAAAGCTTTACAGCAGCCGATTGCTGTCGAGTCACCTATGTCATTTTATTTTCAAACCATGTTGAAACAGTTCAATGCAGATGTGGTTGAAATACCTATGCAGGCTGACTATCAAGACGAGCTTGCGCTGTTAAGTAGCGCTTATGAATCGCAGTCTTTTACGACCTATTTGGTGAATCCCAATTTTGCTGATCCTACTGGCAGAGTGCTCAGTAACAGCGAAAAACTACAGCTTATTGAGTGGGCTGAAAAACATCATGTGACGTTAATTGAATATGATCGTGGTGAACTCTATTTTGGCAGTGAACGCCCAGTGACGATTGCAAGTTTGGTGTGTGAGCAGTCATCATGCCGAGTGATCTGCATTGTCGATTTTTACGATACCATTTCACCGACCATCAGCTTGGGCTATTTATTGTGTATTAATAGCTTTGATGAGTGTCAATTTGCTAAGCAAACCGTCGCCGAAGAGCCAAGTATCTTGCTGCAGCACATGGTACAAGAGATGATGGATTCTGGCCGCTATCACAAGCACCTCACTGCACTTAGAACTCAAATACAGCAGAACTACAGTGCGACAATGGCACTGCTTAGGCCGCACTTGGCTACCATTACCGCAACACCGTTTTATCTTAGTCAGCCTAGCGGCGGCCCTTGTATTTGGTTTCAGCTGCCAGCGGATTTAACCAGCCAAGCGTTGTGGCATAAAGTGATTGATAATAAATTGTCTATTGCCCCTGGAGCCATGTTTACGCTCGATAGCCGTTACGATAATTATTTCCGAATAACCTATGCATTGCCATGGAATGAGGAGATGGAAAATGGAATTGGTTTACTGGGGCAGATTATCGCGGAGTATGTACAGCAATAGCGTTAGGTTGCGAGGTGAACGTGAATTAGATGGCTATTTTCATCATCAATTTCTGCACCGTCGATCTTCTTTAGTTACTCGGTGAAGATAGTTATAAGTGTCTGTAAAATATTATTTTTTACCGACCAAGCATGGTTTTGACGAATACTGGGGCTGGTTACACCATTTGAATGCGATGGAATACACCGAAGATCCCGATTGGCCAAAAGATAAAGCGTTTTAGAAGTTTGCGCCGCGAAACGTGATCCATGCTAAATCCGATGGTAAGGGTGGCCAGTCGATTAAAGATGACGGACCATTGTCTATTGAGCGGATGCGGACGCGGACGCTTGATGATGAAGTTAACAGGCACACCATTAACTTTATTGAAAAAGCAGTAAAGGCGAACAAACCATTTTTCACCTGGTATTGTCCATCTCGCGGCCATGTGTGGACACACCTTTCGCCTAAATATGAAAAAATGCTGGGTACTAATGGTTGGGGTCTTCAAGAAGTGGTGATGAAAGATCTCGATGATCATGTTGGTGAGATGCTGGCAAAAATTGAAGAGCTAGGGATTGCCGATAACACCATTATTATTTTCACTGCCGATAATGGACCAGAGATAATGACTTGGCCTGACGGTGGTATGACGCCGTTTCATGGTGAGAAAGGAACCACTTGGGAAGGGGGCGTTAGAGCGCCATTTTTGATCCAGTGGCCTGCGGTGACGGCTGACAGTGGCCCGATTAACACCGGTGGCGTCGGTAACTAGAGGCGGAAAGTCGTAGTGGAAATAGCGACACTTTGAAAGCTCATCATTTACGATGAGCTTTTTTATGGACAATATAAAGGGCTACTAACTTGATAACCCTGTTTTCTCTCTGTATTTGTTTGCGGTAAATTGCACTAGCATATAGATACAGCCACTATTCTAACATTGAAAGGAACACCTAATGATCGAACAAGGACAAGCTTTACCCGCTGG
Organism: Shewanella sp. GutCb; assembly: GCF_002836135.1. NCBI lineage: Bacteria > Pseudomonadati > Pseudomonadota > Gammaproteobacteria > Alteromonadales > Shewanellaceae > Shewanella > Shewanella sp. GutCb. Next base: position 120,474 of record NZ_PJBL01000105.1, on the reverse strand, counting down.
CACTCTGGCAGAACTCACAGCCGATGGTATGCTAAATCATAATGTTGCTGAGCTATTCGCCAATAAAAAAGTGGTACTTTTTGCAGTACCAGGCGCCTTTACACCGACCTGTTCTGAAGCTCATCTACCTGGTTTTGTAGTGATGGCTGACGAATTCAAATCTAAAGGTGTTGATATTGTTGCATGTGTTTCAGTTAACGATGCATTCGTCATGAAAGCATGGGGAGCTGCACAAAATGCATCTGAATTGATGATGTTAGCCGATGGTGATGCGAGCTTTACCAAAGCATTAGGACTCGAGATGGACACTGCTGGTTTTGGCGGTGTGCGTTCACAGCGTTATGCGATGGTAGTTGATAATGGCGTAGTCACAACATTAAATGTTGAAGCACCACAGTCATTTGAAGTCAGTACTGCTGAAGCGATTCTAGCGACACTTTAAGCGGTAAAAGCATCTAAAAAAGGAGCTTAATAGCTCCTTTTTTATTTTGCTGTTTTTAGAAATAATGCACGTATTCAACGGCAACGCGATACAGTACGTCATCAAAGCCAATCAAGTCTTGCTCTGATTCTCGGTCAATATATTGAGTGATAAAGTGGAGCAAGTTATTGTTATCAGCTAACGGCACGACCACGCTCATGTTTAGGCGGTTAAAGGTGTATGACTTACCATCTTTATAACCCCAAAGGCCATCATAACGGCTGTAATCAATGCCTAACTGCACACCAGAGTGACCAAAGGTGTAACGGTTGCTCCAAGCAAAGTAGTAGCCGTAACCTCGACGATTTAACTCATCTTCGGTAATGCCTTTATATTCGCGTGGCCAATCGTCATCTTTCTCTTCTTCGCTATACGCAACACCAAGTGTTAAGCCAAGGTCATAGTAATTGACATCACCGTAGCGATTGTTGAGTCCAAGCCCTGCAATGGCGAGTTGTTCAAATTCTTCAAGTTGCTGGCTGTTATAGTGACCTTCGTAGCGACCTACAAAGCTTAAGGTGTGGTTAGCGTTATTGTTGATATTCATGAAAGGACGTTGGTACTGAAGCTTCATGTCCATCGAGTTACGATATCTATCTTCGTCGTATTTTTCTGAATCTTGCTCGTAATAATAAGTGCCGCGGACTCTAAAGTAATTCTTGTCTAACTGGTAGGTATTATCGTAGCGAAGGTCGTCCCAGATGACAGAGACACCCACACCTTTAGACAGGGAGCTATCAGGAGAATCTTCATAGGTTTCCATAGCCGTTAATATGGATATTGCAAAAGGGGAGTCAGACTCGGCTGCATTAACCTGACCTGATAAAAAGCTTGTCGCGATAACCGCGCTTAAGAGGAGGTTGTTCATAATATCCCTATTCCCTTTGTTAAAATCCAGCATAACGCTATTGAAAGTACTGTTATTTTAGCTGGATTCTTACAGAAAGGTTACAAAAACCTAGCATCGCCGGCATGTTTTTCAAACGCTCGTCTTAATGCCTAAGCTGACTTCGATATTTTCAACGCTCAATTCAACCTCTTTGGCTATCTCATCACTTTGCAGTGAGGCAGCTTGAGCATGGTCTTTAAGGCTGTTCATTGCGCTAACAAAATCGTCCAAATAGCTGACTTGCTCTAAGGCACTATTAGCCCCTTGTTTGGCGGTACTGGCCATATCGCTTGCTTGAGATTGCACATTTTGAGCGACTTGCCATAGGCTCTGTGCGCGTTGTCTTTGAGTCTGTGTAGCCTCTTCAATGCCATGCACCCGTTCATCAAGGTCAGTATTAGCTTGAGTGAGCTGGTTGAGGATCTGCATAATCTCTTTTAGTGAGATTTGGGTTCGTTGCGATAGATTCCTGACCTCGTCAGCAACCACGGCAAAGCCTCTGCCTTGCTCGCCTGCTCTGGCAGCTTCGATAGCAGCATTAAGGGCGAGTAGGTTGGTTTGTTCGGCAATATTACTAATCACATCAATGATTCTAGACACGTCAGAAACCGACGTTGTAAGGCTAGCAAGCGATTGATGGCAATGAGTGACTGCAACTTGTGAGTCTGCTGTTGCATCGAGCACGGCTTGGGCTTCTTGCTGGCTGAGCTGCATCTGCTGCATGGTTTGTTGTGCGCTTTGCTCCACTTGCCCCGAGGTTTGACTCACATCTTGTGCCAATACACGGATATGCTCAGTTTGGTCTTGTGCGGTGAGCACAATATTTTGAGTCTGCTCTGTACTGGCTGAAAGGTATGAAATACGGTTAACGAGTAAGCTAAAAGATTTGGATACATGAGCTATCTGCTCACGTTGTACCTCATCTTCTTTCTCGAAGCGCTGTAAAAGCTGGTTGAAATGGCCCGCAATTTGACCCGTTTCGCAGCGACGCTGAATTGCCAGTCGCTCTCGACTATTGGATTCACTTAACTTGTGGAAGGCGCGGTTAAGATGTTTGAGCGGTTTAATTACCCGCCGTTGTTGCAGTATTAAATAGCCAATAGCAAAAAGAATAAGCACAGACACCATAGTATAGATAGCGATACTGAGTTCTTGCTTTAGTTGCTGATTATGTTGCTCTTTCTCCATACCGAGCGCCAATAATAGCTGTTCGATGGTGGCGATATCCTGAGCCATTGCTTGCTGAGTACGTTGGTTTTTAATCAATAGCGAGTGGGTATTGTTGACCTCTTTGTTATAGCGATTACTTAAGCTTAATAGTTCACTGTGGGCGCTCTCTCCTATCTCTATCTCTTCTCCGCTTTCATCTCCGAGAGCAAACTCGTCAACTTCCAGCGTTTCATATATCCCGATAAGCGGCAGAGCATCGAGCTTGTCATGCCACAAGTTAAGCTCATTAATAAGGCTGTCTAATATGGATTTCAGTCGCTGCTCTTTGCCGATCAAATACCCGTCAGTGACTTGCGATAAGTCATAGATCAAGGGTGGCAGTTCTCTGGTTAAGGCTAAGTATTTATTGGCAAGTCGTGGCTGTTGCTGCAAGCCTTGAAGCGCATAATCAGCCAGACGACGATTGTAATCGAGCATCTCTGATTCAGCATGGGCTAATAATTGCCTGGGATTACCTGCAAGCTTACCCGCAGCGCGATAGTCATTATCGAGGGCGATAATAAAGTGTCGAATCGAAGCTTGTAGCGGCAACACTTCAACGCTTTGTTGTTGACTGATTTGCATCTCAATTTTAGCTAAGTTGAGCTTAGCTTGTTCAAGCTTACTAGCGTCGCCACTAGTAAGGTACCTATCAAGCTCACGTCTGATTTCAACTAAAAAGGTTTTTTGGATCTGTTGTAGCTGGGAAGTTTGTTGCTCAATGAACAGCCGCTCTTCACTGCTCCAAAACACGACGCCAGCGAGTAATGCTGCAATGAGCAGCAATACAGCTGATGCAGAAAGCGATAGGGTTGATATTTTCATTCCGTTGACTCACATCAAAAAGATGATGCAAGAATATGTCACTTAGATTACAAAAAAATTACAAGAAAACAGCGAATACTAACGCCATTGAATCGATGACTAATTTAGCGCTCTCTCTGGGCTTTCAATGTTAGGCGTATTGTTGAAGATTCGATAGACGACGGCTTGAAAGAGGCTCTGATTCAATGATGGTGACGCTATTCTAGCGGCAGCCAAACTTGGGCGTGCAGGCCGCCTTCATTGCGATTGGTGAGAATGACTTTACCTTGGTGACGGTCAACGATTCGCTTGATAATTGCTAGACCTAAACCTGATCCGACGCTACCGCGGGCGGTATCGCCCTGAGTGAAAGGTTCGAACAGTTTGGGGATCTGATCTTCAACGATACCGGGGCCATCATCCTCAACACTAAAGCCAAGGTATTTGCCGTTAAACTGCGAGCTTATTTTGACCCAGCCATTGCCATAACGATAAGAATTTTCCACTAAATTACTTAAAATACGTTTGATAGCAATGCCTTGCATCAGAACTTGTGGGCATTCACTTAAATCGGACTCAATGGTGCCTTCACGATTAGATTCTGCTTGGATCACGTCATTAATCAAATCGTTAATTTGTTCTAGCTCGCGAGTACCTTCTTGGTCTTGTCGTATATAGGCGATGAATTGATTGATAATGGCATCCATATCTTCAATGTCATGCACAATGCCATCTTTTAAATACTGGTCCTCTTCAACCATCATCTCAGACGCCAAACGAATTCGAGTTAAGGGGGTTCTGAGATCGTGAGAAATCCCGGCCATTAACAAGGCTCTGTCTTGCTCTAGTTGTTTCATGCAATAGGACATCTGGTTGAACGTATTGGTCACCTCAACAATTTCACTAGAACCACTGATGGGTAAAGGCTCGGGGTAATCACCACGAGACACTGCAATTGCGGCTTTTTGTAGGCGTCTTAAAGGGCGATTTTGCTGGCGGGCAAACCACCATCCACCGGCGACACTCAAGGCGCCTATCACCATTAAGTATAGGGTGAGTGGCGAAAGATTTTTCTCGTTCAAGCCGATTAGCGGAACTTTAATCCAAAGAGAGGGAGCTTGAGGTGGACGGATCCAAATTTCAAACTCTTCACCTTGTGCAATGCGCACTTCGGCTTCACCGCCGAGGTATTCTGACATTTGTGACGAGAGAAAACCGTAATAGGTTGCCCGTTCAATACCTGCTTGACGCGCCTCTTTTTGATTATAAAACTGCATGGCATCGTCACCCACTTTGGCATTAAGTGCGTCTACCATAGTGAGGTGTTCACGGCCAACATCGACCCCGTCGACAAACAACAGTTTTACTTGGCGTGCAATCAGTTGGTTAATTTGTTGATAGCTCGGCTTAATAAAGTAAACCGCAACCGAAAGGTAAGACACCAATTGATTAGTCAGCAGTAGGCAGCCAATTAACATCACTGTTTGGCTGAAGGAGCTGCGGGGGACTAAGCGGTGCCACCATCTCTTTTTCATACTACTTTCGTGATGAGCCATCAGGCACAAACACATAACCTAAACCCCAAACCGTTTGAATGTAGCGCGGGTTAGCAGCATCGGTTTCAATTAAGCGGCGTAAGCGTGAGACTTGCACATCGATAGAACGCTCAAGTGCAGAGTAATCTCGGCCACGGGCAAGGTTCATCAATTTATCGCGTGATAGAGGCTCACGAGGATGACTGACTAACACTTTTAATACTGCAAACTCACCGCTGGTAAGGGCAATTGCCTCTTCGCCGTGATGCATTTCACGCGTCGCAAGATTGAGTGAGAATTCACCAAAAGTGATCTCCTCTTCTTGCTGGGTCGGTGCACCGGGTACTTCAGGCGTTTGGCGGCGCATTACCGCTTTAATCCGAGCCAGTAACTCTCGTGGATTAAAAGGCTTGGGCAGGTAATCATCTGCACCCAGTTCTAGACCGATAATCCTATCGACTTCATCTCCCTTCGCGGTGAGCATAACGATGGGGATAGTGTTACCTGTTTGACGCAGTCGGCGACAGATGGAAAGACCGTCTTCACCAGGGAGCATCAAGTCCAGTACCAGTAGATGGAAGTTTTCGCGCTCTAATAAACGGTCCATTTGTTCGGCATTGGCCGCACTGCGGACTTGATAACCTTGCTCCATCAGGTAACGCTCCAATAAGGCGCGCAGCCTCATATCATCGTCGACAACGAGAATTTTTGAGGTTTCTTGTCCCATGCGTAGGATCCTTTTTTTGCTAGGAGGGCCAATAGGTATAGGCAACTGGCTGATATTGAAAATGAATTAGCCTAATATAGCCGCTTTAATATGTTGATGACTAGCGAGTTATTCCGCAATCGCACATTTATGTCGTTAAGACTAAATGAATAGAGTTGTTAAGGTATTGAAACATTTAGTAATAATTCTTTTGTTTGACTGTATTTGAAATTGTAACCAAATTGAACAAATTGCTAATATAAATGCTCACAAGTTGACGCAACATTTCTGCCGCGTTGTAAAGTGCCTCGACAGAGCTGAATTATGCTATGATTTTTGGCCTCAGATTATCGTTAACCTTTAAAAAGTAGTCCGTATGAGAACAAACATCGTCACCCGAGCAGGTTTCGAAAAATTGCAGAAAGAGCTGAATTACTTATGGCGCGAGCTTAGACCTGAAATCACTAAGATTGTCAGTTGGGCTGCGAGCTTAGGCGATCGAAGTGAAAATGCGGACTACACTTTTAACAAGAAGAAACTGCGAGAAATAGACCGTAGAGTGCGTTATTTGCGCAAGGCCATCGAAAATACTAAAGTTGTCGATTATTCACCAGCGCAAGAAGGTAAGGTCTTTTTTGGTGCTTGGGTTGAGATTGAAAATGATGCTGCTGAGAAGCGGGTATTTAAAATCGTCGGATATGACGAGATCTTTGGCCGTAATGACTACATCTCGATTGATTCCCCTATGGCGCGTGGTCTGTTGAAAAAAGAGGTTGATGACGAAGCCGTGATCCATACGCCTGTTGGCGAACAGGTATGGTATATCAACCGTATCTCCTATCAAGGATTTGAGGAGGCTTAGCAAGCAAGATTGCTGCGGCCTCACAGATTAAAGATCAATTAAATTAGCCAAATAGATTCCTCATCGATAAAACAGCGATTAGTGACATTAAAATTGCTTCTCAGCTGTGTTATCTTGAGCGTAATATTACCTTTTTGGCATCACTTCTATATATGCATAACATTGCACAGCTTATTGCTGAAGAACTTAACGTCCGTCTTCAGCAAGTTAACGACACTATTAAATTACTGGATGACGGTGCAACAGTACCGTTTATCGCGCGCTACCGTAAGGAAGCAACGGGTGGGCTTGATGATGTGCAGTTGCGCACGCTGAACAGTCGCCTTAGCTATTTACGAGATTTAAATGAGCGCCGCAATGTTATTTTGTCGAGTATTGAAGCGCAAAGTAAGTTAACGCCTGAGCTAAAAGCTGCAATTAATGCTGCTGACAGTAAAACGCGCCTAGAAGATCTTTATCTGCCTTACAAACCTAAACGCCGTACTAAGGGTTTGATAGCGATTGAAGCGGGAATTGAGCCTTTAGCGGACTTTTTACTGGCTAATCGAGATGCTGATTGTGACGCTAAAGCGGCTGAATATTTTAATGTTGATGCCGGTTTCAGCGAGGCTAAAGCCGTATTAGATGGCGCCCGTTTTATCTTAATGGAACGCTTTGCTGAAGATGCTGAATTACTGCAAAAAATTCGTACTCACGTTGAGCAAAATGCCGTATTAGAAAGCCGCATGTCTAAAGGCAAAGAGAAAGAAGGTGCTAAATATCGAGATTACTTCGAGCATTCTGAAAAGTTAACCAAAGTCCCATCGCATCGCGCCCTTGCAATGCTACGCGGCCGCAATGAAGGCATGTTGAGCCTAAGCGTGAATGCTGACCCAGATAAAGAAGCCAAACAAGCAAGTTACTGTGAAGTCATCATTGCTGAACACTTCAAACTTGCAATTAAAGACACCGCAGTCGATCAATGGTTGAAAACGGTTGTTGCTGCAACTTGGCGAGTAAAAACAGCGTTGCAGATGGAAACCGAGTTTTTTGGACGTATGCGTGATAGTGCCGAAACGGAAGCGATTAACGTCTTCGCGCGTAATTTAGGCGATCTTCTTATGGCAGCCCCAGCGGGCGCCAAAGCCACTTTAGGCTTAGATCCGGGTCTTCGTAGTGGCGTTAAGGTTGCGATAGTGAATAACACTGGCAAACTGGTCGCACACTCCACTATTTTCCCTCATGCTCCGCAAAAACAGTGGGATAAATCGTTAAGAACCTTAGCTAACTTAGCAAAGATGCATAAGGTTGAGCTGATTGCTGTCGGCAATGGCACGGCATCTCGCGAAACAGACAAGCTCGCGGCCGAGCTCATCACCTTAGTTAAAGCCGAACTACCGACATTGACCAAAGTGATGGTCAGTGAAGCGGGCGCTTCTGTGTATTCAGCCTCTGAGCTAGCCTCGGAAGAGTTTCCTGATGTTGACGTGTCTATTCGTGGTGCAGTGTCGATTGCGCGTCGTTTACAAGACCCATTGGCAGAGCTTGTCAAGATAGAGCCAAAGGCCATTGGTGTTGGTCAGTATCAGCACGATGTGAGCCAAAGCATGCTTTCAAGTTCACTCGAGGCGGTTGTTGAAGATTGTGTAAACAGCGTTGGTGTGGATGTGAATATGGCGTCAGCGCCGCTGCTGGCACAGGTGGCGGGCTTAAATAAAACACTGGCACGCAATATTGTCAGATACCGCGATGAACAAGGACAGTTCACCAATCGTAAAACACTGCTAAAAGTGGCACGTTTAGGGCCTAAAGCCTATGAGCAAGCTGCGGGTTTTTTACGGATCAACGATGGTGAAAACCCACTTGATGCATCATCAGTGCATCCTGAGGCGTATTCACTGGTTGAATCTATCGCGAGTGCAAAACAGCAATCTGTTGCGACGTTAGTAGGGAATACTGAGCTGCTAACCAGTTTAGAGGCCAAAGACTTCATCAGTGGCGATTTTGGTTTACCGACGGTGACCGATATTTTGCTTGAGTTAGACAAACCTGGACGCGATCCGCGTGGTGAGTTTAAAACAGCCACCTTTAAAGATGGCGTTGAACAGATTAATGACCTAAAGCCTGACATGGTATTAGAAGGCGTGGTGACCAACGTCACCAACTTTGGCGCCTTTGTTGATGTTGGCGTGCATCAAGATGGCTTAGTGCATATCTCATCGATGACTGAGAAGTTTATTGATGATCCGCATAAAGTCGTGAAAGCGGGCGATGTGGTCAAAGTTAAAGTGATGGAAGTCGATGCTGAAAGGCGCCGAATTGGCCTCAGTATGCGACTTACCGATAAAGCCGGCGAAGCGCCGAAAGCTGCACCTCGGCCCGCAAATAATGGTACTAAACATAAAGGCTCAAAACCACAATCTCAGCCGCAGAAAAATGTTAAGCCAAAGCAGGCGACCAATGCCGCGATGGGCAATGCGTTTGCAGATGCCTTTGCTAAGATGAAAAAATAACGGCTTATATCGACAACGTTATCTGTAACCTCTGTGAATAGAAAAACACCGACAATATTTAATATTGTCGGTGTTTTCGTATATTCCACGTAAATGATTGTTGTTTAAGTAAATTAATCTATTTTTAATATGACTGTATTAAGATGGATATTGAAGATTTTAGCGTGCAGAAATGTGCTCTAAACAGGATAAACCGATAAAGGCTGCAGCATAATGCCTAAATAGCTTGAATTAAACGCAGTAAAGGATATGTTGTAAGCCGTTTGATATTTGAAACTTATTATCGACAAGGAGGTCTTAACTTTACTTTTAAACGCTTTATAGAAAGCGATAATTTAAAATGATTAGGATTAACTATTTTGACACGTTCACATGCGTTAGGGCCATTTCGGTCGATTATCATATTCGCGGCCATCTCTTTGCTGGTTATCATGCTCAGCAGGCTGGGTCTGGCCCTTTGGCAGTTTGACCGGGTTGATGCAACCTCGGGTTGGTTAGAGTTGTTGGTTCAAGGCTTACGTGTTGATTTTGCAACATTTTGCTGGCTTTGGGGCGCAGCTGCACTGGGGACGGCTATCTTTTCTGGCGAGCATGCAATTGGTCGAATTTGGACACTAATATTGCGGGTTTGGTTGACCTTAGGTTTGCTGACGATCGTTGTCCTTGAAATATCGACGCCCTCCTTTATTGCTGAATACGGCATCAGACCTAACAGGCTGTATGTTGAATATCTTATCTATCCCAAAGAAGTGTTTTCAATGCTTTGGGCGGGTAGAAAGGTCGAACTTATTCTGTCGGCATTGATCAGTACTGCGGTGTTCATTGGTGGTTGGAAGCTCAGCGGTAAACTCACCCAAAATCAAACATACCCACGTTGGTACTGGCGTCCAGTGCTTGGTGTTTTAGTCATTGCGATTACTATTTTAGGCGCGCGTTCAAGCTTAGGGCATCGCCCGCTAAATCCATCATTGGTCGCTTTTTCAAGCGACCCATTAGTGAATTCTTTAGTGACTAACTCGGCATACTCTCTTGTCTTCGCAATTAAGCAGATGGGCAGTGAGGCAGATGCTGCCAAGATATATGGCAAACTCCCTGAAGATGAAATTGTGAGTATTATTCGTCGTGAAAGTGGCCGACCATTAGCCGATTTTCAGTCCAATGAATTCCCGAGTGTGTCTTATAACACTGCCAGTTATCAAGGTAAGCCGAAAAACTTAGTTATTATTCTACAAGAGAGCCTTGGGGCACAATTTGTGGGCAGTTTAGGCGGTTTACCGTTAACACCAAACATTGATGAGTTATCGAAAGAGGCATGGGCTTTTGATCGTATGTATGCCACTGGCACGCGCTCGGTTCGTGGGATAGAAGCCGTTGTGACCGGATTTACCCCGACCCCTGCTCGCGCTGTGGTCAAATTAGGTCTGAGTCAAAGTGGTTTCTTTTCGCTAGCATCATTGTTAAAGCAACACGGTTACCACAACCAGTTTATTTATGGCGGAGAAAGCCATTTTGACAACATGCGTAACTTTTTCTTAGGCAATGGTTTTACGGATATTGTTGATGAAGATGATTACGAAAATCCTAATTTTTCCGGCTCGTGGGGCGTGTCAGATGAAGATCTTATGTATCGTGCTAACGATGAATTTGAACGTTTACATAAAGAAGGAAAACCATTCTTTAGCTTAGTGTTTAGTTCTAGTAATCATGATCCATTTGAATTTCCTGATGACCGCATAGAACTGTATGAGCAGCCAAAGCAGACGCGAAATAATGCGGCTAAATACGCTGATTATGCTGTAGGTGAGTTTTTCAAACATGCTAAAAAATCTGATTATTGGAAGGACACTGTATTTGTTGTGGTTGCCGATCATGACAGTCGAGTGGGTGGCGCAGAGTTAGTGCCAATTTCACGCTTCCGTATACCCGGCCTAATTTTAGGTGAGGGGATCGAGCCTAGAGTTGATAAGCGAGTGACTAGCCAGATTGATTTAGGACCGACGTTATTGTCATTGATTGGCGTGAGTGATTCGTATCCTATGTTGGGTCGAGACCTTACTAAAACACCTGAAGATTGGCCTGGTCGCGCGTTAATGCAGTACGACAAAAACTTGGCCTATTTACGCGGTGATGATGTGGTGATCCTGCAACCTGAACATCCAGCATCTGGCTTTACCTATGATCCAGTGGCTGAGAAACTAACTGCTAGCCCACAGTCTGATGAAATGAAAGAAACGGCATTAGGTTGGGCGCTTTGGGGCAGTATGGCTTATCAAAAAGGCTTGCATAGCGACAATAAAAAGTAGCGCTAGTTGCAGTGACTTTTTAAACGCTTGTCAGCATATCGGACTCAGTCTTTGGCTGAGTCCGAGCTTGATAAAAGGCGTCGATATGGGCGCCAAATGCACGATAGAATTGTAATGTTTCATTAGGCATACGCTTACTGTCAGCGCATGCTGGTTTCTCTACTGGCAGGCTTGGCAGTTTAATATCGCTGCGTTTTAATGACGAACGATAGCTTAGCAGTTGTTTTAAATCGAACGGTGCAGGACGTTTTTGCTGCTCTTGTTGCGAGTCCCCTTGTTGCTTACCTTGTACCGATCCTCGTAACTTTGCTTGTGTTTGAGCCTGCTCTGCGGTGCGCTCGTGTTGTGGATTAAAGGCGCGTTCTTCATGGCCTTTACTCGCTTGTGGTGGCGGTAATACGGGTGGTTGTTGTTGATTATCCGTGCGTGCAGCATCGGTCGCTACGTTAGACGTAGAGAGCGGCACGTTGGGATAATTCGTTACCACTTGCATAAACATTTCCACTTTGAGTTGTGGTTAAATCTTAACCAAAAACAACGCAAAAATAAAGCTGTTTTACGCGCTAACCTTATTGTTAATTAGTGTTTTTTAAGCCAGCGGTCTAACGCCGTAACAAAGTCGCCGGTATGGCTTATGAACGGTGCATGAGAGGCTTTCGGCAATATAACATCTTCGCTATTACTCAAATTAGGCATCAACTTAATCACTCTACGTGGCACGAGCCCGTCGAGCTTCCCCCATATCCTTAACCAAGGCTGCTTGATCAGTGGCAGTTGGTTTCTTAAATCAACCCGAGCTAACATATCAAGCCCTTGATCGAGTGCGGTGAATTGCGGCTGAGGTTTAGCGAGTACCCATTCGCGCAGTTGCTTGATGTCGCCCTTAACTGTTTGGCTACCCATGGCTTGTATTGCTAGAAATCGTTCGATGGTTTTATCGAGATCTTGGGTGAGTTGAGTCGCGAACTGAGCGAGCACATTAGGGGGGATCCCGGGCCAAGACTCCTCTTCTCTAGCCATAAAGCAAGGTGAAGACGAGATAGTACACAGGGCACTGACATGTTGTGGATACTTAAGTGCTGCTAAGGTGGCGACCAAACCGCCGAGGGACCAGCCTATCCAGATAGCAGATTTTGGCACATTGGCTATGATGCTTGCCAACCAATCATTAATATCACCAGCAACGACATTACTTTCGCCAAAGCCGGGCAGATCAACAAAGTGAAATCTATACTGAGGTAACAGATCGGGCAAAGCGGTAAATACAGCCCCATTGACTCCCCAACCATGCAGCATTACCACATCGTGGCCTTGGCCAATTGATTTGACATGTAATTTAGTTTGACTCACGTATTAGCCTTGTATTGAATTTATATTAGTGCTGTCGTATTGGCGGAAATCGCGTATGAAAAAGGAGTTTCATGATGACTCAGCCCTCTTTGCAGCGATGGCTCGCGGCTATATTACCCAATCGATGCTTAATGTGCCATCAGCAGATCACGTCCACACAAAGTGGTATTTGTCGGGTTTGCCTACAGGCCTGCCTTTACCAAACACCCGTTTGCTTAGGCTGCGGTAGAGAGATGCCGCTAGAGCTTGCCTATTGTGGAGAGTGTCAGCAGCACAACAGGCTAAAGGTGGTAGCCCCTTGCGGTTATCATGATGGACTCGGTCATTGGGTTGGCCAGATAAAATATCAAGCACAGTTTGCCGTTATCGAGGTGATGGTTGATGCGCTTATCCGTCGATTACATCATTTAATTGAGTTAGGCTTTGTTCAAATGCCACAAGTCATTATCGCCGTGCCATTACACTCAAAACGATTACGGCAACGTGGTTTTAATCAAGCATGGTTAATCGCTCAAACATTGTCACAAAAGCTTGAACTGCCGTTGCTTGACGATGTGCTTATTAGGCAAACCAATACCGCTCCACAAGCGGGGTTATCAGGAAAAATGCGCCGTCAAAATTTATTAGATGCTTTTACGCTAGTGGCTGACATTAATTGGCAACGTATTGCGATTGTCGATGATGTGGTAACCACGGGCACAACGGTCAGTGAGATAGCGCGATTATTTAACAAGCAGTATATTGAAACTCAAGTCTGGTGCCTTGCAAGAGCAGAGGCACCCGGACTTAACTAGTGTTTAACGAGCACTTAGCAAGTTAAACGCTAATACTTAGTGAAGCGCGGGAATAAAGTAAAGTGCATTGGCGTAGAGTTTTTCTGACCCTAGCCATATGTTTCTAAATAGCAGGTTATCAGCAATGGCGACGACTGCGCCTTTTGACCTGGACTCAACAATAATCGCGGGGGTGTTGGCGAAACTGCTTTGATATTCTTGCGCCATATAACCACTTAATAGGGGTTGTGAAGCGTAGCTTGCCGCAACGCTGAAGTCGTTACTGGTGTGCGCAAAACCGAGAGCTTTATTCTTCATCACTGGTAAGCGGTCGCCATTAATACCAAAATTAATCGGGTGACTTTTATCCAGTGTTAATTCGACGATGGCCCCGCCGATCTCTTGTCTTGCACTAAACGATGACTTTTGATCAAAAGCCAGTCCATCAGCGTTAAAGAGTTGCTTGTAAAAACGTTTACCTCGCAGGCTCGTTTTTAGAAAGTTGGCTTTACTCAGCCAAGTTAAGGCTCCCTTTTGGGCGATAACGACACCACCATTAGCAGTAAAGGGCCCCAGTTTACGGCCAAACTTTTCATCTAAGCTTGCATAGCTGCCGCCAGCAAAAATAATATGAGTGTAATCAGCCAGCTTGATTGAGTTGAGTTCACTGGTATCCACTAACGTGGTGGGCACTTTAAGCTGAGAGTCTAGGTAATACCAAATTTGACCCACTTCAGGGATTGATGTGCCTTTGCCGCTGACGATTAATGGCCGTATAGGGCGGATAACGTTAAAGTCAGGGCTGCCTAAATCGATGCCACTGACAGCGCCACTGGTATAAGCGGCTGTGACACTAATGCGAAACTCTTGAGCTAGTTTACTCACTAACTTGCTAAGGTCACTGGCGGAGTAGCCATCTTGTTTTAAGGGGATTTGCAAGGTGCCAGCGGGAAAATCGAGCTGGCCGGGCTTACTTGCTAATGTAAAAGGCTTAGCGGCAAATTTAACTTGCACCCCTTGGCTTAATAATTGTTGTAATACTGGGGCAGCCTGACTTTGACGCCAGTCGATAAGTAATGCGACTGCCTTTTGTGTCCATTTAGACGGCGTAAACGTTGGCGCTGTTTTACTTAAGACGCTGAGCTCGAGCTTAACGTTCTGGCGTATCGTTAAGTCAAATGCATATTGCAAGTTCCAAGTAGAAACATCATAAAAGGTAGGGTCCTCAAACTCAGTTCTATTGTCAAACAGGGCGGTTAACAACGTGGCTTGTGCTTGATGATCGGGAATGAATACACTGTTTTCAACCGTGAATGTTTTGCCCCCTTGAGTGAGCGTGTTGGTTAAATAGTAATATTCAATTTGGTGTTGTGCTAACAGCTCTGTAAGTTGCTTTATCCGCCAGCTGTCGTTGGCAGCAGAGATCAGTCGACCCGCTTGTCTTGGCTTCTTTTTCTTTGATTGCTGGTGTTTTCCGCTGAAGAAATCGGCTTGATACTCTTGCAGTTCAGTTTTAAGTGCCAGCGCGCCTTTTAAGCTCGATATAGACGTTGCGTACTGGTTATCTATCGCCTCTTGAAAGCGAACAATGCCGTTAACAGAGTCTTGCTGCTGGCCACGCGCACTGGCTTGTTCAAACAACACACCGATAGCACCGTTGATGTCTGGATAGGTCGACCCTTTCCCGTAAAAGAAATCATCAAACAGTTGGCGGCTGAAATAGCTCTGTTTTTTATCGTCTAATGCCGCTTGATGATAACCAGCAAGTTTACTGGTTAACGTTTGATTTGCGACCGGCGTTAGTGGATGGGTTCTTTCAGGAACACCCGGCTGGAAGAAGTAGGTTTGGTTGTGGCCCATCTCATGGAAGTCCCCCACATAATGTGGTTGCCAACGATGAAATAGCGCGACTCTTCCCTGAGATTCTGGGTGACGTAGAAACAGCCAGTCTCGGTTTAAATCTGCTAGGTAATGGTTGGTTCTGCCACTCGGCCAGCGTTGCTTATGCTCTTTGTGGTTGGGGTCGCTCACGGCCACTTTACCGGCGTAACCATTGGCCCAAGTGGAAAATCTATCCATGCCGTCCGGATTTTGGCTCGGCGTAATCAGCACTACTGCATTTTTAAGTAGATTGGTCACCCACTTTTCTTCACTAGTGGCCAGCATATGACTCAGCTTCAAAGCAGCATGGGCGCCACTGGCTTCATCACCATGTATCGAATAAGCGAGCCAAATAACGATCGGCCCAGTTTGTTTAGTGTGATATTTGACTTGCTGGCGCTGCTTTAAAATTTCATCTAACTGCTGCTGGTTTTTAGCGGAGGTGATGACAGCGGTGAGTTGCTGGCGACCCTCATGACTCTGGCCAGTATTTTCGAGTGACACTCGCGGATTCTGTTTTGCTATCTCTTTAAGGTAGTAGTTGACCTGATCATGGCGTAGCAAATGTTCCCCCAACGGATAACCAAGAAAAGCCTCTGGGCTAGTAGTGGTAATTCCGTAGAGTGGATTGTCGGTTAGCCGAGTTTTTTTTGCCTCTGCCGAAAGAGAGAGCAACATCATAAAAGCGCATAAAAAAGTGAGAGCAGTTTTCAGCATCGAAATAGTCATTATATTTATAATATTACGGTTAAATTACCAGCTCAGCAGCGACAAAACCACTGCCAATCTAGATAAAAAATTGTGATCAAAATAACGTTAATTTACATAGTGTGAGCATTGGGGGCTACAAAGCGCAGCAGAGTAAGAGTATTATAGGGTTAATTCTCACTAAAACACTCAGGTATATTCCTGACGGAGCTATGTTTTCATGATTACCATTTCCGAAACAGCTCAGGCGCATTTTGTTAAATTGCTATCAGATCAGCCTGAAGGAACTCACATTCGAGTATTTGTTATCAGCCCTGGCACGGCGCAGGCTGAGTGTGGTGTTTCTTACTGTCCACCAGATGCTGTTGAAACAGATGATACCGAATTCGAGTTCAACGGCTTTAACGCTCAGGTCGACGAAAAGAGTGCTCCTTTCTTGGAAGAAGCGACTATCGACTTTGTGACTGATCAGCTTGGTTCACAGCTTACGCTAAAAGCACCTAACGCGAAAATGCGTAAAGTGTCTGGCGATGCACCATTGGTTGAGCGCATTGAATATGTGATTCAATCAGAAATTAATCCACAGCTGGCAAGCCACGGCGGTAATATTTCACTTGTTGAAATAACCGAAGACGGTATTGCTGTGCTTCAGTTTGGTGGCGGTTGTAACGGTTGTTCTATGGTCGATGTGACATTGAAGGACGGAATCGAAAAGCAACTTCTCGATATGTTCCCAGGTGACTTGACGGGCGTTAGAGATGTTACCGAACACCAGCATGGCGATCACTCTTACCAGTAAGCTTGAGATTGTTAAGCATAAAAACGCGACTAATAAGTCGCGTTTTTTTATGGCCGTAAATGCTGATCTTTGTTGATAAGTTCAAATGTAATGGGTTATCAATCGAGTGCTTTTCTAAGCCTGAACCAGTAATGCGCCGTCAGAGTAAGGCTACGGGCCAACATAAATGTGCTCATTGCTGCCCATAGTGCTTGGTTTCCTAACGATTGCAGTAGATACCAGGTGGGAAAGAACACCCCAAATGTGGCAATGATCATGCTATTACGCATGATTTTTCCTTGCGCTGCACCAATATACACCCCGTCAAATAGGTAAGATCCAAACGCGAGCAGGGGTAGGAATATCACCCAAATCAGATAACTGTTTGCGACCTGTTGCACTTCGGTAAGACTGGTTAGCGCGCTGATGACACTGCTACCAGCAAGCGCAAAAAATAGTGTAAAAATAATCGCGGCGATAGCTGACCATGCCCAGGCTAAAGTTACCGACTCTTTCATCAGTCGACTATCTTTTCGGCCATAAGCACGGCCGACTTCGGCTTCGGCGTAATAGGCTATACCATCCAGTGCATAGGAGATTAATAACAGTAGATTGAGCAATATTGCATTGGCTGCCACTGTATTGTCACCAAGGCCGGCACCGTAGAAGGTCATAAAGGCAAAGGACAGTTGCAAACATAAGCTACGCACAAAGATATCGGCGTTAAGGCTAATAAGCTTATGGTAGCTCTGTAATGATAGCTGCTTACAAACAGTGATAAAGTGAAAGTCGCCTAAACGTTTAAGTTGGCGCCTAACGAATGTCAGCGCAACCGCAAAGCCAGCAATATCTGCAATGACGGACGCATATGCAGCACCTCTAACGCCCCAGTCTAGCCCTATAACAAACAGGACATCTAGAATGATATTGACTAAGTTGGCGACGATTAATTGCCACATTGCTGCTTTTGGTTGCTGTCTGCCAAGTAGCCAACCGAGCATGACTAAGTTCATTAATGCGAAGGGCGTAGACCAGATCCGCACTTGAAAGTATTCGCGGCAATATTTTTCAACTTCGACGCTGGCATCGGACAATGTCATCGCCAAATTAACGATCGGGAGTTGTAACAAGACTGCGGCCAAACCTAATATTAGGGCTAAGCTACCCGCTTGGAGCAGCAGTCTATATTGCTGTTGAGTGTCGTTGGCACCATAGGCCTGCGCGACTAACCCTGTCGTTGCCATGCGTAAAAAACCAAGTAACCACAAAATTAGGGTTATAATTGTTGATCCAACTGCCACGCCACCTAAATAATAAGCATTACTTAGGTGTCCAACAACAGCTGTGTCGACCAGTCCCAATAGCGGGACGGTAATATTCGACAAGATCATCGGCAGTGCGAGAGCGAGTAACTGTCGGTTTTTTTGTGGGTTTAGCAGTATGGCATTCATTTTAGAGGTCTAATATTTATGTTTAAAAATATGTTGTTAGCGCTGTTAGCGCTGACGGGTTTTTCGGTGCAAGCCGCGGTGATTTTACAATATCATCATGTGTCTGATGATACGCCAGCAATCACTAGCGTTACGCCTGCGCAATTTAAAGAGCAGATGCAGTATCTAGCGGAAAACAATTTCAATGTCGTGCCACTGTCTGAGGTCGTCGCTTCGGTAAAAGCCAAGCAACAATTGCCCGCTAAAACGATCGCAATCACTTTTGATGATGGTTATCCCAGCATTGCTAACACGGCGCATCCCATCTTAAAGCAATACAAATTCCCCTACACGCTTTTTGTCTCAGTGGAACCTATTCAGAAAAAGTATGGCGAAATGATGAGTTGGCAACAGCTGATTATTTTGTCAGAAGAGGGGGCTGAAATAGCCAACCATACATGGGGACATGAACACCTCATTCGCATGGAGAAAGGCGAGACTGAGCCGCAATGGTTAGCGCGTATAGAGAATAATATTTTGCGCACCGAAGCTGAGATTGCCCAAGCGACGGGTCAGAATCACAAAATGCTGGCTTACCCTTATGGTGAGTACAATCAGCAGATAGAAGATATGCTCAAGAAACATGGTTTTGTGGCATTTGGTCAGCAATCAGGTGCCGCGGGTCCATACTCACCTTTAACGGCATTGCCAAGGTTCCCAGTCGCAGGAGCTTATGCCAACCTCGATAGTCTAAAGGTCAAGCTGCATAGCCTTAATATGCCGGTAATGGAACAGACCCATAGTGACCCACAACTGCAATATGGAAAGTGGCGTCCTGAGATTAAAGTGAAGCTGGATATGGAAGACATTAATGCGTCGCAGCTGATGTGTTTTATTCAAGGGCAGGGGGCAAAAAAGCCCAACTGGATTAGCGACGATGAGTTTACCATTCGCGCTGAACTTGACCTTCCCGCGGGGCGTTCACGTTATAACTGTACTGCGCCCAGTAAGCATCAAGGCGGTTATTATTGGTTTTCACAGCCTTGGGTTCGACCAAAAGCTGATGGTACCTGGATTGCAGAATAAGGTCTCAGAGTCTTAATCTGCAAGGGGTTTGCTGCTAGGGTTTACCAAGGGTGTACAGTTCTTATTTAGGATTGCCCTTGGTAACTCGATTTTGGGCAACAGTGGTTCCAATGACCTGCGGTCGGCGCATGTGTAGACGCAACTGAGGCTCGCTGCTAGTACATCCCTGTAAGCTCAACGAAAACATCCCTGTTTTCGAAGGCCTCAGCCGCATCTACACTGGGTTATAAAAGCGTAAACTTTCAACATTTGAGTTAGAAATAGAAACTAGATGTATGAATGCACAAATCATCTCACAGAAAACGCTAACTCCTCATCGAAGTTGCCGAAGTGCGTTGGAGTAAATGGCGTAAGTCCAGACATGGATGTCTGGCTAGCTTTCGCGTGACCTTCCCGTGGGGCGTTCACGCTATAACTGTACCGCACCCAGTAAGCACCAAGGTGGTTATTACTGGTTCTCACAGCCTTGGGTTAGAGCCAAAGATAATGGCGAGTGGGTAGCGGAATAGGGCACCGATCCTTATCACTCGTTGAGCTAGTGATAAGGCCTCGTGGTCAGTGTCATTCTATGACTTA
Source organism: Shewanella sp. GutCb (assembly GCF_002836135.1). Lineage (NCBI taxonomy): Bacteria > Pseudomonadati > Pseudomonadota > Gammaproteobacteria > Alteromonadales > Shewanellaceae > Shewanella > Shewanella sp. GutCb. The sequence continues at coordinate 100,611 of NZ_PJBL01000105.1, read as the reverse complement.
AAATAGAATGACACTGGCAGAGGAGTTGTTTTGATGTAAGCGAGTTAAACCCAGTTATCCCTTAGCTAAAAATGCCTCATGATAAGTCACAGCTCCCGTTGGGCGGACACCTTGCAGTAATACAGCTTGAAAATATTCAGCTGGAACATCAGCAAGCACTAAGCCCTCTATCGGCTCAAAGCCAAATTGACGATAAAAACCAGGGTAGCCCAGTAATACACAGCCATTCGCGTTGAGATTGTTTAACTCCTTCAGGGCGGCATGCATTAGCGCAGAGCCTATGCCCTTACTTTGCTCTGTTGGAATGACAGAGATTGGTCCTAAACCATACCAATCAACAGAACCATCTGTAATTGTTACTGGTGACAGAGCAACATGGCCAACTATTTTAGCTGAGTCTTCGGCGACAATAGAAACAGATAGCGCTCCGGAATCTCGCAAAGCATCGACAATAAATTGTTCAGTATGATCTGTATGTGGTGCATTAAAAAATGCAGTAGCAGTAACCTGATGAATAGTAGCAATATCGCTAGGTTTTTCTAATCGAATGTTAATGGACACAGAAGCTTCTCCAGGTTGGGTTTTCGCCTGTTAATAGGCGAAGTATAGCTTGGCTAAAGTCGGTTTAGTAATAGCAAAATCCAACGGTATTTTATCTGATTTTAATTGTTTGTTATGTATCGCTTAGGCATAAGTGTGAAGGGGAATTGTAAGTATCGAGTCAGCTTTAGCATCTGTAGTTCCAATGACCAGCGGTCGGCGGATGTGCAGACGCAGCAGAGGCTCTTTATATAAAGAGAGGGACCATGTGAGTTCAAAGGAAACATCTGACCTCCATGGACGGAGGAAATGCTAAATTCTGTATGGAACAGAATTGGGCCTGTTTTGGATGGCGTCAGCCGCATCTTATATGGATTTGAAAGCACAATTTTTCGGCACTTTAGTTTTCAATTTAAGACAAAAGATTAGATAGTTAATCTATAGCTGACGGATAACACCAATCTTCCCCGTTGGAAGTTTCGCTTTTCAGAAATTTCGCCGGGGCGCTGAGGGATTGTCAAGGGGCGCAAGCGCTTTGCCCCTTGGCTCTGGTGTGGGTGAAGCGCCACGACCTTGGTCAAGCTCAGCTTGACGTATTTGTGGTTCCAGTGTTCTACGGTCGGAACTGGATAGCATGTCCTAATTACCGTGATCGCATCGAGGACAATGAAACCGCCAGACTAAACTGGCTAGCTAACCATTATTATACTTATCAATCAAAGCCTTCACATCGTGGATTAATGCACTGTTTTTAATTTGTGGCAGTTTGCCAGGAGTGTCTGACTTTGGCTTGATAATCGCCACTTTCTCACCTTGCGGTGAAATCAGCGCAAATGAAGCACTGTGATCCACTTGGTAATTATCGCCGTCACCCACCATGGCATAAACAAAGCCCAAACTGCGAGTGAGGGGGTAAAGCTGTTTATGCTCGCCCGTTACGGCAACAAACTCAGGATTGAAGAAGTTGGCATAATTGAGCAAGGTGTCAGTCGAGTCCCGGTCAGGATCCACTGATAGGAAAATGACCTGCAGGTCGGTGTTTTCAGATAATAGTGGGTAAGCTGCTGTTAGCTTACCCATCGTGGTAGGACATACATCTGGGCAGGAGGTGTAACCGATGAAAAAGAGGCTCCAATGGCCCGTTAAGTCATCATTACTAAAACGATTACCATGCTGGTCAGTGAGTGTAAAAGGCGCAATGGCTTGTGGTGTCGGAAATTCGAAGCTGGTTTGTAAGGCCAGCGTTTTAGGCTGACTGAATTGTATCGCTGCCAACACCCCCGCTGCTGCCAATATTACAGCAGCAATAATCCATGATAGTTTCATCGTGTTTAGCCTTTTCTTTTGTGGTGCTATTTACCGAGTATGACAGCCAGAATTTAAGCCTATAACTTACACCCAGAGATAGTGGTCAACTAGCAACGCAATAAACAGCAGCATGAGGTGATAGATAGAGAACCTAAATACGTTCATTGCTAAGCCGGGCGTTTCATGGAACTTAAGTTGCCATGCTTTGTAGATAAAGCCTGCGCTTAATAGCGTAGAGCTGACCAGATACACAGGACCACACATGCCGACAAGCACTGGTAATAGGCAAGCAATGGCTAAAAGAATGGTATAGAGGAAAATACAGGTCTTAGTGAATTCAACTCCATGAGTGACTGGCAGCATCGGAATATCAACTTTGGCGTACTCGGCTCTTCGATGAATTGCTAACGCCCAAAAATGAGGTGGAGTCCATGCAAAAATAATGATCACTAGCAACAAAGCATTACCGTGAAACTCACCTGTGACCGAGGTCCAACCCAATAGAGGAGGCATGGCACCCGCAAGTCCTCCGACGACGATATTTTGCGGTGTTGCACGTTTCAAATAAGCAGTGTAAACCACGGCATAACCAATCAAACTGGCAAAGGTTAACCAAGCGGTTAACTCATTGACTAACGTATAAAGAATGACAAAGCCCAATATGCCAATACCAAAAGAGAACACCAGCGCTTTGGCGATAGAGACTTTGCCTTTGGGCAGTGGACGGTTATAGGTTCTTGCCATTAATCCATCAATACGGCGGTCGATAAGATGATTAAAGGCTGCTGCGGCACCTGCCATCATGCCAATCCCCGCCATACCGGCAATCAGTGGTTGTAATGGTACCGTCCCTGGCACAGCCAAGCACATTCCGACCAAAACAGTCAGTAGCATGAGTGCCACCACTTTGGGCTTGGTCATTTCATAATAGGCACGCCACTGGAAGAGTGGCGTAGCTGGGTTTCTGGGTAGTGTTATCTGTTTTTCCATGGCTGAAACCTCGTTATATTCACTCGTGGAACATAAATTAATTAAGTCGGTACATTGATTATTATTGCTTTTTATATCGTAAAACTGTCTCTAGTAAAGCGTTGCCGTTATGCCTTACGCCACAAGGCATAATTGATAAAGACTAACGTCAGTAATAACAAAGCCGCGCCAGCGTTATGGGATACTGCGATGCCCAAAGGCAAATGTAAAACCACATTGCTAATACCAAGAATGACTTGCAATACCACTAGCACGGCCAGTAACCATGCCGCATTGCGGATAGTTGAAGACAGCGCTTTAGTGACTAATCTGAAGGCTAAAAACAGCAACATGGCAGCGGTAATAATGGCACCAATACGATGTGCTACATGAATGGTCATGCGTGCTGAATAATCTAACACACCATATTCATAGCTTGGATGGTCGCCTTGAAACGGTGAAAATGCGCTGCTAAAATTTAAGTTATCGACCCAATTACCTTCGCAAATAGGCAGAGAGGTGCAAGCCAGTGCGGCATAGTTAGATGAAGTCCAACCGCCTAAAACAATTTGTAATAGCAGTACGCCGATGCACATCAAAGCCAAGGTTGATAACTTTCTTGCAGGCGCATCGCCGCCTGGGATCCGCAGTGGTTTACTGCGTAAATAAAGTAGCAGTAGTAACGAGAAAAGAGCGAATCCGCCAATCAGGTGCGACATCACTACAATGGGCATTAATTTCATGGTGACAGTCCACATGCCGAGCACTGCCTGAAAAACAATCAGTGCTGCGATGAACATAGGCAGCTTTTTCGGTGCGTCTGCTTTTCGTAGGCTCATGATTAAGATAACAAGCACCATTAAGCCTAATGCACCGGCAATGTAGCGATGGATCATCTCAAGCCATGCTTTATCAGCCTCAACGGTATATTCAGGAAAGGCATCTTTAACTGCCGTTAACTCATGGCTTGCTGTGGGAACCTTGATCATACCGTAGCATCCCGGCCAATCAGGGCAACCGAGACCAGCATCAGATAAACGCGTATACGCACCCATCATAATCACGCATAGAGTAAAAACTAAGGTGATCTTTAGCAGCGGCTTAATATCCATTAGCCAATCCTCGACAGTTTAAGCATCTTCCTTAAATCGGCAATGATGGCTTTGCCTTGCATTATTTGTGCTTGATGATCGGTTGTTATGGGGTAACTCATCACCATACTGCCGAGGGGGTCAACAATGATGAACTCTTGATTGTTGAGTAGTTTGCTCAAAGCTACATTAGGGGTGGCAGTGACAAAATCAAATGACTCGAGCGCTGCAAGATCACTGTGCTCATTTAGCATAATAATCGTATGAACTCGATCTTGATTTCGCCCGAGTGCAGTATGGCTCTGTTGTAAAATATACAGTCTATCTTTGCAGGTGTTATCGCAAATGGTGGGTAGCTGATAGAGCAGTTGCCACTCTTGAGGTTGGGGGTTGGGCATGTCAAGACTTTGGTAGTTAATCCCAACGTTAAGCAGCTCGCCTTTGTTGGTTGCCCCACCGTTATACAGCTCAAAACTGAGGATCACTTTGGCAGCAATTACAGGGATAGCAAAAGCCAGGCATAGCAGTAATAAAATCTTTTTACCGTTCTTTTGGGGGGAGTTCATTCCATCTCCTCTATGTTATTTTATGTCTCGCATCACCTTTGCGGCCGCTTTACCCGTTTAAAGGAAAGTGGCCAGTCATTACCAATACAGCTTTGTGCTATAAGCAAAACTACGGCGATAGCGAACAGTTTAATATCAACACTTCCCGGAACGGCTAGGAAGTCTATTTTCTAACCTACATTGTCTATTCTTGCTTAGCAATAGCGATGTAAGTTTTTAATTTGGTTATTTATCTTGTTGTTTTAATTTGCGAAAAAGTAGATACAGCATGATGATCCCAAATACAGCAGCCATGCTAAACCATTGCACGGCGTACCCCTGATGTTTCTGCGCCGATAGCGGAATGGGTTGCCATGGATGAATGCGCGTATCGTTTGGGATATTGTTGGGTTGCAGTACCGCGCGCGCTAGCGGCTGGTCTATCAATAAGGCCAACTGCTCAATATTTAAGTTTTGAATACGCTTGGGCCAACCGAGTTCAGGCATTAAATCGGAGCTCATCGGGTTCATCTCTTTTTGGTAGACCCGACCCGTAAGCTGCAGAGGTTTTGTGATTGCTGCGACTTTGGGCAACACCGCACGATCAATGCCGCCTTGCGCAAATCCTAATTCGACTAATAACCAGGGTTTAGCGGGAGCAATTTCAAATGCTTGGTAAGCCAAATAACCGACTCTGCCATCGACCGTCTGATTATCGAGAAGAAAGACCTGTTTCAGAGTTGGTGTGGCTTGAGTGCTAAGTTTGTAGCCTGTTAGATTTTCATTGTTAGCTTGGGCGAGAAGCTGGTCAAAACTGAGCACCGTTGCGTTTTGACGTGCGCTCAGCGCAGCTTGCCATTGTTGCTTTTGCTCCGCGCGCTCCAACTGCCAGAAACCGAGCTTGACCAAAATAGAAAACACTATCAAAGTAGAAAGTACAATAAAGCACCAAGCACCCACAGCCCCTATATTAGGAAACTTAATGAATACACTATTGGTTTTTAAATTGGTTTTAGTACTGCTACTACTGTTCATATTAGTTAATTTAGGCCGTGCCTTGTTTGTGATGGTTAAAGGAGAAAAGAGTGTTCCTATGAGCCAATATTTGGGTCGCCGAGTTGTCTTTTCTGTGCTGGTGGTCATGTTGCTTTTATTGGCATTAGGGACTGGGATTATCACGCCCAATCCCAGACCTTATTAAGCCGTTATTTTTGTGCTATTTATGTTTAAATTAGAGTACATAAACAAATATAAATAGGCACAACCAAACTACGTCAACAAAGTGCCAATACCAGCTACCTGCTTGAAAAGCAAAGTGATGTTCTGGTGTGAAATGGCCTTTAAGCACTCTAAAAAACAGTACAATTAGAAACACAGTTCCTAAGGTCACGTGCATACCATGAAAGCCGGTAAGTAAGAAAAAGGTATTACCGTAGACGCCAGAATCCAGCGTCAGCCCCATCTCTTGGTAAGCGTGAATGTACTCCTCAGCTTGCAGGAATAAAAAGCCAATCCCCAACAAGATAGTGAATGCTAGCCAGATAGTGAGTGCTTTGCGTTTATTGCTCTCTAATCCAACGTGAGCAAAATGCAAAGTGACTGATGACGTTAGTAGGATCAATGTGTTGTATAGCGGTAATCCGGTCCAGCCCATGGCTTCAGTTGTGGTGCCTCCAGGCGTGGTAACCAGTGGCCACACGGCTTCAAATGCTGGCCAAAGCACTTCATGGGTCATCGCATTGTTTGATGCGCCGCCCAGCCAAGGTATAGCAATCATTCTGGCGTAGAACAGCGCACCAAAAAAGGCGCCGAAGAACATCACTTCTGAAAAGATAAACCAACTCATGCCTTGTCTAAATGAGCGATCCATCTGTTTTGAATAAAGACCTGCCATTGATTCTGCAATCACAGTTCTAAACCAGCCAAAAAGCATAAAAATAATGACCGCGATGCCAGCAAGCAAAATATAACCGCCGTTGCCGCCGCCGTTTTTTAATTCAGAGACATAGCTACCCGCACCAAATGCGATGAGGAAGAGTCCAACTGCACCAATAATCGGCCAAGCACTTTGTGCAGGCACATAATAAGGTTCGTGCTTGGTCGTCATGGTGTTGCTCCTTGCTCTACACTATCGACAGCGCCAATTAGCAGCCCGGTGTGCAGTGCTAGCACATTGTTCGGTACATATATTTTGTTCATCTTGCAGCTCCTTACTCTGCAACATTTTCGACATAGCCTTTGTCGGTGATGTTGTAGAGGGTATAAGAGAGGGTCAAGGTTGAAATGGAGTCCGGTAATTCAGGGTCCACATAAAAGATGAGTGGTAGATCTGCGCTAGCGTTTGCGGCTAACACTTGCTGATTGAAACAGAAACATTCAGTTTTATTAAAGTAGGCGGCGCCTAGTCCAGGAGATACTGACGGTATTGCTTGGCCAACGATGTGTTTCGCTGACAAATTCTTAGCAACAAAGTGGGTACGTATTAACTCTCCGGGGTGGACCTGCATGGTGTTCACTTCAGGTTTGAATTCCCAAGGCATATCACTTTGCACTTGGGAAACAAACTCAACAGTGACCGTTCTACTTTTATCTACCGTGATGGGCTTATAAACACTGGCAGTACTTTGGGTTTTGCCATTAATACCTAAGGTGTCGCACAGCACATCATATAAAGGCACCAAAGCAAAACCAAAGCCAAACATACCGACAGCGCCAAGCAGGAGCATACCGATAAGCTTACGATTAGACTTACTCTGTGCCTGATTCATCTCTACTTCACCTCAGGTGGTGTGGTAAATGAGTGATATGGCGCCGGACTTGGAATGGTCCATTCTAAACCTTCGGCTCCTTCCCAAGGCTTGGCAGGGGCTTTCTCACCACCGCGGATACACTTGATCACTACAGCCAAAAAGATAAATTGAGACAAACCAAAGGCAAAACCACCAATCGATACAATCTGGTTTACGTCAGCAAATTGAATCGCATAATCGGGGATTCGGCGAGGCATACCTGCTAACCCGAGGAAGTGCATTGGGAAAAACAGTACATTCACTGAGATAACTGAGCACCAAAAATGCCAGCGTCCTAAAGTTTCGCTGTACATGTTGCCGGTCCACTTAGGCAGCCAATAGTACGCTGCTGCCATGATGGAGAATATGGCTCCGGTGACAAGTACATAGTGGAAATGAGCCACCACGAAGTAGGTGTCGTGATACTGAAAATCAGCAGGGGTAATAGCCAACATCAAGCCTGAAAATCCGCCAATGGTAAAGAGTATGATAAACGCAACTGCGAATAGCATTGGGGTTTCAAAACTGATTGATCCGCGCCACATAGTCGCAACCCAGTTAAAGACTTTTACCCCCGTAGGTACTGCAATGAGCATAGTGCAATACATGAAGAAAAGCTCGGCAAACACCGGCATCCCCGTGGTAAACATGTGGTGTGCCCATACCAAAAATGACAGCACGGCGATACTCGCGGTGGCATACACCATCGACGCGTAACCAAATAATGGTTTGCGACTAAAGGCGGGAACGATGGCAGAGATAATACCGAAAGAGGGTAAGATCATGATGTAAACTTCAGGGTGGCCGAAGAACCAGAAAATATGCTGGAACATCACGGGATCACCACCACCTGCGGCATCAAAGAATGCAGTACCAAAATACTTATCGGTTAATACCATGGTGACGGTGCCCGCAAGCACCGGCATCACCGCGATCAACAAGAATGCGGTTATTAACCAGGTCCAAACAAATAACGGCAGCTTCATCCACGACATGCCGGGGGCGCGCATATTGACGATGGTGACGATAACGTTAATCGCCCCCATTATCGAACTTATCCCCATGATGTGAATGGCAAAAACGAACAGCGCAGTACTGTCTGGGCTATAAGTGGTCGATAGTGGCGCGTAGAAAGTCCAACCAAAGTTGGGCCCTCCACCTTCCATAAACAATGAGCTCAATAGAATTGTGAAAGCAAAAGGTAAGATCCAAAAGCTCCAGTTATTCATACGAGGCAGTGCCATGTCAGGTGCACCGATCATCATTGGAATAAGCCAGTTAGCCAAGCCTGTAAAGGCTGGCATAACCGCACCAAATACCATGACTAGGCCGTGCACTGTGGTCATCTGATTGAAAAAGTTAGGTTCGACTAACTGTAAACCGGGCTGAAATAACTCGGCGCGAATAACCATCGCCATCGCGCCACCCGTAAGGAACATAATAAAACTGAACCACAGGTAGAGCGTGCCGATATCTTTATGGTTGGTGGTTAAAATCCAGCGCATGATGCCTTTCGGCGCACCATGATGATGGTCATCATGGTGATCGTCCTGAGCTGCTGGTGAGTCTTGTGTGATTGTGCTCATTTTAATCCCTTACTTTCCGTGACCAACAACGTCAGAAGCTTGAACAGCATCACCTGAGTTATTACCCCATGCATTGCGCTCATAAGTCACCACAGCTGCAAGCTGTTGTGGTGTCAGTAGCGAGGTAAATGCCTGCATAGCAGTACCCGGTTTGCCATTGATAACAGTATCGAGATGACCCGTTACTGGGCCGGTAATCACTGCGCTCCCCACTAACGATGGAAAGGCGCCGGGTAAACCCGTTCCTGCCGCTTGGTGACAAGCAACACAACTGGTCATGTAGACTTTCTCTCCCATGACCATAAGCTCATCCATTGTTAAGTCATCTAAAGCCACAGCTTTAACTTGTTCTGCCTCAGGTAAGCTGGCAGGTAAAGTGACCGGGATTACGGTGTTGGGATCGCTGGATGCAGCTGGGCTTGAACTCGCGCTAGCAGAGCTCACATCCGCGGCTTGAACTGTATCGCCTGAGTTATTGCCCCAAGCATTACGCTCAAAAGTCACCACGGCAGCAATTTCAGTTGCAGTCAGCTGTTTAGCAAATGCTTGCATAGCAGTACCAGGCTTACCATTGACGACGATATCGACATGGGCGCCGACGGGGCCGGTGGTAATTGGGCTGCCAATAAGAGAAGGGAATACGCCAGGCAGACCTGCACCATTGGGTTGATGACATGCAGCACATTGAGCGAGATAGATTTGCTCACCTTGAGCCATGAGTTCGTCCATGGTTAAGGTTTGCGAAAGTGCGGCCTCTGCTTCAGCTTCAGCATTATTAGCTTGTTGCTGCTGGGCAAGTAACCACTTATCGAAGTCTGCTTCTGAAAGCGCTTCGACAACAATCGGCATAAATCCGTGGTCTTTACCGCACAATTCAGCGCATTGACCACGATAAATACCGGGCTTATCAATTCGTGTCCAAGCTTCATTGATAAAACCGGGGTTAGCATCTTTTTTGACAGCAAAAGCCGGGACCCACCATGAGTGGATAACGTCATCAGATGTCATCAAAAAGCGTACTTTACGATTAATGGGTAATACGAGATGTTTGTCTACTTCAAGCAAATAGTGTTCACCTTTAGCTTCGGTGCCCTCTATTTGTGCTCTAGGAGTCGACATTAAGCTATAAAACTCAACGTCTTTATCGAAATAGCTGTAATGCCACTTCCACTGCGAACCTGTTATTTTAATGGTGAGGTCAGCATTACTGGGGTCTTCCATTGCAATCAAGGTTTTGGTTGCGGGAATAGCCATGATTATAAGAATAATAAAAGGCACTACAGTCCATAAAATCTCGACTTTAGTACTTTCATGAAAGTTGGCGGCGACTGCGCCTTTTGATTTGCGATGGTTGATCATGGCATAAATCATTGCGCCAAAAACAACAATGCCAATAGCACAGCAGATATAAAGGATAATCATATGGAGGTTATAAACCTTACCACTGATCTCCGTCACGCCTTCTGTCATATTAAACGGCATTTCTGATGCAAACAGTGTAGGCGAAAATATTAGCGCCAACACACAGTACAACAATTGCTTCACTAGACTTCTCCTCTGTCAACAAGACAAAGAAGAGTCACACAGTAAGTCTCTGCTCTATGTAAACTCTTCAGTTCCCAAAAAAGCAACGATGACTTCAAAGTGCGCGAGTGGTTTATCCATCGTGTCGTTATGTTTCGACTATCGATTAGACTTTATATAATTTCAGTATTTTAATACTGGTTAGTGTAACCACACTGGCACCTACGGCTGAAATATATCAGGCCGATCTCAGTCTTCATATACTCTTTAAGGATCTACAGTCCATACATAAAGACCGACGACTAAATCGCTCGGATATAACAATATATCGTTGTTATCAGTACCTACCCTACTTGGTGTTGAAATATTGATCAAGATCACTTTTTGATTCATTTGCTTAGCAGCAGTAATAAAAAAGCTCCCGTTAAGGGAGCTTTGCTTTAGAGACTAGATTTGTAATAGAAAGAATTGCTTAATGGACTGCTGCGAACAGTGAACCTTGTTTAAACCGCTCGTCCTGTGTATTTATTGTGCTGTCAGGTAAGTGAGCATTCGCATTTTCAATAATGATACCCACCGCTTGAGCACTCTTTGCGACTAACTGCAGTCGTCTACTGTCTCGTGCATCGACTTCATTCGTCCAGGTTATTACCGCGCTTGATGTGCCACTCGTGAGCGCTTTTTCCATAGCCCAAAGTGTTTCGAATTCATCTTTTGCGTGTACCAGTAGGATTCTATCCATGCGGACGCCAGCAGAAGCGAGCATCTGTTTGTAACCGATATTAGGTGGGCTAATTAATACAATCCAGCGACCTTGTTGGCTCAGTTGAGCAAGTTGGCCACTAATCTGTTTTAATTCAGTGCGCCCCTGAGTGTGAGATACCATAGTTTCGATATCTGTATTTACCTTTTTAGACATAGCTTGAGCAGGTATATCTTGCCAAAGGCCAGGGTGACGCGGGCTTACACCTAATAATTTGTTCATTGCCAATCTCCATTACGGATCACGCCAACGGCTAAACCTTCAATACTTAAGCTTTGGTTTGCCAGATCAACTTCTATCGGTGAATAATCTTCATTCTCAGCATGTAAATAAACTTTATTGCCTTTCTTTTCAAAGCGTTTAACCGTGACTTCATCTTCTACTCGTGCCACCACAACTTGACCGTTGCTTGCATGTTGGATCTTATGCACTGCAAGCAAATCGCCTTCAAGTATGCCGATGTTTTTCATGCTGTCACCGCGTACTTTAAGCAGAAAGTCGGCTGACGGGCGGAACATGGTAGGATCAATTTTATAATGTTGCTCTACATGTTCTTGAGCCAGAATAGGTTCACCTGCGGCCACTTGACCAATAAGCGGTAAACCAAGGTCGGCATCTTCGGTATCATCTTGAATTAACTTAATTCCTCGAGAGGTACCTGGCATGATCTCAATACAGCCTTTCTTCGCTAAAGCTTTTAAGTGCTCTTCGGCTGCATTGGCAGATTTAAAGCCTAAACGTTTGGCTATTTCAGCACGGGTGGGTGGCATACCTGTGTCTGTAATATTGCGTTTAATTAGCTCTAAAATTTCAGCTTGACGTGGTGTAAGTGGTCTCATTATTAAGCCTGTCTTTCCATACAGTAACTGTCAGTATATACAGTATTTCTGTTCGCGCAAGTATTAACCAAATTTATGTTAAAGTTGAATTTATTAGCACTAGGGTGGGGCTGAGAGATTAAGGAGGGATGAACGAGATTTAATCCTGATAGGCAGGATATACATAGACTTATGATGGCTTAAGTCATTGTTCTATAAATACGCAAATGTTTCCGAGTGCCATTATAAAGCAATTGCGCAAACACTCCGAAATTCTGGTATTCTACGGGGTTATTAGAAGCGACTATACTGCAAGCGAATCATGTCGAAAAAAGACTCTCTTTGGTTTAAATCATTACGCTGGATCCAAAAAAAGCTCGTGCACACTATTGTAGTGCCTCATGATCCTTTTGAAGACCTCAATCTCGATCCAAGCAAGCCACTCGTTTATGTCATGAAAACAGAATCTGTTAGTGACATAGCAGCTCTTAGTGAGATAACCGGTAAATTCGGTTTACCTAGCCCATATAATGACTTAGAGGTTAACGGGGTGACTGCGCCGCGCGTTGTCTGCCTTGAAGGTAGCAAGCCTCTATTTGGCGAAAGAGAAAGTGCCGAACAGTATTTGCATTGCTTTAAGCGCCTATTGAGTGTGCATAAGCAAAATGAAGAATTAGATATTCAGCTAGTTCCTGTGAGTCTTTATTGGGGACGAACCCCAGGCAAAGAAGACGACACCATGCGCGCTGCTGTGTTGGAGCGTCAAAATCCGACTTGGTTACGCAAGTGCTTGATGATCTTGTTTCTCGGTCGACACAACTTTGTGCAGTTTTCTAATGCTGTTTCTCTGCGTTATATGGCAGACGAACATGGTACTGATAAGCGCATCGCACAAAAACTAGCCCGTGTCGCGCGAGTGCATTTTCAGCGTCAACGTAAAGTAATGACTGGGCCTCAGCTGCCTAAGCGCCAAGCTCTGTTCCATGCTTTGCTAAAGTCAGAATCAATTACCCGAGCCATTAAAGAAGAAGCGACAAATAAAAAAATCTCCGAATCAGAAGCGCGTGCAAAAGCGATGGAGTATCTAGATGAAGTCGCGGCGGATTACTCCGATAGCTTAGTGCGTATTACCGAGCGTTTTCTTACTTGGTTGTGGAATAAGCTTTATAAAGGTATCAATATTAAGGGTGCGGAGCAGGTTCGTCAGTTGCACCATGATGGTCATGAAATCGTCTATGTACCGTGTCATCGCAGCCACATGGATTATTTGTTGCTGTCTTACATCCTCTATTATCAAGGCATGGTGCCGCCGCATATTGCTGCCGGCATTAATCTTAACTTCTGGCCAGCAGGACCTATGTTCCGCCGTGGTGGCGCATTCTTTATTCGCCGAAGTTTTCGCGGTAATAAGCTCTATACCGCGGTATTCCGTGAATACCTCGATCAACTCTTTACTAAGGGTTATCCGGTTGAGTACTTTACCGAAGGTGGCCGCTCACGCACAGGTCGTTTATTGGCCCCTAAAACAGGCATGATCGCCATGACGCTTAACAGTGTACTGCGCGGTGTTGAACGTCCTGTCACTTTAGTGCCGGTTTATCTTGGTTATGACCATGTAATGGAAGTGGCGACTTATCACAAAGAATTAAGTGGTAAAAAGAAGAAGAAAGAGTCGGTTTGGCAAGTGTTTGGTGCGATTCGAAAGTTAGGTAATTTCGGCCAAGGCTATGTGAATTTTGGTAAGCCAATTACCTTACACAATTTCTTGAACGATGAAGTGCCAACGTGGCGTGAAGATATCGTCCAAGACCCAGAACAAAAGCAACCATGGTTTACACCAGCGGTGAACAAGTTGGCCAGAGAGGTGATGACTAACATTAACGATGCTGCTGCGGTAAGTGCAGTGACGTTAACCAGCTTAGTTTTGCTAGCATCTGAGCAAAATGCGTTAGAGCGTAGCCAGCTAGAAAAGCAGTTGGACCTTTATCTCACGTTATTAAAAGAGTTGCCTTATACCGAATACACATCGGTACCAGAAGGCAGCGGTAAAGACCTTGTATCTCATGGTCTGGAACTGAAAAAGATTAAAATTGAAAGTGATTCGCTTGGGGATATCATTTCCATCGATGATAGCATTGCAATTACAATGACTTATTATCGTAACAACATTATTCATTTAATGGTTGTCCCCTCGCTAATTGCCGCTTGCTTGCTGCGTAAAGAGCAGTGTACTCGTGATGATGTGCTTAGCTTTGTCAGTGATTTTTATCCGTTGCTGAAAGCGGAACTGTTTATGGGCATTGAGGATCCGGCAGCCTATACACACCGCATTCTAGATATTTTTGTCGCGCAAGGCTTAGTGGCTGAAAATGGTCATTTCACTGTTGCTGATAATAAGGTGAATAAGTTGCTGCTGTTGTCTGGCACGATAGACGAAACCATGCAACGTTACGCCATTTTGTTTAATTTGTTGGCAGTAAAACCGAACATGGAACGCTCGGAGCTTGAACGCGACAGCCACCGTCTTGCACAAAGGCTGGGAGCGCTTCACGGTATTACGGCGCCAGAGTTTTACGACAAGAAGCTATACGCCACGCTCAGCGTTAAATTAAAAGAGTTAGGTCATCTAACGGATAGCGAAGGGTGCAGTGATATCAAACGGATTAAAGACAGAGCCAATTTACTGCTGCGTTCATTGGTAAGGCAAACAATAGTCGATAGTGTTAATGCGGAGCAAAATAGCTAATGGCCAATCATATGAACGCGGCCAAGAATAAGTCTGCTGGAAAATCGGTGTTAGGCGGCGCAATGATCATCGCCGGCACCACTGTTGGAGCGGGCATGTTCTCGTTGCCTGTTGTGGGCGCTGGGATGTGGTTTGGCTATTCAATGCTGATGCTGGTTGGCATATGGTTTTGCATGTTGGTGTCGGGGCTGATGTTGCTCGAGACTAATTTGCACTTTAAACCGGGTGCGAGTTTTGACACATTAACGAAAACAACATTGGGTCAGTTCTGGCGTATCATCAACGGGCTCTCAATTGCCTTTGTACTGTATATTTTGACCTATGCTTACATTAGTGGCGGCAGCTCGATTGTTAACCATAGCCTTGCAGGGCTTGGGATTAACTTACCGCAAAGTATTGCCGGACTAATTTTTGCCGCCGTATTAGCGTCAATCGTTATTATCAGCACTAAAGCGGTCGATAGAATTACCACTATTATGCTGGGTGGTATGATTATTACGTTCTTTATTGCCGTAGGTAATCTGCTGATCGATGTGGATACCACTAAGTTGTTTGTGCCTGATGGCGAAACCAGTTATGCGCCATATTTACTTGCGGCTTTGCCCTTTGGCTTAGCAAGCTTTGGCTACCACGGTAACGTGCCTAGCCTGGTAAAGTATTACGGTAATCAACCAAAGACGATTATTAAAGCCATCTTCATTGGTACCTTCATCGCACTCGTTATTTATAGCTGCTGGTTAGTGGCGACCATGGGTAATATTCCACGCAGTCAGTTTATTGATATTATCGCTCAAGGCGGCAATATGGGCATATTGGTTGGGGCATTGTCAGAAGTGATAGCCAGTCGCTGGCTTAACACCATGTTGTCGTTATTTGCCAACCTTGCCGTTGCTTCATCATTCCTCGGTGTCACCTTAGGCTTATTTGATTACCTTGCGGATCTGTTTGGTTTTGATGAATCTCGTCAAGGCCGCTTAAAGACCGCCGCAGTAACATTTATACCGCCAACTATTTTGGGCTTGCTATTTCCCAACGGGTTCTTAATTGCTATTGGTTTTGCAGCATTAGCGGCAACTATTTGGGCAGCGATAGTCCCTGCTATGATGGCCTATAAATCACGACAAATATTTGCAGACAGTGACAGTTTTAAAGTGCCAGGTGGCACGCCTTTGATCGTCGTCATCATCATTTTTGGTTTGGTCACTGGCGCATGCCACTTACTGGCCATGGCTGGTATATTGCCCGTTTACGGTTAATCAGCATCATTCATCTGTATGATTAAAAAGCCTCTTTTATAGAGGCTTTTTGTTTTGTCGGTTTATCTTGCTCATATATTGCGTCGGGGTTTGCTTTCTAAAGCGAGCAAAGGAGCGACTGAAACTATGAGCATTTGCATAGCCTAAGCGTTGTGCTATCTCGGCTAAATCTTTTCCTTCCAACATGTATTTGATTGCTTGATTACACAATATATAACCCGATATGTGGGTGAAGCTAAAGCCTATTTTTAGCAAACGCCGTTGCAGTTGCTGCCCTGAGATCCCAAAGAGTTCTGCGACAGAAACCACCGTGGGTAGATCATAATAGCGAGCATAGTTGATCATTTCGTAGAGCACTTTGGGTAGGTCAGAGGGCTGTGGCATGTTCAAATAACTTTCAAGCTGAGCGAGTGACACTGAAGTGGTTAACGTCTCGGTGGGAAAATAATCCATCGGTGATGAACTGAATAAGTCGTCGATACTTATCCATAACTCAGTTTGTGCGGCATTCCAAGATACGGGGCAACCAAATATCGCTTCAGTCTCTTTTTGCTTAATCGGCGGGCCGCTGAGCTTGAGCTTTTTTAAAGTGTAATGATTGCCGGTAAAGTGTTTGATGGCATTAAACAAAGTGATCGCCACCCGCAGTGAATCATGTGAACGAGCCCTTTCTTTGGCATAAGGGTTGTTGTAGCACCATTTCAATATGTTACCTGATTGCAGCGCATAATAGCTTGCCCCAGAATGAAAGCTACAAATCCCATGGTTAATCCGCCGAAAACACAGGGCTAAATCAGGCGCCGACAAGAACCAGTTTCCCGGTATCTCTAGTGCCGAAATATCCAGGTAATGCTGAATTTTCACCATATAGTCGGTATCACCCGTTAGCATCTCTAGTTGTATAAACCATTTAGATACTTCGGTAAACGGGATGAGTGCCATTCGTTCGTCAAACAGAGCGGCTGGGATCGACAGCTCGTTTAAACTAATTCCATAGTGAGCTTCAACACCCTTAAAAACCGGCGCGATATAGCTAGAGCGGATAAATGCCGTATCCATTGTGATAACCATCTATATTTCGAATGTGGATACCATATTGAATCATAGAATAGAGCTAAATGATATATAGAGGTATCCTGGCTTGTTCTAATTTATAGACAGGGCAAACTGCTTTTTCAATCAGTCGATTTTAAGGTCTAGTTCCCTATGAGTTTATTCAGTATGCCGTTCGTCGATACCGGTGTTGATGCCGCTTTACATGGCGTTGCAGGTGTCGTGATGGTGCTGACAATTGCCGCTGCCGCATTTGGCTTCTGGAAGATCCATGAAATGCCTATTAACAAGGCCCATAAAAAACAGCACCAACAGATAGGGCTCATTACCGCGCTCACCTGGATAGGCTTTGTCTGGCATTGGGTGTGGGTCATTGCGGTGATTGTTGCGTTCGTTGATAGCGAAAAAGCATTGCGCCGTGTGCGAGATATCTGGCGAGAAAACAGTAACGATGACACGAGTGATAACAATGCAGAAATAAAGCCACTTGAGATAAATGAGGAGCAAACCAATGCTTGAAGGTTTAGCGGTTTGGGCTCTATTGATCTACCTGCTGCGTTTAGTCGGCATGCCGTGGAACACTTATAGTAAAAGCTTCGCTTATTTAGGCGGAACGGGGTGGCTGATGTTTGTTTGGGTTGGCCTGCTCAACTACACCCCAATGGACATGTCGGGTGGCTCTTTGGTGCAATCGCCACGTATTCAGTTACGGCCTGCCAATACCCAAATAAAAGGTAAGGTAGATAATATCTATGTACAACCCAATCAAACGATTGAGGCTGGTCAGTTAATCTATGATCTGGATGATGAGCCGTTTCAGATTGAGCTCAATAAGACGTTGGTGGCTAAACAGAGCGCAACAGTGGCACTGTCGCTAGCCAGCGAAGATGTGAAACTGGCACTGAAGCAACATGATGTCGCCATTGCTGATGTGAGCATTAGTCGTAATGAGCTGCATGCTGCAACTAAAGATCTACATTGGAAACAGAAAACGCTCGCCCGCTATATTGAGCAGAATCGCGTAGTGCCTGACACAGTGACCAAGAGTTTACTGGATGAACAACAAACGGCGGTCGATCTTGCCATGGCACAAGTGAACACCTATGGTAGCCAAATCGAAAAGGCAGTTACGGCTGAGCAAACGGCGCTACTCAATATTGAGAAGTCTCACCTTAACGTGCAAGGCCGTGAGTCGGACCTTAATAGCGAGATAGAAAATGTAGCGCAAGCACAGTGGAAGCTAGACAACACCAAGGTATACGCACCTGCGGACGGTTATGTCACTAACTTCATTATGCGTGAAGGTCAGTATGTTGGCGTTGCCCCTAGAATGCAGATGTATACCAACGAAAAATATGTGTTAATGCGAGTCAATCATCAGGCTATCCGTAATGTTAAAGTTGGCCAGATGGCGGAATTTTCCTCGGCTGTTTACCCTGGAAAAGTGTTTAATGCAGAAGTTGAAGGGATAGTCGAAGCCACGGGCGAGTCGCAAGGATCGTTACTGGGTTTTGATGACAATGTGAGGCAAACTACGGGGCTAAATGCCAGTAATAAGCACCATTTTGTCAGGCTAAAGCTGACCGAAACCGGTGACTATGATATTCCCGTAGGCTCTGTGGGGTTAGCTTGGATTTCGGGAACCAAACCCATCGCATTCCTTAATTTCTTGGACATTATTCGCGGTATCGTGATCAGAATGAAATCACAAATCTACTATTTTTATTCTTTATAATAAACGTCGGCCATGTGGGCTTCGAACTGAGACCGTGCATGGCTTTTATACTCAACGCCTTAGAAGCCCTCCTTTAAGAGGCTAGGCTCTGGTTAACTAAGCAAACACTCGATCTCTGCCATTCTTTTTGGCGATATAGAGCGCTTTGTCTGCTCGTTTTAGCGTCTGCTCAAAAGTGGACTCACCGTGATGCTCAGAGACGCCAATAGAGATGGTAATGTTGGCTGATTTGGTTGGAATTTGCGCGCTCTCTTTCCGGTTTGATTTACTGGTTAACATTCGCGAATCATTTCGTATAGCGATCTTATAATCCCTCACTTTAATTCTAATCTCCTCTAAGTGAGGCATAATCTCCTCCACGTCCTTATTGGGGAATACTATGGCAAATTCCTCGCCGCCATAACGGTAGACTTTACCCCCACCTCTAATTTTATTCAGTTTACAGGCGACCAACCGTAAAACTTGGTCGCCAATGTCGTGACCAAAATTGTCATTAAACTTTTTGAAATGGTCGATATCGACCATCGCTACGCTGTAGTGACTATTAAGTGACGGCGCCATGGTATTGAGTGCTCGACGAGAATAAAGCCCGGTGAGATCATCGCGGTAAGCCAACTGGTGAGACTCAAACAAGATGGCAAGCAGATAAACGAGAGCGAGCAAACAGAGTAGCAGTGCCAGTGGTAATTCAGCCGGTAAGTAAAATTGAAATAACCAAATAAACAAGGTGACAGTGATAGTCGAATCGATTCGGCTACCACGTGACACACAGCTAATGCAGGTGACCAGCGTTGCGATTCCTATTGGAACCTGCATCGGCGTTAGTAGCTCCAGTACAGTAGGGATCGTATTGGCAGGCGGTTGGTTAATAAAGGAAATCATCGCTATTGAGCCAAACGCGATGGCAAAACAAAGCGCGATACCGAGTATAATCTTGATTGAATACACTGAGAACAAGGCTCTATCGCGAGTTATCGCGAATAGCATAATGATTAATGTTCCGGCGAGAAAGATAGGTTCGCTTATTGGCTCAATAAGACTCGCGTCAACAATATCACCATACTCAAGCAGGTAATAGCTAAGCAGTAACAGTGCCAGGTAAGTGATGCGGCTAAAGTTAAATTGCAACGCCAACAACGCCGCCACTGGGAGCAGGTAGAGTGGCAGTTCACTTATTGTTGGCATCCACGCTTGCCAAATGTACTCATAATATTGCGCAGCGGCAATACCGCTGAACACAATAAAAATGGGCATAAAGAGGTAGCGGACGCTACGTAAAAATACCGACACTGAATATCCTTATAAATGGCCTCTTCAATATTATAGACGAGGCTCGCAGATATCAGTCATTAGTTGTCCTTTGAGATGTATATACCCGTTCTACTTTAAAGTGCATGTTTCAGAGCTGCTTGAGCGGGTTCAATTCAAGGCGCAGTGTTGTCATAATGGTGGTTCCCTTATAAGAGAATGCAACACGGAAGTGGATCCGCTCAGGCGCTCCCGTTGGGTGGGTTTAAAAGTGATTTATACTGCGTCACAGACCTTGGCAATAGACCTGCTATTCCACAACCGTCTTGGCCTTGTCTAAATCACTTTTAATTCCCACTGAAAGCAAGCATCTTGAGAGAGAACGGGGATATATACCCATCTAAGCAATTGACAAGTCTCACTCAATATTTTAATCAGCCAACAATGCCTCATTAGTTGGACAGTCCGCATAAATCAGTCTTAACTTCAAAGAGGGTAAACTGAGTTTGTGATGGGAATTAAAATGAAAATCGATCAATATTTTCAAGGCCAACCTTGCTGGGTAGAGTTAGCATCGTTAGATATTGCGGTCAGCAAGCCTTTTTATCACGCATTGTTTGCTTGGGATATTGTTGACATGCCCATCCCACAGGGTACCTATAGTATGTTCAATCTAGAGGGGGACGATCTCGGGGCTATGTATCAATTGCCTGTTGAGATGATCAAAACGGGTGAATTAAGCCAATGGCTGATCTACTTTGCTGTAGAGGATCTCGATAATACGTTGGTGGATGTGGCAGGTGCAGGCGGCACCATAGTGCTTGGGCCTCATGATGTTGGTGAGGCAGGAAGAATGGCAGTGATTACTGATCCTGAAGGTGCAAAGTTTGCGCTATGGCAGGCCAACAATCATATGGGCGCTCAGCGCGCTGGTGAGAAAGGTACTTTATGCTGGGTGGAACTGGCTTGTCGTCAGCCTAAGATCGCAAAGCCTTTTTACTCTCATGTCTTTGGATGGGGCTCGCGAGTGACGGACATGGATGGTATGGAGTACACCGCGTGGCAGGTTGGAAGCCAAGAGGTTGGCGGTATGATGACAATGACTGACGAGTGGGGCGATATGCGAGCCCATTGGATGAGCTATTTTACCGTCGGCGATTGTGATGCAAAAGCACTGCAAGTGGTTGAACTTGGCGGCGCGATTTGCGTTCCTCCGACCGATATAGCCAATGTGGGTCGTTTTGCTGTGGTCAATGATCCTAATGGTGCCGTGTTCTCGATCATTGAACTGAAAATCGCGTAAACATCAGTTTTGTGTGAGTAATTGTAAATTAATGGTTTTTTATGTTGTCTAATCTTTATTGTTTGGTTAATTTGTTTGGCTCCGTAGGACGGAGCCTAATCAAAGATGGTTATTTGATTATTAATAAAATTAATTTAGGGAAGACTACAAATGGTAAAGAAATGGATTGGCTTGATGTTGCCTATTGTATTGGTTAGCGTGATGGGATGTGCGTCAACTAGCGACTCAGAGAGTGGAAATGAGACTGTTGAAAAATCAAAGAAAAGCTGTCAAAAAGTGAAAACAACTGGTTCACGGTTAAGTCGCTGTCACTAGCCTTTATGAGTAAAACATAAAAAAGCACTGC
The DNA here is from genome assembly GCF_002836135.1 of Shewanella sp. GutCb. Taxonomy (NCBI): domain Bacteria; kingdom Pseudomonadati; phylum Pseudomonadota; class Gammaproteobacteria; order Alteromonadales; family Shewanellaceae; genus Shewanella; species Shewanella sp. GutCb. The sequence goes on along the minus strand of NZ_PJBL01000105.1, from coordinate 78,991 downwards.
TCTAGGCAGTGCTTTTTTGTTTTAGGACTAAAGCAAAGCATTACTCATTATTAGTGGTGATGCCTTTATCTAGATTTCTGCCATAGATAAGCAGGTAAATAGCAGGAATAACAAATAGCGACAGTAATGGTGCGGTCACCATACCGCCGACCATAGGGGCTGCGATTTTCTGCATCACTTCATTACCTGTACCACTACCCCACATGATCGGTAGTAAACCGAAAAAGATCGTCGCTACGGTCATGGCCTTAGGGCGAATACGCATCACGGCTCCGTGGATCAGTGCTTCAGATAAATCGCTACGTTGATTGTATTGCCCTGCTGCTTTGCGATCTCTGATGCTGTTATTCAGGTATACCTGCATCACCACACCAAACTCTGCTGCCACACCTGCAAGTGCAATCATGCCCACCGATACTGCAACCGAGAAATTGAAGTCCAAAAAGTACAACAACCATGCGCTACCCACGAGTGAAAAGGGCAGGCTGAGCATGATCACTGACGCTTGGATGAACGAGCTGAACGTCATCATCAGTAGCATAAAAATCACGATCAGCATCAGTGGTACAACCAACTCCATTTTGGCTTCGACTCGCTGCATATACTCATACTGCCCGGCAAAGGTGTAGCTATAGCGTGATGGTAGCTGGATCTGCTCATCAAGTGCTGTTCTTGCTGCCTTAATGTATTCACCAATAGAGATATCTTTTAAGTCAACAAACACCCAACTGATTAAGCGACCATTTTCACTTGCCAACATGGGGGCACCATCGCTTACAGTAATACTCGCTAAATTGCCTAAAGGTAAGTATTTACCGGTTTTAGTCATTACCGGTAAATCCTTGAGTTTCTCAAGACTATCGCGCAGTTCGCGCGGGTAACGAATATTGATGGGATAGCGCTCTTGGCCTTGAATCGATTGGCCAACTTGCATACCACCAATGGCCATTTGCACCACGTCTTGGATATCTCTAAGTGTCATCCCGTAGCGAGCCGCATTCTTAAGATCCGGTTCAATATCGATATAACGTCCACCACTGGTACGTTGGGCAAATGCCGATGCGGTGCCTGGCAGCTTGCTAACCACAGCCTCAATCTCTGTCCCAATCCGTTGTAGCTCATCGATATCGGCGCCTGATATTTTGATGCCGACAGGCGTTCTCACCCCTGTAGAAAGCATATCAATACGGGTTTTGATAGGCTGCACCCATGCGTTGGTCATGCCTGGTACTTTGACGGTTTTTTGCAATTCAGCAATAATCCCCTCAAGTGTCATCCCTTCTCGCCATGTCTCTGGCGGGTTAAGCATGATGGTGGTTTCTAACATAGTTAACGGCGCGGGATCGGTTGCCGTCATTGCGCGGCCGACCTTACCAAATACCCGTTTAACTTCAGGCACGGTTTTAATCAATCGGTCTGTTTGTTGTAAGATCTCGGCCGCTTTACCCGCACTGACGCTGGGTAAGGTGGTCGGCATATAGAGTAAGTCACCCTCTTCAAGCTCTGGCATAAACTCGCTACCCATTTTCGTCATTGGGTATACAGCACTGCCAAGGGCCACAATAGCCAGCAAAATCGTGACTTTAGGAAAACGTAATACCAAGCGTAGCATTGGCTCGTATATCGCAATCAATACTCGGCTGATGGGGTTTCTGCGTTCGTCAGGAATTTTGCCGCGAACAAAGTAACCCATTAATACCGGGATCAAGGTGATCGCCAATATCGCACTGGCCGCCATGGCGAAGGTTTTAGTAAATGCCAGTGGATGGAATAAACGTCCCTCTTGCGCTTCAAGTGCAAATACAGGCACAAAGCTCAATGTGATGATCAGCAAACTGAAAAACAGCGCTGGCCCAACTTCAACTGAGGCTTGCCGGATGAGCTCCCAATGAGCATCGCCTGTTGGCGCTTCACCGTTATGTTTTTCACGATAGTGCTCTAGGTGCTTATGGGTGTTTTCGACCATCACAATGGCGGCGTCCACCACGGCACCAATGGCGATGGCAATCCCCCCTAGACTCATAATGTTGGCGTTAACACCAATAATATTCATCACGATAAAGCTGATTAATATCGAGATTGGCAGTGAAATAATCGCCACCAGTGTCGAGCGGGCATGCAGCAAGAAGACGAGACAAATAATGCCAACCACTAACATCTCTTCTAGCACTTTATGTGTCAGGTTCTCTACCGAATTGAGGATCAGTGTTGAGCGATCGTAAGTGATCACTAACTCAACCCCATCGGGTAAACCATTTTCAATCTCTTTTAGCTTATCTTTTACATTGTTGATGGTGGCTAGCGCGTTTTCGCCGTAGCGCATCACTACAATGCCGCCAACGACTTCGCCTTCACCATCCAACTCGGCGATGCCACGGCGAGCGGCTGGACCGGTACGCAGCTGCGCGACATCTTTCATCAAGATAGGGGTGCCAGACTCAGACACTATGCCGAGCGGGATCTCTTCAAAATCATCTAAGGTTTGGCGGTAGCCAGACGACGTGATCATGTACTCCGCTTCTGCCATCTCAATGACAGAACCGCCCGTTGAGCTGTTGGAGTTGTCTAAGGCATTTTTAACCGTCATCAAATCGATTTGATATAGGGCTAACTTATGCGGATCGACAATGATTTGATACGACTGCTCCATACCACCGATAGTGGCTATTTCTGATACGCCCTCAACGCTTTGTAACTCAAGCTTTAAGAACCAATCTTGCAAAGAGCGCAACTGAGCGAGGTCATGTTGACCCTTGCGATCGACCAAGGCATATTGAAATACCCAGCCTACTCCCGAGGCATCAGGCCCTAGGGTAGGTGTTACGCTGGCTGGCAGCTGTCCTTGGGTTTGCGACAAGTACTCCAATACTCGAGATCGTGCCCAATAGATATCGGTGCCGTCTTCAAAAATAATGTAGACGTAAGAGTCGCCAAACATTGAAAAGCCACGGACGGTCTTCGCACCAGGCACGGCCAACATGGCAGTTGATAATGGATAAGTGATCTGGTCTTCTACCAACTGTGGTGCTTGCCCTGGGTAAGAGGTTTTCACAATCACTTGCACATCTGATAGATCGGGTAATGCATCAAGGGGTGTCATGCGCATAGCTTGGTAGCCAATTAAGGCGATTATCGCAGTAAGCGCTAACACCATCACCCGCTGTTTAATCGCGGCGCTAATAATTTTCTCTAACATATCGTAGCCCTCCGATTAATGACTTGCGTGTGGATCGTCAGTAACATTGCTATTACTGCCACTTAAGCGCTGCAAACTGCCCTGAATACTGGCTTCTGAATCCAATAAGAATTGGCCAGACACTATCACTTTATCGCCAGCTTTTAGCCCTTCGATAATTTCAGCTTTTCCTTGGGAAATTATGCCCACTTTTACGCTGACAGAGGTAAATTTATTATCGTCTCGTTGCACCACGACTCGGTTCTCTCGGCCGGTAAGAATGAGCGCCTCGGTAGGAATGGACAGTACATTTTTCTTTGGACCACCAAAGAGCGTGACATCAACTAAGGTGCCTGGCTTGAGTAGTTTTTCGGTATTTTCTAGCTTGATACGTACTCGCATTGCCCGCGAGACAGGATCCAGCTCTGGGTAGATGTAATCAATAGTCGATTCCAAATCAAACAAACCTTGAGAGGCGGAAGTGACCTCCACGGGGCGACCTTGTTCTAGCCAGCTTTGTTCGTTTTCAAACACGTCGGCAATTACCCACACACTGCTTAAATCAACAATTTCAAACAGCGTATTGCCAGGTTCAACATACATCCCATGGCGTACTGACAAGAGACTAACAAAACCATCTTGGTCGGCGTAATAAGGGACGCGATAAGTAGTTTCACCAGTTTGCTCTAAATGCTTGATGGTATTGGAGCTAACGCCTAATAGTTCGAGACGTAAACGCGCTTTGCGCAGTAATCCTGCACCGCGATTCTTGTCTTGTTTGAGGTAATCGATAGCTTGCATGTAATCGTCTTGCGCATTAATGAGTTCTGGAGAGTACAATTCATAAAGAAGTTGCCCTTTCTTTACGCGTTGACCAACGGTATGCACCATTAAGGTTTCAATCCAGCCGCTAACGCGTGTATGCGCATGGCCTATAGCGTTTTCATTGTATTGCACGGTACCAATGGTCTTGACCTGCTTCCACAGAGTGCCCTCGGTGACTTGCTCGCTGCGCATGCCAAGAGCTTGCTGCATGCCGCCGGATACGCCGACAACGACCTCTTCAGTAACCCCACCTACAGTGACCTTTTCTAAGTTCATGCCGCATATAGGGCAAGTGCCTGGCACGTCAGAAACGACGTGAGGATGCATTGGGCAGACATATTTTATATTGCCATCCCCATTTGATTGAGCGGCAGGAATTAACGTCGGTTTTGGCTGACTTAGCAATTTCTCTGCTTTAGTTTGTGGCGCAACGGCTATTTTAGAGGCGTCACTTTGATGACTTGCATGATCGTGGCCAGCATGTTCATTAGGGAGAGCTTCCTCCTCCTCTTCCTTGACTAAAAACATGTTACATTTTGGACATCGACCCGGTTCATGGCTCGTGACTTCGGGGTGCATGGGGCAGTAGTAATCTTTGTTCACTGCTGCGACAGTATCTGCTATTGATGTTCCACTCGATGATTCATCTTTGACGAGGAACATCTTACATATAGAACAACGGCCAGCTTCATGGCTGGTCTCTTCTGGATGCATTGGGCAGTAATATTCAGCGTTATGTTGCTGATTTTGTACTGTGGTTTCAGATTGCTCTTGTGATAGAGCTTGGCTGTAGCCAAGTATCGGGGTTGCAGCAACTAATAAGCTGCTTAGCGCACACACTGCGTTTTTACGAAACTGTTTTGATTTGAATAAACTCATAATGCCTTATCTCCACCCTAGCTTTTAGTGATGCATGTGACTTTTTTTATCGGCGTTTTCGCTATTTGCGATAGGCGTTAAGTCCATGCCACATTTAGGGCAGCTATCACCCGCTTTACCCGTAATTGCAGGGTTCATTGGACATGCGTGAGTGTCAGCAGTCATCTTATGATGAGCTGTCTTTCCCTTTTTTGGGCAAGAATCACAGTTATGTCCAGCGGCTTTTGTTGCTTTCAAGTCCATACCGCATTTAGGGCAAGAGTCGCCCTTAGCGCCGGTGACTTCAGGATGCATTGGGCAAGCGTAGCTTTGACTCTGCTCGGCGCCGTGATCATGTGCATGCGCTGATACAGCAGGTGCCCAGGTTAAAAACAAAAAGGTAGTTAATACCATGCTAATAAAGGTTTTCATAACTTAACTCCATCAAAGAGATGGCCGAATGCTGTAAGTGCTAATGCACAAAACAATTAACGGCTTAAATAATTGCTTAATAAGAATAAATAACGTTTTAAAAATGTAGAGACAGGGGGGCGTCTCGATTTACGCTATTGGAGGTCTTAAATCTTGTGGCAATGAGATAGAGTGGAAATGAGGCATTGGAGTGGCCATTGCAATATCGGAGGTGTTGTTGCCAGGCCATGACAACACATTAAACAGTGAACCTGTTACTGAAATTACCAAGCAATGGTTACAATCACTCTGGCATGATCCGTTGCCGTTGCAGCAATTCTTAGAGTTGCCGGGAAGCATTTGCGTATTCTCATCAGAATCACAGCAATGAGTGTTGCTATCTATTTGCTGTTGGTGGCATTCAGCCCCATCTTGCATGCTCATCATTGGCATATCATCAGCCATCGCATTCGGTACCATCAATGATCCATTAGATAGCATTAGCTGACTCAACAAAGCGAGTAGCGTAAAGGCTATTAATGTATGACGGCGAAGGATGCTAAACATGATGGTTCCAAGTAATGTGCTTTGATTAGTCTAACACAGCAAAAAAGTTACACATTGATAAAGTTCACAAATTCACTTTATCAATGTGTTAACAGCAGCGGGAGCTAGATTACTATTTTTGCAGTAATATTTTAGCCATCAGTTGGCTATGAGTCATCAATGCGACCTGTTTCTCGCTACCGCTATCATCGGTTAACTTAATATAAGGCGAGTTGATAAACTGGTAAGCATCCTCTTCAGATAAAATACTCGGGGTGATCGCTTCATAGTTAGCGGCCGTTTCCAGATCGATATAGAGATATAGCGGTTCAGAGCGGACCCAATTAGAGTCATCGGCATTTGATTCAAAAAGATCGCGGTACTGTAGCTCAATTAAGTTTTGACCGTTCTCCAGTTGCAGGTATCGACTGTCAACATTATTTAACCCATTCACTCCGAGTACTTCAAGTGATTCAGGAAAAGAAACAGAGGCTGCCATACTGGTGAAACTGGCAAGAGAAAGTGCGATAACGCTGATAAATTTTTTCATAATAAACTCCAAACAAAACCGGTAACCATGGGCTGAATGCCTATGGATAAATTACATAGATGTAAATTGCGCTGAGCGCTTGTGATTTAAGGTTAAGCTTGCAGTGAGATCGGTGGTGGGTTAATTGATGCTTGTTCCGCAGTTTGAGGAGACCAAAAGATGGTTTGTAGGCTCTGTCCCGCTTGTTGAGAGCCGAGGTTGAGCTGAGCTTGTGCAATAATAGCGGGGATAGAAACACAGTGTGATACACAATCACCCATGCCTAACACCTCACACAGTGCGTCACAATCAACCATGCTCGTGTTAATGCTTAGCATGGCGCTACCACAGCTGGGTGTATCTTGATGGGGAACGGCTATTGAGCTTATCAACACTGGGTTTATCGGTAGCTGAGTTAGTTCGATTTGCTGAACATGTTGGGAAGCGTGCGAGCTGGCATGCAAAAATTTAGGCATAGCCATCGCTGGTGAAAGCAAAAATTGCCCGACCAGTGAGATGAGTAATGCTAAATATGCGATGCGTTTGCACATGTTCAACTTTTCCAAATAATGATGATGTAACTAGATAGACCTTGCTACTAGGTAATTAGTTTCAGGCTACACATATATTTTTTATATTTGTTTGAACGCTGACTCATTTTCACATCTTGAAAAACTCAATTAAATGCTTTAAATACCGCATTATCAAGCCGATAAGACATAATCCTTGCGATAAACAAGGCTTTAGGCTAACTTTAGTGAAAGCGCATATATAGTGAGCAATTTTTGATTCAGTTGAGAGAGTTAGAGCCATGTCTCATTTTGCACTTTTAGTCCCAGATTAATCAGTAGGATATGGTTTATACTAGACCGCATAAATAGAGATGAAGTAAAACTTACATCGATATAAAAATTAAATATTTGGAGATGAGTGATGAACTGGCGAGCACTATTTAAACCTAGCGCAAAATTTTCGATTCTAGCATTGTTGGTCGTTGGTATCGTAGTTGGTGTTGTAGGTTATTTTGCGACACAACAAACTTTGCATGCAACAAGTTCAGATCAGTTCTGTATGAGCTGCCATAGCAATCATTCATTGAAAGATGAAGTGATGGCTTCTGCTCACGGCGGAGGACGCGCAGGTGTTACTGTGCAGTGTCAAGACTGTCACTTACCGCACAATCCAGTTAAGTACCTAGTTAAGAAAATTATTGTGTCTAAAGACCTATATGGTTTCATGACTATCGATGGTTTCAATACTCAAGCATGGTTGGATGAAAATCGTAAAGAGCAAGCCGATCACGCACTTAAGTACTTTAAAGGCAATGACTCAGCTAACTGTCAGCACTGTCATACTCGTATTTACGAAAACCAACCTGAAGCAATGAAGAAGATGGCGAAGAGAATGCACGCTAACAACTTCAAGAAAGCTGATGATAAGCGTAAGACTTGTGTTGATTGCCACAAAGGCGTTGCTCACGTTTACGTTAAATAAGACTCAGTAAACAACAAGCACTATGAATGCCAGTTAGATGAGCTAGCATTCACAGCTTAAAGCCCCATGATAGAAATATCACGGGGCTTTTTTGTGGCTGTTATTTGGGAATCGATAGGGCAGAGACGGTAAGTCGGATGGAACCGAGATGGTGAAGCCGGATAGGGCTGAGACGGTGAAGCCGATAGAGCTGAGACGGTAAGTCGATAGAGCTGAGACGGTAAGTCGATAGAGCTGAGACGGTGAAGCCGGATAGGGCTGAGATGGTAAAGCCGGATGGGACTGAGGTGGTGAAGCCGGATAGAGCTGAGGTGGTGAAGCCGGATAGAGCTGAGATGGTGAAGCCGGATAGGGCTGAGATGGTAAAGCCGGATGGAACTGAGGTGGTGAAGCCGGATAGAGCTGAGACGGTGAAGCCGATAGAGCTGAGATGGTGAAGCCGGATAGGGCTGAGATGGTGAAGCTGGATGGAACTGAGACGGTAAAGCCGGATAGAGCTGAGACGGTGAAGCCGGATAGGGCTGAGATGGTAAAGTCGATAGGGTTGAGGCATAGGCTAGGAATAACCGAAATAGCAAAGAATATGCAGCTTGCTGAGTATCCTTTGCTTTGCCGTCAGCGAAGCGCCCGTCTTAGACTTTTTCGTCTAAGCACTTGTCGACTTAGTATATTTCGGCTGTTAACCGTTCTAGCTTTTTTGTTGAGCCAAAACCTGTTGGCGATATTGCAGTAAGCTAAAGACGCCGAAAATAAACACTTGTAGATAATCGCCCTTTTTTAACGCTATTAGGCTTTTAAAAATAGTGTGAAAGATCATCGTTTGGAAGCTGTGCATAAGCACTGTCACGGCCAGAAGAATATTCAAAATAACGGCAATGTTTCCGTCAAATGGCACCGCTAGATTATAAAACATCATTAACCATGCCAAGGCGGTGGCTAGCTTTCCTAACAGCAAAACCAGTTTCATTTAAACACTCTCCTCAACACCTTGTGTATCGTCAGTTTCCTGCTGCGGACTGTATTGATATAAACGATAGATCACTTGTCCTGCTTTTTTCTCTTTAAGTTGTGTCCAACTCGCGGGCACATCAAGCTGTGCTAATTCAGACTCAGTTTCAACATAGATAAGTGCGTCAGCGAGTAACCATTGTTGCTGATCTAGCAATTGGATACTTTTCTCTGTCAGTGACTTTCTGAAAGGCGGGTCGATAAATACAATATCAAAGCCTTTATCAGGCGTTGTCGCTAATAGCTTTAAGCTATCGCCCTTAATCACATCGGCGTCGTCACACTTTAACGTCGTTAAGTTTGCAACGAGTTGCTTTGCCGCCTGCGGTTGTAGCTCAAATACTCGGGCATAGGCAGCGTATCGTGACAAAGACTCTAAACTCAGCGCACCACTACCACCAAAACAGTCCAGCACTCTGGCGCCACGTACATCGTTTGCTATCCAATTAAACAAGGTTTCACGCACTCGGTCAGTCGTGGGGCGCAATCCTTCTAGATCATGAATAGGCAGTTTGCGTGATCGCCACTGGCCAGAAATAATCCTTACTTGGCCACTTGAGAGTATTTTTTTGACCATGGTGTCCTCGTGATTTTGCCTTATGGCAGAAAGTGGTAGACTATAGCGTCTGATTTAAGGTCGTTATTTTATATCAAAGCATCACTAAAAGGTAAAAAGCCGTCGTGTACATACGATTCGGTTATATTTTTGCTGCTTTAAGCAGCGTAATTTTGCCATGCTTTTGATATAACGTCCTCCTCCTAACGCATTTATGTACAGCTATTTGAGCATCGGTAAAACACATGGCAAAGAAAGGTTTTTTTTCCTGGTTCCGCAAGGATAAATCTACAGAACAACCACAGGAAGCTGAAGCAGAGTTAAACGTATCAGCTTCGGCTGAAACTGAGCAAGCTGACGCTAAACAAATTGAAGCTGATAACGTTGCTGCAGAGCTCGTTGAATCAGAAAGAGTCGCTGCCGAGCAAGTCGCAGAAACGGAAGCTGCACGTATTGCCGCTGAGCAGGCAGAGGCTGAAACAGTCGCTGCCGAGCAAGTCGCAGAAACGGAAGCTGCACGTATTGCCGCTGAGCAGGCAGAAGTTGAAAGAGTTGCTGCCGAGCAAGCCGCAGAAGCTGAAGCTGCGCGTATTGCCGCTGAGCAGGCAGAAGCGGAAGCTGCACGTATTGCCGCTGAGCAGGCAGAGGCTGAAACAGTCGCTGCCGAGCAAGCCGCAGAAGCGGAAGCTGCGCGTATTGCCGCTGAGCAGGCAGAAGTTGAAAGAGTTGCTGCCGAGCAAGCCGCAGAAGCGGAAGCTGCGCGTATTGTCGCTGAGCAGGCAGAGGCTGAAAGAGTTGCTGCCGAGCAAGCCGCAGAAGCGGAAGCTGCGCGTATTGCCGCTGAGCAGGCAGAAGTTGAAAGAGTTGCTGCCGAGCAAGCCGCAGAAGCGGAAGCTGCGCGTATTGCCGCTGAGCAGGCAGAGGCTGAAACAGTCGCTGCCGAGCAAGCCGCAGAAGCGGAAGCTGCACGTATTGCCGCCGAGCAGGCAGAAGTTGAAACAGTTGCTGCTGAGCAAGCTGCACAAGCTGACAATATAGCAACAGAGCCGCAAGCTAAGCCGGTAAAAGAGGGATTATTTGCCCGACTTAAACGTGGTTTAAAGCGTACGAGTGCAAGTATTGGTAGTGGCTTTGTTGGTTTATTTAGCGGCAAAAAGATTGATGACGATCTTTTTGAAGAGTTAGAAGAGCAGCTATTGATCGCTGATGTCGGTGTTGAAACCACCACCCGCTTGATTAAAAATTTAACCGAGCAGGCCAGTCGCAAACAGCTCAAAGATGGTGAAGCGCTGTATGAGCTGATGCGTGATGAGATGCAAAAAATATTAGATCCGGTATCAATTCCACTAATTCCAGAAAATGCAGATGGTCCGTTTGTTATTTTAATGGTCGGTGTCAACGGTGTGGGTAAAACCACGACTATCGGCAAGCTGGCTAAGCAATATCAAGCTGAAGGTAAAACAGTTATGCTAGCGGCGGGTGATACTTTCCGCGCAGCAGCCGTTGAACAGCTGCAAGTGTGGGGACAGCGTAATGATATTCCGGTAATAGCACAGCATACGGGTGCCGATAGTGCATCAGTGTTGTTTGATGCTCTGCAAGCCGCAAAGGCACGTAAGGTTGATGTGCTGATTGCCGATACCGCAGGTCGCTTACAAAACAAAGCACACTTGATGGACGAATTAAAGAAAGTCGTGCGTGTGATGAAAAAGCAGAACCCAGCAGCCCCGCATGAAGTGATGCTCACCCTAGATGCAAGCACAGGCCAGAATGCGATTAACCAAGCAAAAATTTTCCAAGAGGCTGTGGGAGTCACAGGGATCACTATTAGTAAGCTAGATGGCACCGCAAAAGGCGGGGTGATTTTTGCAATTGCTGACAAATTTGGTATTCCTATTCGTCATATTGGTGTTGGTGAGCAGATTGACGATCTTCGTACTTTTGATGCAAAAGACTTTATTGAAGCACTGTTTAGTCAATCAAAAGACGACATAGACACAAAATAGCGTTAGTTTATAAACCTTAATAGCGATATCGACGACGAAGAAATCTAATTAATGATTCGATTTGAGCAAGTAAGTAAAGTTTATACCGGCGGGCAAAAAGCGCTATCGGATGTGAGCTTTCATTTAAAGCGTGGCGAAATGGCGTTTCTTACTGGTCACTCTGGTGCGGGTAAGAGTACCTTGCTTAAGTTGATCACGGTAATTGAACGCGCTAATGGCGGCAAGGTGTCAATTAACGGTCATGACATTGCTAAGCTCCGCCGTGCTCAAGTGCCTTATTTACGTCGGGATATCGGGATGATTTTTCAAAATCATCACCTATTAATGGAAAAGAGTGTATTTGATAATGTCGCACTACCGTTAATTATTGAAGGTTTTTCGCATGGAGAGATCCGTAAGCGAGTGGCTGGTGCACTTGATATGGTTGGCCTCTATGGTAAAGAACGACATCATCCCATCATGCTTTCAGGCGGTGAACAGCAACGTGTCGGTATTGCCCGAGCGATTGTGAATAAGCCGCCGCTATTACTTGCCGATGAACCCACGGGTAACTTAGATCCTAAATTATCGATGGACATACTGCGCCTGTTTGAAACTTTTAATGATTCAGGTACCACGGTATTGATCGCAACGCATGACTTAGGTCTTATCGCCCGCATGAAATACCGCACACTCACGCTTAAGCAAGGTCGTGTGCTTGGCGCTCAAGAATTAGATCAATCTGACAATTTAGGTGCCTACTGAGGATTATGATGAATAAGCAACCTCAGTTAACTCGCAGCAAACTACCCATATCTGGTCAAATAGTGATGTTTTTTATTCGCCATATCCAACACGCTATGGCGAGTTTAGGTGAGTTATGGCGCAATCCCATTTCATCATTAATGACGATGGCGGTACTTGGAGTCAGTCTCAGTTTGCCAGCTGCGTTGCAAGTGCTGGTTAAAAATGCCGAAACTATCACTCAATCATGGAACAGTGCTGCCGAAATATCGTTATTTGTCGATGAAGGGCGCAGTGAAAAAAGTATTCAAAGTTTGATCGCTCGGCTCAAAGTTTACCCCGAAGTGGCAGAGGTTAATTATATTAATCGTGATCAAGCTCTAGAAGAGTTTCAACGGCTTTCAGGCTTTGGTGAAGCATTATCCTATTTAGATGTTAACCCACTTCCAGCTGTCGTGATGGTGACGCCCAGTCTTAAATATTCAAGTGCTACGGGCGCGCGCGAGTTGCTGAGAAAGCTGGAGCAAGAAGCTGAAGTGAGTTTTGGTCGACTTGATATTGAATGGTTAGAACGATTACAAGCCGTAGTGCGTTTACTTGAACGCACGGTATTGGCGATTGCAGCGCTACTGGTGTTAGCGGTTGTGCTTGTTATAGGTAACACTATTCGCCTCGCTATTATGAACCGCCGTACCGAAATCGAGGTGATGAAGCTTGTTGGTGCCACGGAAGCCTTTATACGAAGGCCATTCCTTTATACCGGTATTTGGTTTGGTATCATTGGTGGCATATTAGCCTGGGTGATTATTAATTTACTGGTATGGTATTTAGACTCCGCACTGGCTGAGTTACTTGGTTTGTATGGCAGCCAGCTGCATATGGAATCACTGACATTAACAGAGCTCGGGCAACTGGTTCTATTAGCTTCATTTTTAGGTTGGCTTGGCTCATACCTCTCCGTACGCCAACATTTGCGGGCTATTGAACCTTCATAGTTATATATTAGGTATAGATGAGGCGCAAAGGCAAAGATGAACTATCCTTCATTTGCGTTGTCTCTATGTAGGTGTGAAAATTCAACCGTATTAGATAACGCCGATGGTTGACATATTTTGTCAATTAGTCGATAGTTCACGGTCCATCTCAATAGAGGTGTGATTTTCAGGTTTAGTTAGACCGTAGTATTAGTAATAAGTAGCAGGAGCGTGAATGACAGATCAAACGCAAACAATGGCACTAATGGTTCCTCAAAGTAGTGGAAGCCTCGAGTCTTATATTCACTCTGCGCATAGAATTTCTATGTTGGATGCAGAGACAGAACATGAGCTGGCGAAGCGTCTGCAGGAAACCGGTGACCTACAAGCTGCGAAACAACTGATTATGTCGCACTTGCGCTTCGTGGTACATGTTGCAAAAGGCTATTCTGGATACGGTTTACCGCAAGCCGATTTAATTCAAGAAGGCAATATTGGCCTGATGAAAGCCGTTAAGCGTTTTGACCCAGATGTGGGTGTGCGCTTGGTGTCATTTGCTGTTCATTGGATCAAAGCAGAAATTCACGAATATGTGCTTAAAAACTGGCGCATAGTTAAGGTCGCAACCACAAAAGCACAGCGTAAGTTGTTCTTTAACCTTCGTAAAACTAAAAAGCGTCTTGGCTGGTTTACGGATAATGAAGTAGGCATGGTTGCAGAAAGCCTAGGTGTTGCAAAATCTGACGTGACCGAAATGGAATCACGCATGGCAGCCCAAGATCCCGCTTTTGATTTGGCCAGCGATAACGATGATGAGAAAGACTATGCACCTATGCATTATCTTGAAGATCATTCATCTGATTTGGCTAACCAAGTTGAAAATGATAACTGGGAAAAAAATAATCAAACGCGCCTGCTTTCAGCTATCAAAACACTTGATGAGCGTAGTCAGCACATTCTTCAGGCTCGTTGGTTAAATGAAGATAAAACAACGCTACAAGAGTTAGCGACCACTTATCAAGTATCGGCAGAGCGAATCCGACAACTTGAAAAGAATGCCATGAACAAACTAAAAGGGCGAATGGAAGCTTAAGGCTTTTTATTTGCACTGACTGAAACCTGCTACGGCAGGTTTTTTTATGCCTGGAACATTTATGCCGAAGGCCCATGGATGGGCAGCTTACGGCTTTATGTCTGGAACATTTATGCCGAAAGCCCATGGATGGGCAGCTTACGGCTTTATGTCTGGAACATTTATGCCGAAAGCCCATGGATGGGCAGCTTACGGCTTTATGTCTGGAAGTTAGCCAGACATGCAGGTTGTTTCTTATCAATCAAACTTCGTTTGATACAAGGTCGTGGTGCTTCGCCCCACATTGGTAATGCATCAAGCTGCGCTTGACCAAAGTCGTGGGATTCCATCCCACACCCGGCCAAGAAGGGGTCAACAGCAACCCCCTCTTGGATCACCCCTGCCGCCCCAGACGAAGTTGTCTCCCTCGTACTTATGGATAAATCACTAACGCTTCCGATGGGGCATCCTGCCCCGCGAAAGCTAACCCGACATCCCTGTCGGGCTTACGCGATTTATTCCAACGTACTTCGGCAACTTCGATGGGGAATAGGTGTTTTCTGTTCGTTAGGTATGAAATCTAACTGTTGAGTTCCTATTTTTAAACTCAAATGCTTAATGGATGCGCTTTTCGAAACCAGTGTAGATGCAGCAGAGGTCGTCGAAAACAAGGCCAATTCTGTTCCAGACAGAATTTGGCATTTCCTCCATCCTTGGAGGTCAGATATTTTCGTTGAGCTTACAGGGATGTACTAGCAGCGAGCCTCAGTGGCGTCTGCACATACGCCGACCGCAGGTCATTGGAACCACATAGCTCAAAAACTAACTCGTTTGCTACAAATGCAGATAATGCTCTTTCAAGCATTACGATAGATAATATGATATTTACAACAATACCTTAGCAATGCTAGCGTGTACTCAAATGACTTTGTTGTCGAGAACTATATTGATCGGCTAATGAATAAGTTGTAAGGCGGCGGAAATTACCATGGTTGCTGTAAAAAGGATTCAAGCAGGTCATTACTCTGTTTCTGATGGCCGATATATAGTCAAAGATGGTTCGAGTTGGTACGTATTGAATAGTGAACAACAGCAGGATTTTGGGCCTTTACCAACGCTGGCAGCTGCCAAGGAGTATGTTTCTGACGGCACAACACCTTTAGGTGAACATAACATTGCTTCAAAATACGGGCGTCGACAAAGCAAAAAAGAGTTTAATGCATATCTAGCTTCTGAGACTGAGAATGGAAATCCGGGCCCAGCAATTTTATATGTTCTAGCTATGATTGCTATCTGTGTGTTTTTCTTAGTCGTTCGTGGTTATTAAGCATCGGACAATTTGGCAGGCAATCGCCGAATAAGGCACTTGAATAAACAAGTCACAAATTGCAGCACGTTAGCCAGCTATTACTTACCGCTTAACCGCTGCAATAATCTGTTTGCGTACAACCTTAATCCCTACTGTAGCGACATCTGGCCACGGGTAATAATATCTTGGCCGCTTGAAGCGGGCAATTTTGTCGGCGAGAAACTCTGTTAACTCTGCTTCTGACGGCTGACTTGCTAAATCATTAGCAAGTTTGATAATTGCTACAGGTAAGTGACCAAACTTGTCATCAGCTTTAGCGAAGACGATGGCATCAGCAATCAAAGGGTGCTGCTTTAAGACGGCTTCAATCTCTTCAGGTTGCAGATTTTCACCACCGCAAACAAACATGTTGTCTAAACGGCCGTCAATGCACAGATTGCCGTTTTTATCCCAATGTCCTAAGTCTGTACTGCGAAACCAACCTTGTGTCTCTAATGACATGTCCTGTGGCTTATTAAGGCCATCGACACCAAGGTAGCCAAGAAACAAACAGTCGCCTTTTAGCCATATCTCACCGTCGACTATTTTTAACTCTCGTTGAGGTAAAAGTTGGCCGCTTGAGCTATCTGCACGGGCGATGCCAGTGGTGATCTGTGAGCCCATCTCGGTCATGCCGTAACTGGTAAAGGCGTTAATATTGAGCACTGCAAGTTGGTTGAGTAGATCGGCTGAAATCGCGCCACCACCGAGTAGCATGGCTTTGACTTGGTTTAAACAGTGGGTGTCAGTTCTCAGTAACTGCTGCAGTTGCGCGCTGACCAATGACAAATGGCTGACTTGGTCTCTGGTTAACTGCTCGGCGAGGGTGATTGATTTATCTTCAAATACCACACAGGCACCCACGAGTGCGCAACGATTGAGAATAGCCAGCCCACCGATATGAAACAGCGGCAGCGAGAGTAACCAGCTATCAGTCTCGATAATATCGATCAGCGTTTTAGCACCTTTGGCACTGGCGATATGGTTCTGCAAGCTATGCACCGCGGCTTTGGGTAAGCCAGTACTACCTGAGGTGAGAATGGCATCTACTGCTTGCGCAGGATCGATCTTGAGCGGCTGTTGAGGACTTGTTTTGTCAAACTCAAATTTTAGCAAGCGAGTGTTATCTTGGCCCAATGTTAGTAGTTCAGCTTTTAGATCTGGTAATAGGGCTTGGGTGTTATTGGATAGCCAACAATAGCGATATTGATGAGTTTGGATTAATTCGATTAGCTGCTTTTGTGCAAAACGTGGTGAGACTGGGCAAAACAGTAGACCGTGGTCGACACATGCCCAGTAAAGCTTGAGTAGCTCGGGGCTATTATTGGCAATACAAGCGACTCTATCCCCTTGCTGCAGCCCTGCTTGCTTAAGCTGCTCACCAATAGCGACGACGTACTGGCTTAGCTGCTGATAACTGACGGCGTGGCCGCTAATCTTATAGGCGATTGAATCAGGTCGTTGCGTAGCAATCTGATGAATAGGTGACAGGATAAGGGCGTTAGCAGGACGGTTCGGCATAAGGGTCTAGTCCAACGCTAGTAGTAGTTGCAGATCGTTTAGCTGCAGGCATTTTGCTTTACCTGTACTTTGTACTAGGTCCTGGCTAAATGCGCTTAATGTGTCGATCCCTGGGATCTCATCTGGAGTCATAATGCTGGCCAAACGGCTGAGGGCTGTAATACCTAAACTGGCTTCCAAACTTGAGCTTAATATTGAGCGAACCCCGTGTTCGGTGGCCAAATGCTGCAAAGACTGCAACTTCTGTAAGCTACCCAGTAGCATAGGTTTGATGATGATGGCACAAAGCCCAGCTTGCATCTCAAACTGGTAGTGTGGGTCATTGAGTGACTCATCGAGTGCCCAAGGTGCTCCAATCGCGTTATAAAATATTGGGTTATCGGCAGGTCGGCTGCAAGGCTCTTCAATGTACTCAATCGCATGAATAGGGATACAGGCGATAAACTCGATGGCTTGTTGCAACTCAAAACCACGGTTTGCGTCGAGTCGTAGTTTTAAATCGGGACGTATGGCTAAGATCTGATGGATCAGCTGGATCTCATCTTCAAGGGACGTTTGTGCGACTTTGACTTTAACGGCGTGAATGTTGTTAGCCAGCGCGGCTACGCGCTCGGCAACTGCAGTTAACGGCTCATCCTGGTTTCGGTAAATTAACGGAATGGTGCGAACTTCAAGACTGTGTCCATCGAGTGAGCCCATCAGTTTGGCGTGCAGTAAACTTAAACCATAGGCTATGGCGTTTTGTTCGGTTGTATCGGCAAAATCAAGCAACTTATCGGCAGGCTGTTGATGCAGCGCTGCTAGGTACTCACTGAGTTGTGCACTCGTTTGCAAAAGAGAGTGCTGACTAAAACCGGTGAGCTGATGTCCATCGACATCAATACCAGAAAGCGGTGCAATCTCCACCTGCTCAGTGCGCTCATCGGTACCGGAATTGATAGTCGCACAGAGCACCAAACCATGGCGCTCATCGATGCGTTGCTTACCCACGGGCAATAATCTATCGAGATCAATCGTGTATTGATGAAGGCTAAGTTTAGTGAGGATCATTAAGTGGGCCTATTGGATGATGGATTAAATGACGATGGCTTAAGCAGCTGTAATACTTGTTTGCTAAACGCAATGGGTGCAGCGCTATGGATATTGTGGCCACTAGCCGCAACAGCATACATAGCGATGGGATATTGTTGTTGCCAACTAGTCGCGAGTGAGAGAAATTTTTGGTCGTCAGAACCGGCAATAAAATAGCATGGTGCAGATATTATCGCTGGAGTGTCCCAAAGGTCAGCTTGCTCAGCAAGTGACGTGGCTTGATAACAATTGCCTAGGGCTAAGGCTTGGTTACCACGGCGCTGCTGGATCATTGCTTGACGTTTGCTGGCACTAAGGTCGGCAAATACGGCTTGTTGATACCAAAGCGCTAAGAAATTCTCGATAGTCAGGCTATTTAATTTAGTTGCCCATAGTGCATCACTGGTTTTTCTTGCGGCTCTGTCATCTGCAGATTTAAGGCCTGGATGGCACGACTCGAGTATTAGGCTCAAAATATTCTCGGGGGCTTGCCGCGCAAGGTGCAGCGCAATACGGCCACCGAGCGAATAACCAACCAAGTGATACTGCTGAACCTTAAGCTGTAACAGTGTTTGCTGGATAAGTGCGGTGCAGGCATCAAACCCTGGTGTTGGCAATGTATGGTTAAGGCTCTGGCCGTGGCCAGGTAGATCGATGCTAATGCAATAATATTGCTCCGCGAGCACCTCTATCACCGCGGACCAATCGGCTTTACTGCCTAAAAAACCATGCAGCAGCACCATTGCTGGCATGCTGGGGTTACCTTGGCATTGATATGCCAACATCAGCTTTGTTTCACCCAAGTCGCGATATGCGCAATCTGATCAGTGGCTTGGTTTTGTGAAACGCTCACCTCGATGACTGACGGCCCTGCGTAGGTCATGGCATATTCGTAAGACTCGATAAAGTCATCGAGATCTTCAACTTGGTTGTAGGCTAAACCAAACATTGCCGCACCAAAACCAAACTCAAGCCCATGGGACAAACGATAGTAATCGGTTCGTAGCTGCTCGTTTGGCACTGGCAGTAAATTGAAAATGTTACCGCCATCATTATTGAGGATCACAATGATTAACGGACTGGTGACGCTGCGCGCAATCGCCAGAGAGTTGAGATCGTGTAGTTGTGAAATATCGCCAATAATCAGTGTGGTTGGCTTTTTTTCCGCAATGGCAACGCCGCATGCGGTGGCGAGTAAGCCATCTATCCCTGAAGCACCACGATTGGTGAAGACCGTGGCGTGTTCTGCGCTAATAGGGGCAAACATATCAAATAGTCTGACAGGCAAACTGTTACCAATAAATAACTGGTGCTGGCTCGTTTGGCGTTTGGCTATTGCTCGTATGGCTTGCGCTTCACCGAATTGAGCATGATCAATTTGCTGCTGGTATAAGGTTTCTAGCGCTTCATTCTGCTGCACTAGTGCTAAGGCCCATTGAGCCTGAGATGAGCGTGGCCAAGGTAGCACGCTAAAGGTGTTAGCCTGCGCAATCCATACCTGTTTAGCTTTATGGTTAGGGTCGAGTCTTTGTTGCTGCGGTAATACTTGCCAGTAGTCTTTCCAGTTATGCTCGCTCAAATAACTGCTCAAGCGTTTTGACAAGATACGCCCGCCAAACACAATCACTTTTTCGGCCTGTGCTAGCAAAGATTGCGACTTAGGTTGCAGTAACAATTGGTCGATATTACCAATGGCGGCACTGCTTTGTCGCAGTTGTGATTGGGCATCGGTCACTATGGGCCAGCCGAGCTTTATCGACAATGCGATCAGTTGCTCTGGGTGATGCTCTGGAGCCAGTGTCGCCGCGACAATAATGCCTTTACCATGGACAAACCTTGCTAGCGCATCGTGGGTTGGCAGTTGTGAAGCAGTTTGGGCTGCGTACTGAATATAAGGTGCTTTAGTTTGCTGCCATTGGGCTATCGGCTTTAAGTAATGACTAAAGTCTGCTTGAGGCGCTGCTGGATAGAGTGGCTCGCGGTACATACAGTTTATATGCACGGGTTGTGTTTGGTTACTGACGGCATCATCGATTGAGCTCAGTAATGCCGCTGGGCTAATGCTCTTGTCTGGCGTGGGCAAGTTTAGTGACTTGGCATATTGAGCGAAAATAGCGGGCTGAGTCATCGCTTGGTTAGCGCCACAGTCGATAAGCTCTGGTGGACGATCGCCTGAAAGCACAATCAGTGGCACTTGGGTTAGCCAAGCTTCAATAATCGCGGGGTAAAGGTTAGCCACTGCGGTGCCAGAGGTGGTAATAATAGCCACTGGCGCGCCACTGGCCTTGGCAATGCCCAGCGCCATAAAGCCTAAGCCTCTTTCGTCAAAATGCAGATGTTGGCATAGCTTGTCCTGCTTAGCCGCAGCAAGGGTTAACGGGGTTGAGCGCGACCCCGGCGCCATACAGACATGTTTGACCCCTAGACGAGCAAGCTCCTCTAAGATTAATGTTCCCCAAAGCAGGTTTAATTCAGCTGTATGTTTAGTTTGCATAGTTAATTACCATCCCAATGATAATGTTAGTTTAACTTGCTTTAGTGCAAAGGAATATGATCGTCCTTGGTTTTCTTAAATCTAAGGATTTTCACTGGCAGCGAATAAATCAATAGTCGGTTTTCGACAGTTAAGCACCTAGTAATAGGTGTCATCGTGATTAACATATCGGAGTGTTGAATTTATCGCAGGGCTTATGAATGTACTCACTATAAGTGGAGCTTTTAAATTTATATCCTTTGGCGAAAGCCATCATTTCTGTCTACGACCAAATGCCATTGTTAACCCGCTGTGAGGTCAACACAAAATGTTATTGTCGACTTTGCCACTACTCTAGGTTCTCGCACTTCAATGATTGCTTTAACATGCCGTACAAAGTAATACCAATTGTATTAAATACCTGTTCATTCAGTGCTTTGAAAGCCACCCTACGGGAAGCGCTAAATACTTAATAGAATGACTATAGCGGCGGTTATTTACGCAAGCTATCAAGATGATTTTCCAAGGCATAAATATCATATACGCCATTTGGACGATGCTGTAAAATAGCGGAGTGACAATAATATAAGTTCAAACGTTCTATTTACATCGAGAAGAAAATTGGAGTTAAAAAAACATTGAAAAGTAAGGGCTTTACACTCATCGAGCTGGTGGTTGTTATCATTATATTGGGGATCCTTGCGGTCGCCGCAGCTCCAAAATTTTTAAACATAAGTAGCGATGCACGTATAGCATCCCTAGATGGGTTTGTAGGCGCTGTTAAATCAGCGAATTCAATTGTAATGAGTAAGGCTGTTCTCGCGGGAGTTGCATCGGCTAAAGTTGAAACAAACATCCCGAATACTGATTTATATGTGCTTGACGGTTCTATGAGTATTAAACCTGAACACATAAAGGCTGCAATGAATGTTGATGGGTTTATGATTACTGATTATCCAAACAATTCGACTATGCTAAGTACTTACGTATATTTGGGGGATAAAATATTAGAATCGCAAGAACTTAGAGCCCTGAATTGTTTTGTTCAACTTTCACGATCAGTCGGCGTTGGTAATATTGTTAATAGTGAATTGAAGGTGAACAAATTTTACGATGGCTGTTAAATTGAATTAGACATATGTGGGCCAGAGTACAATTTAGTGCCAAGCGTTCGGCTTTGGATTTGGCCTTTAATCGAAAGTTGGCAGTTACTCCTTAAGACTCTCTTGTCAAAAATAGTGTTAGCAATGACTGATACACTCCTATCGAAGATAGTCATAACCGCGTAAACGCGGGAGTGGTTAGCATAACGCTGACTGCTAACCAGCAGACAGATTGCGACTGATAACCACTTAGAGAGTGTTGGCCAGCTTAGGGCCATTGCTTGATCAAGCATCAAGGCCTGCGCCAAAACTGAGTGCGGAGGGTATTGCCATAACATGCCAGTGGCAATGACCAGCGCCATGGCAAGTCGATTATCGCTTTCCTTCTTACGTCATTTTCAGTTTTATATGATTAACCTTGATTGTCTATCCACTCACTCATCACCACATGGGTTTTAATTTTGGTGATATCGTCTTGAGCATCAATAAACTCACGGATCTCGTGTAGACGTTTCATTGATGCCGCAGTGGCATAGATCAGTAGATCCATATCGCCAGTGATGCCTTTACAAGTAATAATTTCTGGGATGGTATGGAAAATTTTGACGATATCGGCGCAGTTGGGGCATTTGTGTTGGATTTCAAAGTAGGCTGAGACCCCATCAGTTTGGGATGCACTTAATATCACTTGATAACCACGAATAGTACCCGATGATTCCATCTTCTTTATTCGCTCAGTGACCGCAGAGCGTGATAGATTCACTGCCGCCGCAATGTCTGAGATGCTGCGGCGTGCATCTGATCTTAAGGCACTTAAAATGGCATTATCAAACTTGTCCATGATCAATTCCAACATAATGACGGCATTAAAGTAAAATACCGACAAAATGACGGTAGATTTGGTGAAGGTGACGGCGATTAAACGCAGAAAGCTAGTCAGTCTAGAATTATAATGGTGCCATTGTAAACCAGAGCATATAAGACATGAATCAAATACAAGGAACCATAGGCCGTTGGCAAGGTGCCGGGCTTATGGCCACCACTTTGTTGGGTACTGGCGTGTTTATCCTGCCACAAATGACTATCGTGACCGCAGGGCAAGGCGCATTAATCGCCTGGCTAGTATTAACGCTAGCGATTATTCCGGTGACGCTGGTGTTTGGACGTTTAGCCAGTGTGCTACCGCATGCCGCAGGGCCGGCCTATTTTGTAGAGCAAGCGTTTGGTCGTACTGCTGGACGAACGATTGGCTTGATGTTTTTACTGGTGGTGCCCATCGGTGCACCGGCCGCTATTCTAATGACCTTTCAATTCGTTAATGCGCTAGTGCCGATAAATGGTTGGGCGCAAGTTGGCACCGAGTTGTTATTGCTAGGAGTGCTACTGTTACTTAATTTACGCGGCATTCAAGTTTCTGCAAAACTGCAGTTCGGGTTAACTTTAGCAATTGTCTCGGTCGTGGCAGCGCTATTTGGCGGTGTTGGCTTGAGTTTATCGGAGCTTGAATCTTTTACCCATCAAGATGCACCGAATGCGAGCCTGATCATGGCCGCGGTCGGTATTGCATTCTGGAGTTTTTTGGGTATCGAAGCGATGACACATCTTGCCAATGACTTTCGTCAGCCGAAGCAAGATATGATCCCTGCAATGCTCATCGGCACCGTGCTGGTTGGCGTGGTTTATTTAGCCTGTACCTTATTACTATTGGTCGTGCCAAGCGATACACCAGTGGCGATGGTCGGCGTGTTCGACAGTTTACTGGGCGGCTATGGGGCACAGGTGATTGGCATATTGGGGATCGTGAGTGGTTTGGCTACCGTCAATGTTTATACCGCGAGTGTCTCTAGATTAATCTGGAGCTTTAGCCGAGATGGCGTATTGCCAAAATACTTTAGCCAATTGAATCAGCATCATTCACCTGCTCGCGCTGCAATAGCGGTGCTGATTGCGATGGCATTAGTCATTATAGTGACCTACGCAACAGGTCAGCAATTAGAAGATCTTATTGCGTGGAGCAATGGGGTGTTTGTGATTATCTATTTGGCCACTATGTTTGCTGCGGCTAAATTACTGAGCAAGCGTTACTTGCCATTGGTGATACTGAGCTGTGCATTATGCGCTGTTATTGGTTTTGCTTTAGGTTGGAATATGACCTACGCGATAGTATTAATGCTGGTTCTGTTTCCCATGTTGTGGGCGCAGAAAACCCACCTTAATCGAAAGCAATTCGCGTTGTAGCAGCGGCAATAGCCGCTTACTCAAGGTTTTTGTTGTGTTTCAATCGCGATATTGCGCATCTGAATGAGTTCGCTATGCCTAAGGTGTAGCAATTCAGAGGTGCGGCGGATCATCTGGTCTTCATATTGACACAGGTGCCCGTCAACATAGGCTAAACGCCACATTGCGAGGATCAAATGCTGTTTTTGCTCTATATCGAAGTTGTCATTAATCGCTTGAGTAAACTCATAAAGTGAGGTGGAATTCTGTTGTGACACGGTCGCATTGGCGATTAATGCGCTGACATCTTCTATTGATAAGCCCAAAGTGGTGGTGAGAAGCTCAGGTAATATCTTGGCTTCTTCATCTGACATGTTCTCATCGGCCATGACGACTTCTAATAGCAAGCTGGCAGCGGCAAGGTTAAGGTGCTGCGCCTGCTCTTCAGCAGAAAGCGTGTGGTGTTGAGCTTCAAAAAACTGTTTTAGCTTGGCAAGCATGCAAGAGCCTCAAAGGTGATTATAAAAATTAGAGCATTAAATCGCATGAGAGTTCCATCTTGACTTAGCTGAATGCTTCAACAATAGCCAAGATGGATAAATCCTTGGTTTACAATATAGCGCCAAGTCCTTTCATTAATAGGTCAGAGGTGCCAGAGGTGCCATTCGTGTCGAGGTAACCCTTTACGATATCAATCATAGGTGCGGCTAAGTCTTTAGAAATGCCTAGCTTTTCAAAAGCGTCGTATACCATAGCACCGCCCTGCAGTGAATCACCTAATCCACCCGCTTTAGATAATAAGCCTGACATACCTGAATCGTTGTCGAGCTCAGGCACTGCACCTAGCAAACCATCAATACCGGGGATAGAGTCCGAAATTGAGCTGAAATCACTACTGCCCAGTGAAGACTGTGCGAGTGATAACAAACTGCCTAAACCGCCCTCAGCTTGACCTTGGCTTAAGCCTAATTGCGACATAACATTACCGACTAAATCATCAGACTGCGAAGGGGTTGAAATCGCTTTGGTTGCTTCTGCTAATGGGTCGAATCCGTGGGCGTTAATCTGAGTTGAGAATATGCTGAGAAGCGTCAGAATACTTGCAGTCAATAATTTCATAAGGGCCATCCTTTTAAGGTAATTCTGTTGTGTTATTTAACGAGTTTAACGGTTTTAACAAACAGTTTGCAGTTTTTTTACTTTTAACAAATAGCTAATACGTGATTTCAACTGTGCATTAATTACCAAACTTGGGTATCCTTAGCCCTAATTCGTGTTACTCGATTTCATTTTTTGGAAAACTCTATGTCATTATCAGCAATCTTGACTCAAGCATTTAACTTTTTTCGTAATAATATTAGCCAATTAGCGGCTTTGACTGTTCCTGTGTTGTTTATCCAAGTGGGTATTCAACTGTGGTTGAGTTTAGAGATAAACGCTGCTGATCTTGAAAACCCTCAGTTTGGCACCAGTCATATGGTCGCTATGATGGTGTTGTTGCTGGTATTTTCATTTTTAATTGCAGCATTAACGCTGTTTTTAGAGATCCGTTCACAGGGACACAGTCCTAGTAACGGCATGATATTAAAAACCAGTTTGAACTTTGTTCCTGCACTATTGTTGGCTGGCGTCTTTTCGGGTCTAGCGGTACTGGCGCCTTTCTTCGTGCTACTCGCGATCAACCCTATGCTGGGAATCATTGGTTTGGTGATTAGTGTTTATCTTTTTGCTCGGCTGGCCTTTGTTAACTTCATGGTGGTCGTTGAGCGATTGACACCCATGGAAGCTATTAAGCGTAGCTTTGCATTTAGTGGACCGATAACACTGAAAACAATAACGGTATTATTACTGTATATTCCGGTCTCTTTGGTGGGCAGCGTGCTGGCTATGGCGACACAACTTGGCGGTCTACCGTTACAGTTAGTGGGTGAAGTTATTGTGGCATTTTTTGGCTTATTCGTTAACGTGGTTCTATTTCGTTTATATATGGTGTCACGTGAACAGCCAGATACAGCCGGTAATCTAGAGCCATAACCCTCAGTATTGAACATCGGCAATGATGGCGAGTGTTTTAGATGACATGCGCCATTGTTCTAGCTAATTCAACGTAACGCATGTGGTAAACGGCGTGGGAGCATATCTTGTTAAACGATATTGAATTCGTTAATCAGTTTTCAGTCGAGCTGGGACAGGATTATCGCAAGGCTAAAAGCTTTGTAACTGATGTGCCAACGCAAGCTTTGCTTCATGTAAGAAGCTTTAGCCATAAGCTAACCAGCTTACTGGCTGAAGAGTATGCTATCGATTTCGATAGCCCCAACCTTTACGATCGCATTGAGCTGCTAAACCAACGCAGACTTATCGATGTTAAAACCACCCGAGCTCTGCATAAACTGCGTGCCGATGGTAATCGTGGTGCCCATCCCGAAAAGTATCACCTTACTCCTGAGCAATTGCAGGAGTTAAGTCAGCGCGCAATAAAAAATCTACTCTTGCTGGTGGATTCAATGTTCAGTCAGGTGACGAATACGAGCAAGCCTGAATATTACTTTGAAGAGTTTGATGCCTTAGCGGGTAGAGACTTATGCTATCGCGCGGTGATGGAGCGAGACGCGGAATCGCAATATCTAGTCGGTATGTCGCTTAAGACGCGAGCGTTAATGCAAAGAGAGCAGGAATTAGCATTACAGGAAAGCCGTGATGACAAGGTTGAAGATCGCTCTACTGCATCGTTTAAGCAAGCCAGCTATTGGTTTGCGCAGGCCGCCAATGATGATGTGAATGCCTTATATGAACATGGCGTATCATTAGTCCATGGTTACAGCGGTGAATTTGATGTTGTAGGGGGTGAGCAGGCCATTGCTTCAGCGGCAGCTGGAGGCGTCGCTAATGCCATGGCGTTGTTAGGTTACTTCTATTTAGTCGGTAGTCAGCATTTTGAAGCCGATGTGCAGCTTGCTGAGCGTTACTTGAGTCAAGCGGCAAAGCTCGAGCAATCAGAAGCAATGGCAAATCTGGGTGTACTTTATTATCAGCAATCTGATCTGAAAACGGCTTATAAATATATCAGTCGCGCGGCAAAAGTAGGTTTCCCGCATGCACAATACCATCTGGCGCTGATGTTAGCCCGCGGTGAAGGCTGTGATGCTGATGCGGTACAAAGCGAACATTGGTTGGCTGAAGCTGCTGAGCAAGGCCAAGTCGATGCTATGTTCTCTAGAGCACAGTCGATGCTGCATGATGACACTGGATTAGGGGATGATTACTCGCAGGCAGAAAGCTATTTACGTGAAGTGATTAAATACGGTCATAGTGTGCCAGCAATGATAGAGCTGAGTATTGCGCTTGCCGATGGTATGTTAGGGCGTATCGATGTTGTGTCTTCAGCCTCCTTATTAAAACTGGCTCGAGAGCACGCTAATGATGATGAACTGGCGGTGATCGAACCTCTATGGGCTTCACTTGAGCAGCAAGTACTCTCTGTGATGGAAATGACCAACTCACCTCAAGAAAAAGAAGCGTTAGCAAAAGCGGCTGAATTACTTAGCTAAAATGCTCAATACAGATACTCTTTTGCTTCAGTCTTAAAATGCAACTAGTGTGATTTCTATTCCCTTTCCTTCAATAAGCAGTGCGGGCTGCATTTATTGTACAGCTCTAGATTGATATCTATACACACGCCGCGTAGTAGATTTTTCTGTCCTAAATTCTTTCCTAAGTAGAAAACAGGGTAAATGATTCCATACTCATATAATTAACATATTCTCAAATTCCAGTTGTATACATTATTCTATATGTGTACATTGACGACAATCAAAATGCTGGAGCGCCCTATGCCTTATTCTGCTGACAATGAAGCTAAATCAATTCTTATCTCTCCCGCTTATTCAAAAGCGAAAAACCAAGAACTGAATAAGTTTGCAGAGCGCTATACTCGATTTGCACTTGCAATCGGACAGCATGACGAACTCTACGTTGATGCGTATTTTGGCCCTAGAGCATGGCAAGAGGACGCTTTTTGGCAGCCATTAACGGAGCTTAGGTTGCAATACGAAGAGGGTTGCCAGGTGCTTGCGGCTGTTGGTGAAAATCATCTTGATATAGAGTTGAGTGGCCGCTATTGCTTCCTCGAAAAGCAATGGCTATCGATTGGCGCGTATTTAGATCTATTGGAGGGGAAGTCCCTTAGCTTTGAGGAAGAAGCTCGTCGGTTGTACGATTCAGCGGTCGTTGAATACTCATTAGCAGAACTTAACAGCATCCATATAGAACTCAATAACTTATTGCCCGGCGAAGGGACATTCGCAAGCCGTTTGGCCGAATTTAAGTTGTCTTATATTGTACCGAAAAATAAAGCCGCTGCAGTATTTAACGCGGCGATTGATAAGGCGCGTGAATTGACTAAAAAGCAGTTCACATTACCTGCGCATGAGCATTGTGAAATTGAGTATGTTAATGACAAAGTGTGGACCGCATATAACTGGTACAAAGGTGATTACCATAGCCTAATTCAACTCAATCAAGATCAACCGTTAACGATTGACCGATATTTGGAGTTAGCGACTCACGAAGGCTATCCTGGTCACCACGTCTTTAATGCCCTGCAAGAGCAGTTGTTGGTAAAAGAAAAAGGCTGGTTGGAATATTCAATCTATCCCTTGTTCAGTCCGATATCTTACCTTGCTGAAGGCAGCGCTAATTATGCTTTGCGTCTATTGATGAGCCAAGATGAGATTGTGTTGTTTGAGCGTGATGTATTAATGCCGTTGGCTGGCCTCGAGGCGGACCTTACTCTGTTTCACAAGGTGTTTGCTTGTATTAAGCGGCTTGGATACTTTGAAAACCATGTCAGTAAATTATTAACGGATAAAAAGATTAATTATAAAGAGGCGACTCGTCTGCTGGTTGATGATGCATTTTATACCCACTCAAGAGCGGAACAACGCACTCGTTTCTTTGACCAAAATCGTTCGTACATTATTAACTATAGTGTTGGGGAAGATGCTGTTGCTGAGTGGGTGGAGAGTGGAACTGCTGATAAAGCGATACACTGGCAGCGATTTGAGGCCTTATTATCAAGACCTCGTAGCGCATCTGCAATGAAAGTTATTCGTTAGGATTATGCTCAAAGATACGGCCTGCTGCCGTTGATTGAGAAGTATTTTCTCGGGAAACGTTTTCTTGAAAAGCATCGTCTTTCTGAAATTTCTGTCCGGTTTGCTGCTTATTAAAACGCGCGAGTTGACGCTTTAGGTAAACGCGACCAAACAAGCTTAATGCCATAAATGTGATTGCGCCGAAAAGCAGTAAAAAAGGCAGCGCAACGAGCGCTAGAGTCATAAAGGCCAAACCGATAATGAATGCTAACCAGCCGCGAGAGCCAGAAAATCGATTTTGCATTGGGTTGCTTTGAAACGAGTTGTAAATCATATTTTCTCCAAAATGTCTTAGTTGTTAGCTTACACTAAAAAGATGAATAACAACTGAATGGGCAAGTTAACGGATTTAATATTGCCGATTATCTAAGCAGAGATCACGTTAATAAAGGTTAATCTTGTTCTGTTTTCAAAAAGTGTTTTAAGTCTGGTGAATCGAAAGCGGTTGCAACACTTTGACAAATAACATTTTTTACCCACTGATGCCCTGGGTCATCATCGTTTCTTTGGTGCCAAAGCAATACATAGGCTAGTGGCATGAATTCGAAAGGCAGTGGGAGTTCCGCTAGCGGGTACAATTTCTTTGCATGTTGGGAAAAACTCGCGGGAAGGGTAAATATCAAATCACTATGGGCGCAGATACTCGCAGCGCCATAAAAGTCAGGCACAGTGGTACTGATCCGGCGATGGTGCCCTAGATCTGCCAGATGATAATCTAATGCCCACCAATCATTGCCTTCACAGCGCACCTGTACATGAGACATCTCTAAATAGATATTTAGATCCCAGAGGCCGGTTGCTATCGTAGCCAGCAAGGGGTGATCTTGCCTCACTAAGCAAACTTGCTTATCGGTAAATAGGGTCTGGTGTGCAATGCCATCGGGCAGGCGATCAATTTTAAAAGCGGACTGTGGGTGAAGATCACGCCCTGAAATACCGAAATCTATCTGACCTTGCTGAATCGCTAGGGTCGAGTTTTCCGTCCAAACATAGCTGTCTAATTTAAGATTGGGTGCCTTGGTCAGCAAAGGGCCGATAAAGTAGGGGATCAGTGTTTCATATGCACTCTCCACCATAGAAAATGAAAACTGCCGAGTACTGCTACCGGGCTCAAAACTGGGGGGTAAAGTCAGTTGATATAAGCTCTGTAAGCTTTGAGGCAGCAATTTTCCAAGTTGTACAGCATGGGCGGTAGGCCTTAAGCCATGTGCCGTGCGTAAAAAAAGTGGATCGCCTAAGGTATCTCTCAAACGATTAAGGCTCTTACTCAATGCTGACTGACTTAGATGTAAGCGATTTGCAGCTCGGGTAACACTTTGCTCCTCCAATAGTATTTGTAGAATGACGAGTAGGTTTAAGTCGATACGTGCCAAATTCTCTAATTTCACGAGATATTCCTCAATGGAAATTCATTATGGAAATAATATCATTTCTGTTCATACCATAGTTTGATTAATATAGTCGTGTTTACAATATTTGAGAAAGATAATGCGCCGTAATTTACTCCCTATTTTAATGTCGATGGTTGTACTCAGTCCATTGGCTATCGATATTTACCTTCCTTCTATGCCTGCTATGGCGACTGAATTTGCTGTTTCGGCGAGTCAAATACAGTCGACTTTAGTGTTGTTCCTTTTTGCTATGGGAACGGGACAATTATTAATTGGACCGTTAGCCGATAGATATGGCAGACGACCTGTCGCATTGGGCGGTATTATTCTTTACATCGCCAGCAGTATCCTTGCCGCCGTTTCCGTTGAATTTCACTGGTTGCAGTTTGCGCGTGTATTGCAGGGCTTAGCGGCTTGTTCGACCTCTATTGTGGTCTTTAGTGCGGTACGTGATTGCTTCACTCCAAAAGAGAGCGCGCGTTATTATAGCTATCTTAACGGCATGATTTGCGTTATCCCTGCATTGGCACCAACCTTGGGTGGTTTACTGGCGCTGCAATTTGGTTGGCGCTCGACCTTCGTGTTTATGACGCTCTACGCGATATTAATCCTGATCTTTGTGGGTTATCGCTTACCGGAAACACGCCCTAAAAGTACCGATAGTTCAGGGCCATTATACCGTTGGGCTCGCTATAAACCCGTAGTGATAGAGACACACTTTTTGTTCTATGCATTTGCCTGCATGGCGGGAATGGCCGCGATCTTAAGCTATGTTTCATATGCGCCGGTGTGGTTGATTGACCGATTAGGGGTATCAGAGTTGATGTTTAGTGGATTGTTCGGTTTAAATGCTGTCGTCAACATCGTCGCTTGTTTTGCTGCACCTTTAGTCATCAAAAAATTAGGTAACCGTCCCACTGTAATTGTCGCACTTTGGTTTATGTTAGCGTCTGCAGCCACTCAAGTATTGGTGCAGGTGGTTGGCCCACAAACTGGCTTAGCGGCAGCGATTAGCTTTATGTTGCCAATGATGTTGCTCTGTATTGGCTTTGCTTTATTGCTTGGCCCTGCAACCAGTATGGCGTTATCTGCATTTGGTGAGAGAGCAGGCACTGCGACGGCAATGCTCGGTTTTATTCAGATGAGCGGCGCGTCACTGCTGACTGCGATAGTGCAACAAACGAGTTTGCCTGCACCTTATGCTGTTGCCATTATTATGGGCGGATTGGCGATTATCTTGTTGGTTATGATGGCGATGTCTCGCTTTGATCATTGGCACCAAGAGCAGTATGCTCACTAACAAATTAAGGATTAACCGTTAGCGTACAGCGACGATTAACCGTAAAACACCCTTTGACCTGTATGAATTAACCATTCATGCAGGTTTTTTTTATCCATAAATTGGCTTGGAATTGGTATAAACTAAGCACTATCGAGTTTGTCCCATTATTAGGTTTACACTTTTGTCTCGTCCTAACTGCCCTTCGTGCCACTATCCACTAAAAGCCTGTTTGTGCGCCAGCATAAAAAAAATGCAGGTTAAAACTGAGCTGATCATTTTGCAAGATCCTACTGAAGTGGGTCACGCTAAAAATAGTGTGCGGCTGTTGGAGTTAGTTATTCCTCAGACGCAAGTTGTGGTCGGTGAAACCGCAGAGGACTTTGCTCTGCTACGTGAGCAATTGGCTTTGGCCAATAAACCGATATATTTGGTGTACCCATCAACGGCAAGTCAGTCAGTGGCTGATATCGTCATTGATACGGATGTGATTCTAATCTTGCTCGATGGTACCTGGCGCAAGGCATATAAATTATTGCAATTGAATCCATGGTTACAGGCTTTTCCGGCTTTGCATCTTGATTTAGATTGCGCTTCTAACTACACGATTCGTAAAGCCAGCCGCAGTGATAGCGTGTCAACATTGGAAGCGAGTGCGATGATGCTAAAGGTGATAGAGCCTCAGCAAGATGTGACACCACTAACCGATGCGTTAGCGGCTTTAGTCGAACAGAGGTTAGCGTCAATGCCGGCTGATGTGCGCGCACGATACCAAGAAAATAAATAGAGGTAGGATTTGTGAATTGCATCGTCTCTTACTTAATAAAACCCTATTCAAGTCACGCTAATTCATTAAGAGATAGGGTTTAATAGAGATGTCAGCTAGATTAGTTGAATATAAGAGGCTGCCTCATTCACCGCTTTTGCAGGGAGCGACACTGAATTTATTCAGGTGATTGATGCAGCCATCTTTTAGTCAAATCGTACTTATTTTAAGCTTTTTTGAGCAAGCTTAATGACTCAGATGCAAAAACCTCGGCCGTTGCTGGCCAGCCAAAGTAATAACCTTGGCCATATCCTTTGCCCATCATCAGTAATAGATCTTTTTGAGCTTCGGTTTCGACCCCTTCAGCGATATAGCAAAGATTCAATGTATGAGCCAGTTGCACCATGGCTTTGCATAACTCTTTGCCTTGAGGTTCATGCAGTCGCTGTGCGAAACTGGAATCGATTTTTAAACAATCAATTGGCAA
Source organism: Shewanella sp. GutCb (assembly GCF_002836135.1). Classification (NCBI taxonomy): domain Bacteria; kingdom Pseudomonadati; phylum Pseudomonadota; class Gammaproteobacteria; order Alteromonadales; family Shewanellaceae; genus Shewanella; species Shewanella sp. GutCb. Next base: position 46,002 of record NZ_PJBL01000105.1, on the reverse strand, counting down.
GCTGCCTAATCGACTTAGCGAGAATAGACCGGCGCCAAAATCGTCGATGGCTATGCTGATATTAAGTTGTTTGAGCTCGTTTAATACTGCTGACATCATTGTGGGTTTGCGGATCAAAGCTGACTCTTCAATTTCAATCACCAACTTGTCGGAAGGTAATTGAGTTTGCTGCAGAACCTTGGTTAACATCGACACAAAGTCTGGGTGTTCTAGTTGTGAAGTGGATATATTGACCGTGATTTTCAACTGGTCATTGTACTGCGCATGCCACTTGCTCATTTGTTCGCAAGCTTGCTCTAGAGCCCATAGCCCTACGCTCACCATTGAGTTGGTTTCTTCTAGTAATGGGATAAATTCACGGGCTTCTAATATTTCGCCGTTACTGCGCTTCCATCTTAATAGTGCTTCGACAGCAATCAAATTATTGTTTTCGAGGTCAATAATCTGTTGGTAAACCAAACTGAATTGACCCAGGCTTTGCGCATGCCTTAAATCATTGAGTATAAGCAGTTTCTTCTCTGCTGCTTCTCTGATCGCCGCATTATAGAATCGAATATGATTTGGGCTTTTCTTAGCGGAATACATGGCTGTGTCAGCCATGCTGAGTAATTGATTTGCCTCGTCGCTTTGCTGTGGAAATAACGATATGCCGATACTGGTGCTTAAATAAAACTTTTGACCATCGATCTCAAAGGGGACATCAAACAAGGACAGTACCAGATCTGAAAAAGCTTCTATCTCTTGTTTGTTTTTGCACTTTGGCAGCACTAAGGTAAATTCATCGCCCCCTAAGCGGGCTATCTCTGCATCGTCTAGACAACAGGTTTCTAATCTTGCGGCCACAAGTTGTAAGACTTTATCACCCGTGGCATGACCAAAACTGTCATTAATATTCTTAAAACCATTGAGATCCAAAAACATCAAGGCACCAATCATTGTGCTGTGTTGCTTGATATTATTAATGGCTTTATTCAAGATTTTAATAAGGTGGAATCGATTAGGCAGGCCAGTCAGTTTGTCGTACATTGCTTGCTGAGTGAGCTTGGCTTCCAGTCGCTTCTTTTCACTGATATCGCTGAATAAGTTAACAAAATAGACGGTATTGCTAGCATAAATGCGCCTGCAACTTTGCCAGGCAGGAAATTTTGAGCCGTCGGAACGATATTTCCACACCTCTCCTTGCCAGCTACCTTTGCTTTTTAATGGATTTGGAGCAATGCCATCATTAATCATCGCCTCAAGGTTAAGCTCACTGGGTGTTTTACCCAACATGTGCTCAGCGCTATAGCCGCAAATGCGGCACATCGCCTTATTTACCGCAAAAATGTGACTGTCTTCGTCAGTAATATAAACAGCTTCAGCACTGTCTTCTAAGGTGATCGACATTAACTCTTTGGGTAGATTTTCAAAGCCATTACTTGAGTGTGAACGTCGTTTCCCACGTCTATCCATAGGCGTAAATTGGATTAATACCACATTATTATCATCAAGACTAAACGGATAAAGCGTGACTTTTGTTGGGAGTTCAGTGCCTTGCTGACTTAAGTATAACCAGTTAAAGGAAACGATCTTTCCTTTGGCTGCTTCACGCAGCTGTTGTTGGCCATATTCGACACTATTTCTTCCAGAAGATTGGATCCTCGGGGAAAAATCATAGGGTGTGGAATGGATGAAGTTTTGCTCAATGCTTTCGAAATAGCTTAGGGCGACTGGGTTGGCACCAATAAAGCGGTGGTCTTGTACAATCGCCAGAGCAGGTAAAACATCAGCAATTTCAAATTGAATAAGCTGATCGGAAAGAGAAGGGGTGGCAGATTTCAGACGAGAGTATAACTCTGACCACTTTTGCATACTCATTTTTCCCGTTCCTTCATTACATTATTCAAATAGCAGACACTGGCTAAAAGTGAATAAATCTAGCGTTTAGCAACTGCTTTCCATAAGCGTCAAAAATACCTTTATTTGACGCTTTGTACAAACTTGTTGTAACAAAAATTTTATATTTTGTGAGTTTATGGGGCATGAATCTTATTTGTTAAGGAGCTTCTAGCTAAGAACTAACGTTCACACAAAAGCATAGCATTGTTTGAACGTTAGTTACTTGATGCCATCGTCACTATGTCTTTGTCGGTTTTAGGTTTAATTGGCGTGTCCATGAACTTGTGGAGCTTAGACATACGGCACAAATAAAAAGCGATAAATGAGCCAGGCTGTTGTTAGAATGTGAATTATTGACTGACACTGATCAAAGGACTTGTTCGATGATGGTACTTAAACGACCTTATACAGCATGGTTATACGCAATTGTCTTGTGCTGCCTCAGTAGTAATATCATGGCAGCTGATAAGCCTTCACTCGCAGAAAAAGGAGAGTTAGCTAAAGAGCGCTCTTTGACAATAGAACAAGAACAGTTGAAAAAAGCACGCGAAGCGTCCAGTTTACATGCTGAACAAGAGGAAAAACTGTTGTCGAAGGCTGAGCCAAGCGATTGGGAAAGTGAGCAGTATGAAAAAGCACAGCAGCACTTTGAAGGGCGTGAATCTAGAGAAGAGAAGTACTTACGTGAGGCAAAGGAAGCGGCGAGTAAAGAGCATAAAATGGCTAAACCTATTAAGGACTAACTCATTATGTTGAGGTTAGTCTTTTTGTGGCTGTTGCTTATCAGTAGCAATAAATAAGCGCGGTATGAGTGCAAATATGCGATGAAAGTTAAACTGCCCCTTGGTACTTATCATCAAAATAATAGCTAAGACTAACCTGAGTAGTGAGACGTCATTTGAGTTTATGTCCTTTATGCCAACAACCAAGTTTGAGCGCATTTCATCAGGATAACGTTCGGGCGTATCAACGCTGTGACAACTGCTATTTAGTCTCGGTGGCGGCTGCGTTTAGATTGAGTGTGATAGACGAAAGAGCGATTTACGATCAACATCAGAATGATCCTGATGATCAACGCTATCGACAATTTCTTGCTCGAGCCATTAATCCGCTATTTGAGCGAGTAGAGCCTGATGCAGAAGGGTTAGATTTTGGCTGTGGTCCGGGGCCGACCATTAGTGTGATGGCTGCGGAGTTAGGGCTCAAAACTCACAATTATGACCTGTACTACTTTAACGATCTTGAGTTGCTTAGTCGCCAGTATGACTTTGTCACTATGACTGAAGTGATTGAGCATGTGGCAGATGCACTGCCATTGTTGCAAACGTTAGACTCATTGCTTAAGCCTGGCGCCATTTTAGTGGTGATGACTAAGCGTGTTATTAGTGAAGCCGCATTTTCAACATGGCACTATAAGCAAGATTTAACTCACATCAACTTTTACTCAATCGAAACATTTGAGTGGATCGCGGCCAAGTTTAATTGGACGCTTGAAGTGATAGGTGCCGATGTGGTGTTTTTGACAAAAGCCGCTAATAGCTGAGGTTAATCGTTATACTTAACGGCTGAGTGTTTCCCCTTTTTATCCATCATGATTTTAACGGAATAATAAATATGATAAATCGAATGTCACGTGTTATTGGTTACGCAGTATTGGTCTCTGGGCTGCTATTAAGTGGCATTGTGCAGGCAAAGGCGCCTTATTCAATTGCATTTCTCAATAAAACTGAAGCTGCACTGGTGCTGACCCAAAATGATGATTTCATTCAGCGTGTGAGTCAGTTTGATATCGACGCCAGAATGAAGCAGCCCAATGCGCAGTCAAAAAGTGATTACCTTGCTTTTGTCGCGCAGCAGACAATGGATTGGAATGAGCAAGAGCAGTCAGTGCTCACTAAGGCATTTGACAGTATTAGCGCTAAGCTAGTGGATTTAAATATTCATTTACCTGAACCGATTCAGTTTATTAAGACCACAGGATTAGAGGAGGGCGGTGCCGCTTACACTCGTGGGCAAGCGATAATTTTACAGGCTCGCCAAGTGGCTAATGAAGAAGAGCTTCCACGGTTATTAGCGCATGAACTGTTGCATGTTTATTCTCGATTTAACCCCAAAGTTAAACAGCAATTGTATCGCGCGATTGGTTACCACTATATTGGTGATATTGATTTTCCGAGCAAACTTGCACAGCAAAAAATCACTAACCCCGACGCACCGGTCAATGACTTTGCAATACGAGTTAACTATAAAGACCAGCCAGTGTGGGTTGTTCCCATTTTATTTGCTGACGTTGCGCAATATGATCTTGAAAGGGGCGGTGAGTTCTTTGATTATCTAACCTTTGAATTTGTCATTGTTGGCCGGGATACTGAAGCTAGCAAAAGCACTTATGATGCCGCTGCAGTTGAAATAGTTGCAGTGCCTGAGCTAAAGGGCTTCTTTAGCCAAGTGGGTCGTAATACCAATTATATTATTCACCCCGAAGAGATTATTGCCGACAATTTTGCTTTATTGGTTATTGAAGAAACCGAATTGAAATCACCAAAAATCCTGTTCAAAATTGAACAGGTCTTTAAGCAAAACTAACCGCCAGTCATCATAGATTACTGATTTTTAGGGTTCTGTAAATAAGTGGTGCAAGATAACCTTTTGCACCATTTTTTCTGTTTCATCGTGTTCAGTTTCTAAAATTAGCCCATATTGGATCTGTCCTGTTTTACCCTCAAGGTCGACTGGCAACAGATATTGACGACCAAGTTCGAAGCCTTCTATCTCGTCACCCACAAAAGTGCCCCCTAGTGTAAAAACTTCATTTTAGCGGCGCTGATCATTACCTTTTATTAACCAATGTTACGATTGATTTACCGAGCGTTACAAATAATAAGCTGGCTTAATTTGATTTTCTCGACGATTTGCTTTGTTATGTCAGCTGAATAATACCAATCAGATTAAGTAAGTGGTCTATTTATTAATGTTAATCAATGGGTTTATACCAGACGTGAATGGCGATAACGAGTGCCTTAATTATAGCGTTCACCACAAGGTATAAGTGCATTCTAGCCATTAACAGTGACCAGATAATAAATGCGATTGATATCAGTCAATATCGGTAATTAAAACTGATATTTATAGTCATTTAGTTGCTTGCGACGATGACGTAAGTGCTTAAACAAGGAGCGAATAATGAAGCGCTATACAAAGGCATTGTTAGTGTCTGTGGGTATGCTATTGACAGCACCTGCAGCTCAGGCAACAGAAGCCAAAGATATTCAAAGTTTCACGCTGGATAACGGCATGAAAATAATGGTGTTGGAAGACAGTTCAATCCCTAACGCCAACATGTACCTTTTTTGGAAGGTCGGATCTCGAAACGAGGTACCGGGTATTACCGGTATATCGCATTTCTTTGAGCATATGATGTTCAATGGCGCGAAAAAGTACGGCCCGAAAATGTTTGACCGCACCATGGAGGCGGCAGGTGGAGCAAACAATGCTTATACCACCGAGAATCTAACGGTGTATACCGATTGGTTCCCCGCCACTGCGATTGAAACCATTTTTGAGTTGGAAGCAGATCGTATCGAGAACCTCGATATTAGTGCCGACATGGTTGAAAGCGAGCGAGGCGTTGTTGCCTCAGAGCGATTAACCGGGCTCGAAAACTCTAATTGGCGTAACTTGCAAGAGGAGCTTAAAGGCGCTGCCTTTAGAGCGCATCCATATAGTTGGTCGGTGATTGGTCATGAGTCCGATATTGCTGCTTGGACTTTAGATGATTTAGTTCAATACCATAAAACATACTATGCACCGAATAATGCAGTCGTGGTTATTGCGGGTGATGTGAAATTGGCTGACGTTAAACGTCTTGCGGATCAATACTTAGCGCCTATTCCTGCACAAGCCCCGCCAAGAGAAGTTAAAACGGTGGAACCGCTGCAAAAGGGTGAACGTCGTGTCTATGTTCAAAAAGCTTCGGTGAGTACACCCAATGTGATGTTGGGCTACCACGTGCCTTCGACTTCAAATGCTGATTATTACGCACTAGATCTGTTGTCTTCTATTTTAACGACCGGTAATAGTTCACGCATGTATCAAGGCTTGGTCGATAAGCAAGTCGCGATTGAAGTTGAAACCTACATGCCAATGTCTTTCGATGCCAACCTATTTTATGTGATGGGCGTCGCCAATCCTGGCGTGACAGCAACTGAACTTGAAAAAGGCATGATTGCTGAGATCAATCGCGTTGCGCGTGAAGGTGTGACTGAAAATGAGCTTGAGAAGGTTAAAAACATTAAGTTAATGGGCTTTTATCAAGCGATGGAAACCATTAATGGTAAGGCTAATACAATAGGGACGTATGAACTGTTCTTTGGTAGCTACGATAAGCTGTTCAATGCACCGCAAGCCTATAACAAGGTAACGCCTGCTGATATTCAACGTGTGGCGCAAACTTACCTTAAACGTTCGAATAGAACCGTTGCTGTGCTGGCTGCTATTGAGGAGACTGACGAATGAAAACACTAACGACAGCACGAGCACGTACTTTGGTATGGTTGCCCAATGTGGCGAAAACAAAACAAGTTGTGAGTGCAATGACCATTGCAAGTGTTATGGCACTTACAGGTTGCGCAGCAACAGACATGAAAGCCACCACTGTAGATACTGGCAGTTTTAGTATGCCTGCCTATCAGCAAATGACGCTTGATAATGGCCTGACTATCTATCTTATGCCGCAAACAGAAGTGCCGTTAATAACTGTGAATGCGACTATCCGTGCTGGTGCGGTGAACGACACTACATCGGGCGTCGCGCAGGTTACAGCAGCGAGTTTGATGTTGGGCGCTGCGGGTAAAACGAAGCTGGAAATAGAACAAGAGATCGACTTCTTAGGCGCCAGCCTTTCAAGTGGTGCGGGTAAAGAGGGCAGCTATCTCAGTGCTGACTTTATGGCAAAAGATGCTGATATCATGCTGCCTTTGATCCAAAGTATCCTGTTATCACCAGATTTTGACGCGACAGAGTTTGATAAGCTGCGTCAAAGAGATATCGCCGGATTAGGGCAATCTAAAGAGAGTCCTCGCGCTGTAATCAGCCGTTATTACGACAAATTAATTTTTGCTGACCACCCTTATGGTAATGCCACGTCAGGTAACAGTCGTTCGCTAGCAGAGCTTAATGTGTCACAGTTGCGTGCTTTTCATAAGAGTTACTACCAGCCATCAAATACCGCCATTAGCGTCGTGGGGGATTTTGATGCAACGGCAATGAAAGCTAAATTGCAGCAGTTATTCGCTAAGTGGCAGGATACTGAGACAGTCACTCGTTTAAACCTAAAGCAGGGCTTGCCACAGCTTGATTCAAGCAATGTGTTGTTAGTCGATAAAGGCGATGCTGTTGAAACGACTTTCTTGGTGGGCGGCATGGGTATAAGCCGTGACAATCCTGATTTTGTTGGGTTAACCGTGGTCAATACTATTCTGGGTGGGCGTTTCACTTCATGGCTAAATGATGAGTTAAGGGTCAATGCAGGGTTAACCTATGGCGCCCGTTCAGGCTTTAGCGCTTATTCTGCGGCGGGGACCTTTAGAATTAGTACCTTCACTAAGACGGCGACGACTAAAGAAACCATCGATTTGGCTTTGAAAACCTATAACCGCTTATGGGAGCAAGGGCTAGATCAAGCCACGTTAGATTCGGCTAAGGCTTACGTTAAAGGGCAATTTCCGCCTAAGTATGAGACCAGTGGCCAGTTAGCTGGGCTAATGTCGGATATGTATCTTTATGGTTTCGATGATACGTTTATCAATGAATTTCAGGCAAAGGTCGATGGCTTAACGTTGCAAGAGTCAAAACGTTTAATCGATACTTACTTCCCTAAAGATAACTTACAGTTTGTTATTATTGGCAATGCCGCCAAGATAGCGCCTATTGCTAAGCAATACGGCACGGTAAAGCAGGTTGATATTAAAGATGTTGGTTTTGGTGGTTAACCGATAATCAGACACTCATTATTTCGAGTTTAGATTAGGTTACCAATAAGAAAAGCCGCGATGAATGTCGCGGCTTTTTTACGCTTAATTTTTGATTAAAACATAATTAGTCTGTCGCTAAGATCTTATCGACAATCGCTTTATTGGCTGCGGGGAACTCAAACGAGGCTAAATCTTTCTTAGCGACCCACTGCACCTCTTGGCCTTCTACGCCATTGGCAATCCCCGAAAAATCGGTCACCCAATGAATATCAAGCATGACTTTTTTATCACCGTAATCATGATGGATCTCCATCATAGGCGTAGTGCTTGATACACTGAGGTCGACCTCCTCTTTAAGCTCTCTTATGAGCGCTTGAGAAGTGGTTTCACCAGACTCTACCTTACCGCCTGGAAACTCCCATTTTCCGCCTTGATGTAGGTGTGCGTGACGTTTAGCCAACAAAATTTGCTTGGCGTTGTTTTCAATCACCCCTACCGCGACGTGAATTTGTTTACTCATTGCTTATTGTCATCGTCGTTGAGAAAGAAGTCCGCATCATCGTAGCCGAGCTGATCGAGCATCTCGGGATCAAATTCAGGCTTAACAGGGATCGCGTGCTTCTCTGACGCCCAATCTCCGAGATCAATCAGCTTGCAGCGGTCACTGCAGAAAGGCTTAAATTTAGCATTGTTGTCCCAAGTGACTTCTGCTTGGCAGGTCGGGCATTTTACAGTAAGAGGCATAATTTAATTAGCTAGTGCTTCAAAAATGAGGGTGCCACGATTTTATCGCTTTTAAGGACAGGTTGCCATCTGAAACTGAAAGGATTGATCTGAATGCTTTTGTTTATCAAATTGCACAAAATGGATTGCATAACGGTTTTTATGACCGCTAATCGTAGGGTAGCAGCCTTGTTCGGCAGCAAGCTTAACTCTGATCAGCGATAACGCCTGGTCGCTGTTGCCTTGATAAAACCCAGCCACCGCTTGGTGCTCTGTATACTCGGTTGATTGTCGTGTTAAGTCGAGTAGCAACTTAATCGGTGATAGAAGGCAAGCAAACTGGCTCATCCATTCTTGATACTCAGCCTGACGAGTTTCCCAAGGTTTAGCCAGCCAAAAATGCAGTTGCGGCAGGTCAAAGTTACAGCTTGCACCAGGCATGTTAAAGCGTTGTCTAAGTGCTGAAAGAAAGCGATCCTGCTTTAACTGCATACCGGTGCGCTGCGAAACTTGTAAAATCTCTCGCGCTACACTGAGTTTGTCGATATACGTTTCGACCTCTGCGTTATCAATAGTGGGTAGAGATTGCCATTTAGACAACGCAAAAAGCTGCCTGTCTAAGTCTTTAAGCACTTCACCACGATAATCGCAGCGCTCGGTGAGTTCACATAGTGAGAATAGAGGATAGAAGCAGCGGTGCTGGTGGTCATGATCTAAGTTGGCCTGCAATTGTTCAGCCAAATACTCTAACCGTAAATAGCGGCGTATTTTTTCGTTGAGCGGTTGTTCATAGATCAAATCAGTCATGGCGTTATTTAAGCACTACTTGATAATTTTAAATAAAGTGTGTTTAGTGCATTTACCTTGCACTTTAACGCTGATACCTCTCCATGATTGTCTATGACATCATCAGCTTGTGACAGTTTCTCGGCTCTAGTGGCCTGGCTGCCTATTATATTTTTTACTTGTTTAGCAGACACCGCATCTCGCGCAATGGTTCTCTGCTGTTGTAGCTCCGGTGAAATATCCACCAAAAGTGTACGATGCACTAACCTATCTAACCCGTTCTCAAATAGCAAGGGAACAACCATAATTACATAATTTGATTGTGCTTCTTTACATTTTTCCAGCATGGTTTTTCGGATCAACGGGTGCAATAAGCCATTCAACCATAAGCGTTCGTCATTGTGATTAAAGATACGCTCTCTTAGCTTGGAGCGGTCTAAATTACCATCGCTGAGCAAGATACTGTCGCCAAAATGGCTCACAATTGCATTGAGTCCTTCAGAGTCGATACTGACCACTTCTCGCGCTACAATATCGGCATCCACTAAGGTGACGCCAAGGTCCGCAAACAGGTTCGCCACCGTGGTTTTACCGCTGCCGATCCCTCCCGTTAGCCCTACGATATAATCAGCCATTTTAGCTATCTCACTATTGGATTTTGTAGGTTGATAAGGTCCTAGGTACTAGGACGTTCGCCTGCTCACTGCTAGGACGGACTACGTCCTGCTAGGAAATCAACAGAAAACACCCTTTGGTTTTTGATGTTGATTTTATGCCGTCGCTTTTCTCTTTTCTAGTTTTCACCGTAAGCGAAGCGTTCCGTAGTGACGAAGTCACGTGCCCTAGGCCGTTCGCCTAAGATTTTACCGTCTTTGCTAGAACCTAGAAGCCTTATAACGTTGATATGTACCATTGGGTAATAGACTCTCCCCATATCATTGCAATCCAGCCTGCGACAGCAATGTAGGGCCCGAAGGGGATCGGGGTGCCTTGGTTAAGCTTTTTAAACGCAATCATGGTAATGCCAACAATGGCGCCGACTAATGACGAAAGCAATATCACCAATGGTAATACTTGCCATCCAAACCATGCGCCAAACACGGCTAACAGCTTAAAGTCGCCGTAACCCATACCATCCTTACCAGTGAGCAACTTAAAGCCCCAGAACACACTCCAGAGGCTCAAATACCCTGCGGCGGCACCAATAATGGCATCTGACATTGGTACAAACGTTCCGCTCAAGTTTAAGATCAGGCCTAGCCATAATAGTGGCAGCGTGATTTGATCTGGCAGCAGCATTTCATCAAGGTCGATACCGGTGAGAACCACAAGTGCAAAGGTCAGTATGCTGGTAAATACAAATTCAGGTGTTGGGCCGAAATGCCAAGCAAGAAAGGCGACTAAACCGCCAGTGAGCAGTTCAACAATCGGATAACGTGCCGATATGGGATTACTGCAAGCCGCGCATTTGCCCCTTAATGACAGCCAGCCGAGTATGGGCAAGTTATGCATTGGCTTAATATTGGTTTTGCACTTTGGGCAAGCAGAGCCCGGCACCACCAAGTTATACTTTTCTGGAAAAGCATCAATAGGCGCGTTGAGGGCTTTTTCGTTCTGTTCAAATACTGATTTCTTATATTCGGCTAGGTAATGATTACACTCCTGTTGCCAGTCTCGTTTCATCATCACCGGCAATCGATGGATCACCACGTTCAAAAAGCTGCCGATAACGGCGGCAAATACAAAGCTAAGCGCAACAAATAACCAAGGGTGCTGGTTAAAAACAGTTATTAATTCAGTCATTATTTTTCTTTATGTTGTTATGTGTGAATGCTTTAATTCAATGACGCTACACATGTAGCTAGCTAACAATCTTACCCATTTGGAAAATGGGCAAATACATGGCGACAATCAGTCCACCCACTACGGTACCAATCACTACCATCATAATCGGTTCTATCAGGCTTGATAAGCCATCGACGGCATCATCGACCTGCATCTCATAGATATTGGCGACTTTATTGAGCATATTATCTAGCGAACCTGATTCCTCACCAATCATTACCATCTGGATCATCATGTCCGGAAACAGCCCAGTGGTGCGCATCGCCACATTCATCTGCATCCCCGACATCACTTCGGTGCGAATATCAAGTACCGCTTTTTTATACACCGCATTACCAGAAGCGCCGGCAGCAGATTCTAAACCATCGATTAATGGCACACCCGCAGCGAAGGTGGTGGCAAGGGTGCGAGCAAATTTTGCCATCGCGCCTTTGTGTAAAATAGTTCCAATGAGTGGTATTTTTAATAGCAAAGCATCAATCTGGTTTCTAAAGTGCTGAGAGTTATTATGAGCTCGCTTGAAGAGAAAAATACCGATCATGATCGATAGAGCGAAGAAGTACCAGGAGTTTTGTAAACCTCGAGAAATACCTAAAACAAATTGGGTGAAAGCGGGCAGTTCAGCACCGAAGCCCTGAAAAATCGATTCAAATTGTGGTACGACAAATAGCAAAAGCAAAGACGTTACCAGTATGGCAACGATAACTACCGCCGCGGGATAGAACATGGCCTTTTTTATTTTCGACTTTAGCGCTTCGGATTTTTCTCTATAAGTGGCGATGCGATCAAATACCGTTTCCAATGCTCCAGAGTGCTCACCGGCGGCGACTAAATCGACATACAGGTCGTCAAAGTAAAGCCTATGTGGTCTGAGCGAGTCAGACAGCGGAATGCCCGATTGTACGTCATTGATGATAGTGGTCAACAGCTCGCGCACTTTAGGCTTTTCATGGCCTTTGCCAAGCAGTTCCAAGGTAGTCACAATCGGTACACCGGCGGCGAGCATGGTGGCTATTTGGCGGGTGATCATGGCGATATCCATGGGCACTATTTTTTTTTCAAAATTGAACAACGGCGCCGATTTTTTACGCACCGCTTTGGGGATAACACCTTGGGCTTTTAGCTGGGCGCGAATCTCTGCGCTAGAAGTTCCACGCAGTTCACCACTGGTGCGGCGGCCATCACGGCTGACGCCTGCCCATGTATAAGTGACGACCTTGGGTTGGCTTTTTTGCTTTTTTTTTCTATCTCTAATTTGCTTAGATTGTTTGCTTGCAATAGCCATAGGGGCCCTTGATGCTCTTTAGTTAGTGTTATTATTGGCTTTGGTCAACTTGTATAAAATCTCAAAAAATAATGCTTAGAAATAAAAAGCTTAGAAACTGGTGACGCGGTTGATCTCTGCAATGCTGGTTACGCCTTGAATCACTTTTAACAAACCGGAATCGCGCAAGTCGCGCATCCCTTGTGATTTGGCTTGTTTGAGAATTTGCAGTGAATTACCGCCTTCCATGATGGTGCGGGCAATTTCATCGGACATTTTCATCACTTCATAAATACCGACGCGGCCCTTATAGCCGCCAGAGCAAAGCTCGCAGCCGACGGGTTTATGTGGGGTAATGCCCTCTTCTATCTGTTGCTGGCTAAAACCAAGTTTGAGCAGCTCATCCTCGGGAATCATCTCGGGTGTTTTACATACTGGGCATAAGCGTCTTGATAGACGTTGGGCAATAATTAAATTAACCGAGCTGGCAATGTTATAACCTGCCACGCCCATATTGATCAAGCGGGTGAGGGTCTCTGCCGCGGAATTTGTGTGCAAGGTCGATAATACCAAATGACCGGTTTGTGCGGCTTTAATGGCGATTTCGGCGGTTTCTAGATCGCGAATTTCTCCGACCATTACCACATCGGGATCTTGACGTAAAAATGAGCGTAGCGCCGAGGCAAAAGTGAGCCCCGCCTTTAAATTAATATGAACTTGGTTAACGCCTTCGAGGTTTATCTCTACTGGATCTTCGACGGTAGAGATATTACGCTCTTCGGTGTTAAGAATATTGAGCCCAGTATACAGGGAGACCGTTTTACCGGAACCTGTCGGGCCGGTCACCAAGATCATCCCTTGCGGCTTGCTGAGCATCTCTTCATACATCAATCTTTGGTCATCTTCGTAACCGAGTTTTTCGATACCCAATTGAGCCGAAGAGGAGTCCAAGATGCGCATTACGATCTTTTCGCCCCAAATAGTGGGCAAGGTGCTGACGCGAAAATCAATCGATTTAGTGCGCGACATCTTCATCTTGATGCGGCCATCTTGTGGTACGCGACGCTCCGCAATATCAAGTTTGGACATCACCTTTAAACGTGCCGATATACGGCCTGACAAGTTGACTGGCGGCTCAGAGACCTCTTTTAAAATGCCATCAATACGAAAACGGATGCGGTAACGCTTCTCATAAGGTTCAAAATGTAAGTCCGATGCGCCTTTACGTATTGCGTCAGTGAGAATTTTATTAATATAGATAACAATCGGTGCGTCATCTTTACCATTCCCAGTTTGCTCTTCATCGCGCTGATTGGTATCGGCAACCTCGATTCCTGCAAGGGCTTCTTCATCGATACCATCGAGATCGAGAGCACTGATATCCTCTTCAAGCACCTTCTCAAGCGCTTTCATCAGCTTATCATCTTCAACTAATATCGCTTCAGCGTGCAGACCCGCACTGAACTGAAAATCTTCCAGTGCGGCAATATTAGTCGGATCAGAGGTAGCGATATAGAGGCGATTACCGCGCTTAAACAGCGGCAAACATTTGTGCTTTTCTATCAGCTTTTTATTGAGAAATTCATCGGGAATGGTAGCAATATCAAATTCGTTAAGATCGAGTAGCGGAGTGGCATACTCTTCATAACACAATTCAGCTATGGTGCGAGCTGAAATTAATTTTTCGGAAATAACTGCTGAGACAAGAGATTGCTTTGTTTGACGTGATTTTGTTATAGCTGCTGCTATCTGCTCTTCTGACAGCAGATTTTTACGAAGGAAAAGAGTGGATAGACCTAAGTGTAAGCCTGTAGTCGGCATTTTCAACTCATAAATTGATTATTGTAGAAATTGGGTGAAGCAATATCGCTTCACCCATAATTACTAAAGTTTAAGCATCTGCGCCTGCGCCTGCGCCTGCATCTGCGCCTGCTGGTGCATCAGCGCCAGAACCTTCTTGACAAAGAGTATTATCATCACCGGTGCCTGATTTACTTACAGCTGTATAAGTAACACTGCCATCGATAGCTACGATACCGTTAACTGTGCATTTGTCGTTTGACATACTAATGGTAGCTGTCTTACCTTCTTCAACGGTTACTGCCGTTCCTGTAACTGCTGCTACATTTTTAGTAACAGTTGCACAATTAATTCCTGAAGTTACACAAGCTGATGCTGTGGATGTAAGTGAGCTAACTCCTTTCATTGCTGCACCACCGCTTGAAGAAGTAATGTAGTCTTTATAGGCAGGCAATGCTACTGCTGCCAAAATACCGATAATCGCCACAACGATCATCAATTCAATTAGGGTGAAGCCCTTAGCGTTGTTCATTTTTGCTCTATTCATCATCTTGTTCATGTCTATCTCCATTAGAAAGCTTTAAGGCTGCGTGGTTTATGGCAGCTGCTTAGTTTAATAGCGCTTCAACCTTGCTTGATGCTCCTGCGCTAGCGTGTCGCAATATCCAAAGCTATGAGCCAGTGGTTGAGGTTTTTAAAAAAGACCTATATACCGATGTTGGCTGATAGCGCGACCTAAGGTGTCAGTGTCTATCTTGTTATTAATTCTTATTACTCTTTATTTCGAACTTTTTACTGACTCATTCCTTTTAGCTACTACATGAATAAAGCCGCTTTTGGTGACTTCATCTATGTCAGTTTTCAAGTTGTCCGAAAAGTTAGTCCCAACGTATCTGCGCGATATTTTGGGGCTCTCTTTTGTTGAACCTAAAGCACTAATTCAATCTACTCGGCTGATGCAATATGCTACTTACTTGATGGTGCATTGAGCATTCTCATTTGTTGATATCGCCAAGAATAACTTCAGCGTTATATAGCCACTTGAGATAAAGCACGTTTTACCGTACTCGATAGCAGTTAATAGCAAACAAATAACACGCTGGTGTAGCTGCCAGTTTGTCTATAGGCAAAGTTAGTACAAAGTTAATGTAATTGGAATAGGTAATGACGACAAAGTTGCAATATAACGGATAATTAATCTATAAGTTGCGTTTTTGCTACTAAAAAGTGATAACAGTATATTGGCAGTCGTAGGGTTATTGACGAATTATGACAAAACGTCATTTTTACGACGCATGGAATAGGCTGAGGTAATTTAGAGCGCGCTGAAGCTATGCGGGCTGTTTGTGGTTTTAATACTGCAATAGATGTCGTATTTTCGACATCTGACGTTAACCCAGCAAGTGAATCTGCTCAGGCTGTTTTTATATAAAATCGCGATCTTTTTGTTTACTTTTTCGCAACATAAAGGGCCGTCAAAGTACATTGCATTAGCCAGTATAAATTGAGCTGCGGGTTATTCAGCCGTAAATAACTGCAGCAATTTATGCTCCCAATACGCCTTGTACCCTCAGTACAATATCCTCTATATGCGGTTATATGATGTGACGAGTGAGGCCTAGGTACCACTCGGCCGAATTTGATATTGGGCCGCTGATGCTATTAGCTGCTGATGCTATTAAAAGCGGTTCTATGTTTTATCACCTAGCTGGAGTAGGCATGAAAGCACAAATAATAAACAACAAACCATAGAGCGCTTATTATTTATGCGGTATTGATGCTTGTCCAATTATAGTCACTTTACACCAGCAACTGATTTCGATTGTTTAATAATTCCGCTAAATGGGTCATTGTTATTCTAAGGCTATTTTAATCTTGACTAATTATTCATCAAATAATTAGTCATTAGGAAGATAGTCATTAGAACATTAGTAATCAAAAAATCAGTTCAATACGGTTCAGCTTTGGTCTATTGATTTGTGCTTTTAATTAGGTTGTTTATTGAGCTGTTTAATTGAAAAATGAAATAATGCTTTAACTCAGCGGTTACGCTTAACTGCTTGAGTCTTGCTTGAGTCGAGTGAAAAGTGAGGTTGGGGGGAAAGCAAAAAGGTCTCAGCGATGAGTCGCTAGGACCTTCTTTATATTGAGTGCTCAATAAATACTATATCAACACTATATCAATGCCATGTCAGTACTATTTAAGCCTTAAGGACAGATCCAACGCGCGCACGTGTTTGGTGAGGGCCCCGACGGAAATATAGTCGACACCGGTTTTGGCAAAGTCGCTAATGGTATTGAGTGTCACATCGCCAGAGACTTCAAGCTTTACGCCCATGCCTTTGGCTTTGTAATCATTGTTGAGCTCTACCGCTTCTAACATCATGGTGACATCAAAATTATCGAGCATGACGATATCTGACTCTGCGTCTAATGCTTGAGTTAGCTCATTGATACTCTCAACTTCCACTTCGACCGGCTTATTAGCATGTAACGCTCGAGCAGCAGCAATCGCTAAGGCGATACTGCCACAGGCCATGATGTGGTTTTCTTTAATTAAGAACGCATCAAATAGCCCAATACGATGGTTTTTACCGCCACCACAAGTGACTGCATATTTTTGCGCGGTTCTGAGCCCTGGAATCGTTTTGCGAGTATCTAATAGGTGCGTATGCGTCCCCGATAGACGATCGACATAATGCTTAGTTAATGTGGCAACACCAGAAAGCGTTTGAATAAAGTTCATCGCGGTGCGCTCACCGGTCAAAATAGCGCGTGCTGGCCCTTCTAGCTCACATAATAGTTGGTTTGGCACCACTAAATCGCCATCGTCCACATGCCAGTGCAGGGCGACATTACCACCGAGTTGATTAAATACTTGCTCGGCCCATGCTTTACCACAAAAAACACCCTCTTCACGCGTTATTAGCGTGGCTTGGGCTATTTTGTCTGCTGGGATGAGCTGTGCGGTAATATCGGCATCGAAACGTTGTGATAAAGATAGATTGGAGTGGTCATCTTGATGGCCTAAATCTTCGTCTAGTGCGGCTTTGACTGAGAGTCGGATGTCATTTTCAAGCATCTTAGGCTGTCCTTACTGACTAAATGTAGCAATGGAATAAGTGTATTTTATATCTGTAATCTTAACATAAAGCCTTGTGATATAGCCTAGCAATATTGTTTGAATGTTTTAGATGAATACATTTTTTATGCTACTTATTGGGGACGCTTTTTCATGGCGTTATTTTCTGGTGCTAGTTTCATC
This sequence comes from Shewanella sp. GutCb, assembly GCF_002836135.1. Lineage (NCBI taxonomy): Bacteria > Pseudomonadati > Pseudomonadota > Gammaproteobacteria > Alteromonadales > Shewanellaceae > Shewanella > Shewanella sp. GutCb. The sequence continues at coordinate 28,469 of NZ_PJBL01000105.1, read as the reverse complement.
GCGGTGGTTTAAGCACCGTTTTATACGACCGTTTACCACTGTTTGGTTTGCCGTTTTAGTAAGGCTGAGTCGTTTAGCGGGTCTACAGTCATCAACTTTAACAGCGTGAAAGCGCTAACACTGGGCTGACTAGAGCGGCTATTATTGATGTGGCTAAGCCTAGATGTATTACATTAAAGCTTTGAATTTTAACAACAGCTTAGCTCAATTTATTAACTCAAAAAACAGCCCGAAAGATTGACCGCTACGATTAGGTTAGCTGCTATATTCATAGGGATAAACCTGATAAAGTGTGCATTATCTACGTCGGTTAATCGGGGTGTCTTTGCGTTATTCTCTTATTGATGGTTGGTTTACGCAGGCGCGCTTGTGTTTATCGCCACATTTTAACGCGCGGCCGCTAAATGAGGTCAGCTTATTAGTGGTGCATAATATAAGCTTACCAGCAGGTCATTTTGGTTTGCCTTATATCGACCAGCTTTTTCAAGGCTGTTTAGATGTGAGTGCACAGAGTGGTTTTAATGATTTGAACGGGCTACAAGTGTCGGCGCACTTTTTGATCCGGCGTGACGGCGAGCTAGTGCAATATGTGTCGTGTGATGACAGAGCTTGGCATGCTGGTGTGTCTCAATATGACGGGCGGACGGGCTGCAATGATTTTGCCATCGGCATTGAGCTTGAAGGCACAGACGATATTGATTATACCGATAAGCAATATGTGTGTTTGGCACAGCTAGCTCACAGCCTTATTGAGTATTATCCTAATTTAACGCCTGACAGCATTGTCGGGCATTGCGATATTGCACCCGGGCGGAAAACAGACCCCGGTGACAGTTTTGATTGGCAGCGTTTTAAAGGGTTGCTTTAGCACTTTTTATAACTGTTTTAGCAGCGTTTCTAGCACTGCTTTGACGGTAAATGGTCACACTTTTTAGGTTAGGCAATCGAGGGTGGAAAATCTATGGCTTTATTTTCATTATTAATCGCAATTTTTGTTGAACGCATGCGCTTGTTACCAGACGCTTTGCAGTTTGATGTGATCTTGTCTAAATACCATCAAACCCTGTTTGGTGATAAACAAGTTCGCTCAACCTTTATGATGGCACTGGCGCTGCTGTTACCAGCTTTATCAATCAACATCATCTCTTGGTTTATATCCGGAATGTTCTGGGGCGCGATTAGCTTAGTGCTGTGGGTGGCAATTGCAGTGTTATGCTTTAGTCATAACCAGCAAAGACAAGCGTTTAAACGCTATATTCAAGCGGCTTGTCGTGGTGATTCGCAGGCCTGTTTTAACTATGCTGCAGAGCTGGATTCGAGTACGTGTCTCGAGTCCGTCAGTGAGCAAGATCTTGGTGAACGTGTCGGCCAGAGCGTGGCTTGGATAAACTACCGTTATTACGGTGCCATTGCTTTGTATCTTATTCTGCTCGGCCCGGTGGGTTCAGTACTGTATTGTACTGTGCGCTTTTACAGTGAAGAGAATCGTAATCGCGATCTTGAATTACCCTTGGTTGATACGCTGTTATTTATTCTAGATTGGCTTCCAAGTCGCATCTTTGCATTTGGTTATGTACTTAGTGGTCACTTTAGACTGGCTATTTCATCTTGGATTAGCCTGGCCTTTAACCCTAAAACGGCTGCCAGAGACATTATTACTAAAGTGGCTACCAAAGCGGAAACGTTGCCAGAATCCTCTTCAGCCCCCGTTTGCGTGCAATCGACCATTGCACTTTTACAGCTCAGTAAGCGTAATTTCATACTGCTTATTACCGTATTATCGCTGATGACTATTTTTGGTGTCGTGAGTTAAATACGATAGCAACTCGTAGACTAAAATGTGCTGGATAAGAGGGCTTGCTATATAACGGTAGCCCTCTTTTTATTCGGGACCCTTATATCATTGCGGATGTTTCCGTGAGGCGTTAATGAACCACGGTTTGACGCGTTGCTCAACAACAATCAGCTAATTGGAACATTGGTCTGACCCCATCTTGAAAAAAATCAGCTATGCTCACACATCGCGCATGAATATGATGCAGATCACTAACTAGACATATAAAGTGTGATTTGATAAAGTGCGCTCAGTTAATGAAATTGGTAAGACCAATTTACAATAGGAGCTGAGGCCATATGGCTTATAGCAAAATAAACCAGCCAAAAATATCTGACGTCATCATGGGTCAGTTGGAACAGATGATCCTGGAAGGCAGTATTCAACCAGGGCAGAAGCTTCCACCTGAACGTGAATTGGCGCTGCAGTTTGAGGTTTCACGCCCCTCTTTGCGTGAAGCGATTCAAAAGCTAGAAGCAAAAGGCTTGTTGATGCGTCGCCAAGGTGGCGGTACCTATGTAAAAGAACAGTTATGGCAAAGTCTTGCCGATCCCATCGTTGAGTTAATGCATTCTGATTCAGAAAGTCAGTACGACTTACTGGAGTTTCGTCATGCCACTGAAGGCATGATGGCTTATTTTGCTGCACTTCGTGGTAACGACGCTGATATGCAAAATATCCAGCGTTGCATATTAGAAGTGGAAACAGCAGAAGAGATAGAAGCGCAAGCCGATTCAATTGTACGTTTTTATCGTGCAGTCGCCGAAGCATCTCATAACGTGGCGATGCTACACCTTGTCTTAAGTTTATCTCCTGTGCTGCATAAAAACGTGGCACAGAACTTAGAGCTTTTAAGCCGACGCGAAGAAGCCTCTACTATGGCGAACGAGCACAGACGAGCTTTGCTCGCTGCTATCGTGCGTCGTGATCCTGAAGCAGCCCGAGAAGCTTCCAATGAACACTTAAGTTACATTGAAGAAGTGATGTTGTCTGTAAGAGAAGAAGATAGCCGGTTGCAGCGTAGTCTGCGCCGCTTAAAAAGTGGTGCTTAGGGACTAAGTCAAACACCACTTTATTCATATAATTCATTATTATTAATGTATATAGGGAAGGACAGCGTCATGTCTGAACATATGCTACACGATTTAGATCCACTAGAAACTCAAGAATGGGTAGATTCACTGCAAGCGGTATTAGAGCAAGAAGGCCCTGAACGTGCGCACTACTTATTAGAAAAGTTGATTGATAAAGCCCGTCGTAATGGTACTCATCTACCTTATAAAGCGACGACCGCTTACTTGAACACGATTCCTTCAGGCCAAGAGCCACATATGCCTGGCAACCAAGAGATGGAGCGCCGTATTCGCGCTATCGTCCGTTGGAATGCGTTGGCGATGGTGCTACGTGGTTCTAAGAAAGATCTGGAGCTGGGTGGTCACATCTCAAGCTTTGCCTCTAGTGCAACCATTTATGACGTTTGTTTTAACCACTTCTTCCGCGGTCCAAATGAAAAAGACGGCGGCGATTTGGTTTATTTCCAAGGCCATATTGCTCCTGGTATCTATTCACGTTCTTTTCTTGAAGGGCGTATCACTGAAGATCAGATGAATAACTTCCGTCAGGAAGTTGATGGTAAAGGTCTGCCTTCGTACCCACACCCTAAGTTAATGCCTGACTACTGGCAGTTCCCTACGGTATCTATGGGTTTGGGTCCTATCCAAGCTATCTATCAAGCACGTTTCCTGCAGTATCTGACTGACCGTGGTATTAAAGATTGCTCTGATCAAACGGTATATTGCTTCTTAGGTGATGGTGAGTGTGATGAGCCTGAAACATTAGGTGCTATCGGTCTTGCTGCACGTGAAGAGCTCGATAACCTTTGCTTCATCGTTAACTGTAACTTACAGCGCCTTGATGGTCCTGTGCGTGGTAACGGTAAGATCATCCAAGAACTTGAAGGCGAATTCCGCGGCGCAGGCTGGGAAGCGGTTAAAGTGATTTGGGGTCGTTATTGGGATCCACTACTTGCCCGTGATACTAGCGGCAAGTTATTGCAGTTGATGGAAGAAACCGTTGATGGTGAATACCAGAACTGTAAAGCTAAAGGTGGCGCTTATACGCGTAAGCACTTCTTTGGTAAGTACCCAGAGACTGCTGAAATGGTGGCTAACATGTCAGATGATGACATTTGGCGTCTAAACCGTGGTGGCCATGATCCAGTGAAGATTTTTGCTGCGCTTCAGCACGCTAAAAATACTAAAGGCCGTCCAACCGTTATCCTTGCTAAAACCGTTAAAGGTTACGGTATGGGTGATGCTGGTGAAGGCAAAAACATCGCGCATAACGTGAAGAAAATGGGCCTTGATTCCCTTAAATACTTCCGCGATCGTTTCAATATCCCAATTAGTGATGATCAGTTAGAAGATATTCCTTTCTATCATCCAGGTGCCGATTCAGAAGAAGTTCAATATCTTCAAGCGCGCCGCGCAGAATTACATGGTGCTATCCCTTCACGTCGTCAGAAGTTCTCTGGTGAGATTGAAGTGCCATCATTGAAGATCTTTGATTCGGTACTTAAAGGCTCAAACGGCCGTGAAATTTCAAGCACAATGTCATTTGTGCGTATTCTTACTGCACTGCTTAAAGACAAGAAAATTGGTAAGCAAATCGTACCGATTATCCCTGATGAAGCACGTACCTTTGGTATGGAAGGTCTATTCCGCCAGGTAGGTATCTATGCTCACGAAGGGCAAAAGTACATCCCACAAGATTCAGATCAAGTGGCGTACTACCGTGAAGATAAAACCGGTCAAGTACTGCAAGAAGGGATTAACGAGCTAGGTGCTATGTCATCTTGGGTCGCTGCGGCAACGAGTTACTCTGTTAACGACACGCCAATGATCCCGTTCTATATCTACTACTCAATGTTTGGTTTCCAACGTATTGGTGACATGGCTTGGGCTGCAGGTGATATGCGTGCGCGTGGCTTTATGATTGGTGGTACATCGGGTCGTACAACGCTTAACGGCGAAGGTCTACAGCATCAAGATGGTCACAGCCATGTGTTGGCTAACACGATTCCAAGCTGTATCTCTTATGATCCAACCTACGGTTATGAAATTGCGGTTGTAGTTCAAGACGGTATTCGTCGTATGTATGGTGAGCAGCAGGAAGATGTTTTCTACTACTTAACTACAATGAACGAAAACTACGAGCAACCAGCAATGCCTGAAGGCAGCGAGGAAGGTATCGTTAAAGGTATCTACAAGCTAGAAACCCTTCAAGGTAGCGGTAAAGGCGCAGTCCAGTTAATGGGCAGTGGCACCATTCTAGAGCAAGTGCGTAAAGCGGCAATTGCACTGTCTAAAGACTTCGGTATCTCTACTGACGTATACAGTGTTACTAGCTTCAATGAGCTAACACGTGATGGCCAAGCGGCAGAGCGTTACAACATGCTGCATCCAACTGAAACACCAAAAGTGCCTTATATCACTGAAGTGTTATCTAGCGATGCGCCGGCGATTGTAGCCACAGATTACATGAAGATTTACGGTGAGCAGCTACGCGCTTATATCCCAACAGATTACAAAGTGCTGGGTACCGACGGTTTCGGCCGCAGTGACAGCCGCGAGAACCTACGTCATCATTTTGAAGTTGATGCTAAGTTTATCGTTATTGCTTCACTTAAAGCGCTTGTTGACCGTAACGAGCTACCTGTTGATGTGCTTACCAAAGCCATCAAAGAATATGGTATCGATGTTGACAAGATCAACCCACAGTACGCGTAAGAGGGAAACAAAATGGCTGAATTAAAAGAAGTTTTGGTTCCTGATATCGGTGGTGATGACGTTCAGATTATCGAAATCTGTGTTGCTGTAGGCGATACGCTCGCAGCAGAAGAATCAATTATCACGGTTGAAAGCGACAAAGCGACCATGGATATTCCTGCACCTTTTGCTGGCGTATTAAGCGAGCTTAAAGTGGCAGTAGGCGATACCGTATCAGAAGGTACTTTGATTGCGATGATGTCTACCGCAGCAAGTGCAGCACCGGCAGTTGAAGTATCGGCTCCAGCGCCAGTCGCTGCAGCAGTTGCAGCTCCGGCTCCAGCTCCAGTAGCTGCACCTGCTACTCCGGTTGCTGGTGGTACTAAAATTATTGACGTGATGGTTCCTGATATCGGTGATGCAAGCGATGTTGAGATTATTGAAGTCCTAGTGGCTGTTGGTGACAAGATTGATGTTGACACCGGCTTGATTACTTTAGAGACAGATAAAGCGACCATGGAGGTGCCTGCACCTTCAGCGGGTATCGTTAAAGCACTTAAAGTGACCTTGGGTGACAAGGTCTCGATGGGGTCTTTAGTACTGACACTCGAAGTTGGTGATGCCGCTCCGGCAGCATCAGCTCCAGCGGTTGAGGCTCCTGTAGCCACGACTGTTGCCGTTAGCTCTGTGCAAGAGATTGCAGTACCAGATATTGGTGATGCAGCAGATGTCGACGTGATTGAAGTTCTGGTTGCCATTGGCGATGAAGTGACGCTCGATCAAGGTCTAATCACGCTTGAGACAGACAAAGCGACCATGGAAGTGCCTGCACCTGTTGCCGGTAAACTGGTTGGCCTGACGGTTAAAATCGGTGACAAGGTATCTCAAGGTAGCGTGATTGCGACCATTGAAGCGGTTTCTACCGCGCCAGTTGCCGCTGCTCCTGCAGCAAGTGCTCCGGCTCCGGCTCCAGTGGCAGTTGCTCCAGCTCCTGCAGTAAGCAAGCCACCCGTTCCGCATCACCCAAGTGCAGGTAGTCAACCTAAAACAGGTGCTGTACATGCTTCACCTGCAGTGCGCCGTTTAGCACGTGAATTTGGTGCTGACTTAACTCAGGTTACTGGTACGGGTCGTAAAGGTCGTATTCTGAAAGAAGACGTTCAAGCGTTCATCAAGTATGAGCTCAGTCGTCCTAAAGCATCTGCCGCTACTGCTGTAGCGGGTGGCGCTGGCGGATTAAACGTGATTGCTGCACCTAAAGTTGATTTCGCTAAGTTTGGCGAAGTTGAAGAAGTGCCGTTAAGTCGTATTCAGAAAATATCCGGTCCTAATTTGCATCGTAACTGGGTGACTATTCCCCATGTGACGCAGTTTGATGAAGCCGATATCACTGAAATGGAAGCATTCCGTAAAGATCAAAACGCGATTGCTGCGAAGAAGAAAGCGGATTATAAGATCACGCCTTTAGTCTTCATGATGAAAGCGGTTGCTAAAGCGCTAGCTGAGTTCCCAGTATTTAACTCAAGCTTAAGTGCTGATGGCGAGTCGTTGATCAAGAAGAAGTACTTCCATATTGGTGTTGCGGTTGATACGCCGAACGGTCTTATGGTGCCAGTGGTGCGTGATGTCGATAAGAAAGGCATTATTGAACTTTCACGTGAGCTGATGGACATCTCACTCCGTGCGCGTGACGGCAAGCTTAAGTCTGCTGATATGCAAGGTAGCTGTTTCACTATTTCAAGTCTTGGTGGCATTGGTGGTACGGCATTTACCCCTATCGTTAACTACCCTGACGTGGCCATTTTAGGTGTGTCTAAATCTGAAATAAAGCCGAAGTGGAACGGTAAAGACTTCGAACCTAAGTTAATGTTGCCGTTGTCATTATCTTACGATCACCGAGTTATTGATGGCGCGATGGCGGCACGATTCAGCGTCATGCTTTCAACCGTCCTCAGTGATATTCGCACGCTTATTTTGTAAAGTTGAAGGCTGCTCATGATGAGCAGCCTTTTTTCTATTACGACTAGGATTGTGATCAGTATCAAACAAAGGTTAAAATGCGGTCACCTACAAAGGGTCTGTTGATCTTTCATGGTTGTTTTTGCCACAGATTATTGGCTATTTTGGCAAGGCGAAGACTATGCGGTTTAGTCATTCTCCACAAATTGGCTGTAACGCAGTAAAAATAGCCAAGAAGCGCGGCCCTTCGGGTTCGTTTCAATGCCTTTATTACAGCGTTGTAAGCTTTTCGCTTAGCGAGCTAAGCGTCATCGCTAAAGCCTTGTACTAAAAGCATTGAATTCGAACAAAAACTAAGCTCGAAAGGTAAACAGACCCTAATTTGGCCACACTTTATCGTTGAGACGGTGCTCCCGCCAACGAAATAAAAAGAATAGAGGAAAACATGAGTAACGAAATCAAAACTCAGGTAGTTGTACTAGGCGCAGGCCCTGCGGGCTATTCATCGGCATTCCGTGCTGCGGATCTCGGCCTAGATACTGTCATCGTTGAACGCTTCAGCACATTGGGTGGCGTTTGTTTAAACGTTGGCTGTATCCCATCTAAAGCACTGCTTCATGTTTCTAAAGTGATTGAAGAAGCAAAAGCTGTTGCTGATCACGGTGTCGTTTTTGGTGAGCCAAAGATTGATCTTGATAAGCTTCGTGGCTTTAAAGATAAAGTTATTGGTCAGCTTACTGGCGGATTAGGCGGAATGTCTAAAATGCGTAAAGTTGATGTTGTTAATGGTCTAGGTAAGTTCACTGGCCCAAATACAATGGAAGTGACTGCGGAAGATGGCACGGTTACAGTGGTTAACTTTGACAATGCGATTATTGCAGCGGGTTCACGTCCGATTAAACTGCCTTTCATTCCCCATGAAGATCCACGGATCTGGGATTCAACTGACGCGCTTGAGCTTAAAGAAGTTCCTGCTAAGCTGCTAGTTATGGGCGGCGGTATCATCGGTCTAGAAATGGGGACCGTTTACTCATCTCTAGGAAGCGAAATCGACGTAGTTGAAATGTTCGATCAAGTTATTCCTGCTGCAGATAAAGACGTTGTACGCGTATTCACTAAGCAAATTAAGAAGAAGTTTAACTTAATCTTGCAAACTAAAGTGACTGCAGTTGAAGCAAAAGAAGACGGTATCTACGTTACAATGGAAGGCAAGAAAGCACCTAGCGAACCTGTTCGTTATGATGCAGTACTGGTTGCTATTGGCCGTTCTCCAAACGGTAAAGGGCTAGACGCAGAGAAAGCAGGCGTTAATGTTGATGAGCGTGGTTTCATTAACGTTGATAAGCAGATGCGTACTAACGTCCCTAACATCTTCGCTATTGGTGACATTGTTGGTCAACCAATGTTGGCACACAAAGGTGTGCATGAAGGGCATGTTGCTGCTGAAGTTATTTCAGGTCTTAAGCACTTCTTCGACCCTAAAGTTATCCCTTCTATTGCCTATACAGACCCAGAAGTTGCTTGGGTTGGTCTAACTGAGAAAGAAGCAAAAGAGCAAGGTGTTGCTTATGAAACTGCGACTTTCCCTTGGGCTGCAAGTGGGCGTGCAATCGCATCAGATGCAAGCGAAGGCATGACTAAGTTAATCTTCGACAAAGAGACTCATCGTGTTATCGGTGGTGCTATTGTGGGTGTTAATGGCGGCGAATTACTCGGTGAAATTGGCCTAGCAATTGAAATGGGTTGTGATGCTGAAGACTTAGCATTAACCATTCATGCTCATCCAACATTGCACGAATCTGTTGGTCTTGCTGCAGAAATGTATGAAGGTTCAATTACTGACTTGCCTAACCCTAAGGCAAAAAAGAAAAAGTAAGCTTTTTCTAATGAATAAAGCGCTCTTATGAGCGCTTTTTTAATGCCTGTAACCCAGTAAATTCGGAGTTTTTCCAATCAAAGCGTGATTCTGTGTTACCTAAATGATACATTCAAGTTAATCTAATAAAGCCTAATATCCAAGCCACTTCAAAATACCCGTTTTAAAGCTTCTGTAGGGCCGCTGAATATGGCTGTGATTGAGAGAATGGTTATTTCCTTTTTTGATATCACTAACGCAGTGCAGGAATTTCACGGGAACTCCAGAAGGGTAAGGCATGAAGTCACATTTTTCTGCATTTTTGCTTATATAAGAATAAATATTGAACTCGAATAATGAGTATCAATTTCATGAAACCACCAAGGACGGTGGGAATGTCGTTTATGCAGGAGCAATTAACGACCTTTAACTCTGTCACTTCTCGACTTGCTGAATCCAGTATTTCGAGCTTGTATGGGGAAATACCTGTGAGAATAAGAATTATAAAAACATGGTTTAGCGTTGTCGTATTAGTGCTTATCTGTTCCGTACCGGCGTTCGCCAGTGGCGTTGTTCAGCGTATTTTTACCGCAAGTGATGGGTTGATTAACGGCACAGTATGGGATATTAGTTTTGATGCCCATGGTTTCACTTGGCTGGCGACAGAAGAGGGGCTTTACCGTGTTAGTAGCACCAAAATTAGAAGAATCGATCAGGTTGGTTTAGACTCAAAACTGAGTGATAACTTGATTCATTTAGTCTCTCCTTTAAGCAAACGTCATCTGCTGGTTAGTAGTTTCTACGAAATTTACCTTTACGATATTTACACCAATACTTTTACCGCTTTTGGTAGTAACACTCTTTTTCCTGAATTTGAAGGCTTGGGGATCATCTCTCAAGTTGAAGATGACTATGGCAACCGAATTCTGCTCACCAGAGAGGGCGAATTATTACGCTTTAACTACAGAAGAATGTCGTTAGAGCGGGTTAATTTTTTAAGCAGCAATCAGGATTACCCTTGGCGGGCAATATCAGCTATTTCAGACAATCGATTACTAGTGGCGACAGAAGGACGCATTGAGGTTAGAGATGAGGTTGGCGAACGGGTGGCAGTGTTGCCTTGGTCAGAAAGCGATGGTCGAATCGAGCAGATATTTAGAGATTCAAATAATCGAGTTTGGATCAGCTCCAGCAAGGGCTTCTTTGAGTTAATACAGCAGGATTTATCAATCCGCAAGGTTACGCAGCTACCTTATTATATTACCCATATAGCAGAGGACCAAAAAGGTTTTTTATGGTTGGCAACGCGATCAGGTTTATTAAAATGGTTGCCAGATGCACCGTCAGGCCAGCTTTATGGGAATGAGATAAAGCAAAAGTCGAATATCGATTACATACACGATATTGCGGTTGATGATACTGGCCTTATTTGGATCGGTGGCTCAGGCGATGGGGTTGCTGTATTGGCGGATAACCCCGACTTTTTACTGGAGCAATTTAGTAAGGCTGCACCCTACCAACTGCCAGATGAAGTCATTTGGTCTATCTATGCAGATAAAGAGAACGTGTGGTTTGGCACTGACGCTGGATTATTCCTCATCGATAGGCAAACGAAGCATCCCTATGTTATAACGCCGAAGAATATTGATCTAAACGACAGCATCTATCACATTGAGCCACTGGATGAACAAAACATTCTGTTATCCAGCACCAACGGACTCTCTATCGTCAATAAAACGACTTTTCATACGCAGACGTTTGGCGATTGGATGGGAGGTTCGGGCACCTTAGAGAGTAAAACTGTTTACAGCACCTATTTTGATACACTCATTCAAGGTCGGATTTGGTTCGCTACCAATAGGGGACTATTTTTTTGGGATCCTGGCTTGGCAGAGCCGCAGTATGTCAACTTGAGTACTGATAGGAGCATCGTTCAACTACAGATAATTAAGCATGTAAACCGAGATAGTGCACAGAGGTTGTGGCTCGGGGGCGATCGGCTACTTGGGTATCTAGATAAACAAAACAATTTTCATGCCGTTACCATACCGCAGGCACTAGGATTGGACACTATTTCGGTTAAGACGATGAAAGAAGTCGAACCGGGTCTTTTTTGGATTGGGTTCAAAGATCATGGCGTTGTTGAATACAACTCGCAAACGGGTGATGCTCGGTCTTTGACTGAAGAGTGGAAGGTAAGCTGTGATAGTGTGTATTTTATTGAAGACGTTGAACAATATCGCATTATAGGTTGCCCACGTTCGATTATCCGATTCGATACTATGACGGATGAGATAATTGTTGTTGCCGCTGAAGATGGGTTCATTAGTGATGAGCTAAACGAAGGGGCGGTGTTTGTCTCTCCCGAAGGGCTATATGTAGGTACGCCAGATGGGGCGATGCTACTCGATGTAACTAAATTTAAGAACCGTATAGTAAAAGATACTATCTTGCTTGAGTCGATGGAAGTCTATTTCGAAGATCGCACCGAGGTTAACTTATTACCGCAAGAGGGTCATCGGATTTTACCCGGTGCACAATTGGTGAGCTTTCAACTGGCGAGAAACAATTACCTCAATGAGAAGCCGTTGCAGCTACAGTACCGCTTACGCCGCGCTGAGGATAAAACAGGCGGTAGTTATATCTATCTCGACGGTCAATCGCAGTTAAATATTTCTGGCTTAGATGCGGGGACGCATGTGCTTGAAATTATTAGTGTGCAGAACGAAGTATGGTCAGCCGCTCCATTTTCTTTCTCTTTTGAAGTGGAAATGTACTGGTGGCAAACCCGCTGGTTTAAAGGTTTATTGCTGGTTGTCGTCTTATTGCTCGGGCTAGGCATTATCTTTGTTCGGCAGCGGCAGGTAATGACATTTAGAGGGATGAACTCCGCGCTTACTGAGAGCGAAAATAGATTAAAACAAGCATTAAGAGGCAGCAACTCTGAGTTATGGGAATGGCATCTAGAGACTGATATTTTTAGACTTGAAAATGTGGGCGGTTTATTGAGTAAGCAAGAAGCTCAGGTTCATCTTAAACTTGGCGAATTTCCTATTCATAACGAAGATAAGAGTAATGTGCTTACCGCTTGGAAAGATATGCTCGATGAGCGTACCGATCGCTTCGAAGTCGAGTACCGCTATTTGCGAAGTGATAAGCTTTGGGGTTGGGTGCGAGTATTAGGTAGACCTGTTGAACGTAATGAGTTTAATGGTAAAATTGAGCGTGTTGCAGGTATTTATACCGATATTTCTGAACAGCGCCAGCTAAAGGATGATGTCTATCTGTTGGCTCAAGCATTTGAAAATACATCTGAAGCGGTGCTTATCTACGACAGAGATGAATTAATCCAAGTCACCAATAAAGCAGCGCAAGATATATTAGGTTTCAATGCTAATACGCTCATTGGCCGATCATTTGCTGAGGTACTAAGGGGCAAAGAGTCGGGTACTCATATTGCTGATTTACTGCAACATGGCTTGAGCTGGACGGGGGAATGCACCGTGGCGTGCGCCAATGATCAGCAGTGCGTTGTTTGGCTTAATGTATCGTCTATTTTAAATGCCACTGGGGAAGCGACGCATTATGTTGTGGTGTTCTCTGATATTACTGATCGTAAGCGCACTGAAGCTGATCTTCGTCGTCTGGCTAATTATGATGTACTCACAGGTTTGCCAAATCGTTCTTTGTTTTCGAGCAAATTATCTCATTCTATTTATCAGGCTGAAAAAGAGGGCGGTAAGCTCGCCTTGCTGTTTTTAGATTTAGATCGCTTTAAGCACGTTAACGATTCTTATGGTCATAGTATGGGCGATGCTTTGCTTGTTGAAGCCTCAAACCGCTTACAAGCGTTTATCACTAATGACAATGTTTTATGTCGTTTTGGCGGTGATGAGTTTGTTATTTTGCTGCGTAGCGATACGGAGCTCGATAGCATTAATCTACTCTGTGAACAGTTATTGGCGAGTATTCAAAAACCGTTTGATCTTTATGGGCGTGAGTTTTATATCTCAACCAGTATTGGTGTCAGCCTGTGGCCAGAAGATGCTAAACAGCCAGAAACACTGATCAAAAATGCCGATTTGGCGATGTATCATGCTAAAGATGAAGGCAAAGGAAACTTTAAATATTATTCCCAAGAGCGTAATGCCGAGGCGCTTTATCATTTAAGGTTGGAGACAGATCTACGTAAAGCCATTGAAAGAGATGAGTTTGAGCTTCACTTCCAACCACAGATAGATATTTTACAAAATGATAAGCTTGTCGGAGTGGAAGCCTTATTGCGGTGGAATCACCCTCAAGATGGCTATGTACGTACCGACATTTTTATCAAAGTCGCCGAAGCATGTGGGCTTATTGTTGATATTGATCGTTGGGTTATGCGTGAGGCTTGTCGCCATGGTGCCCGTTGGGCACAAATTTTAGATGAACCGCTTAAAGTCTCAGTTAATATCTCAGCATTGCATTTTCGCCAGCCCGATTTTATTAATGGTGTCGAGAAGAGTTTGGCAGAAACTGGAATGCCAAATCGTTCACTATCGCTTGAGATCACTGAAGGCGTATTGATGAAAGAGCTTGAAGTTGCTAAACAACACCTAAAAGAGCTTAAGAGTTTAGGGATTGATGTCGCGATCGATGATTTTGGGACCGGTTATTCCTCCTTGGCTTACTTACGTCATTTTGAAGTGAATACCTTAAAAATTGATCGCTCTTTCCTTATTGATATTGCGACTAATAAAGCCGACCAGGCCATTGCTAGCAGTATTATTGAGCTCGCAAGAAACTTAAAATTAGATGTAGTGGCTGAAGGTGTCGAAACTCATGAGCAGTTAGAGCAGGTCTTTAGTCGAGGTTGCTATGTCATACAGGGTTACTACTTTGCCAAACCGATGTCATGTACTGATTTAGATACTTACATGGCGATACGGCCAGAAGTTAATTTGCAGTCTAAGGCGGACCAACTTATGGCTCCTAGTGCCTAAGCCTTGCACAAGTTAATTAAATACCCTACGTTAAAACATCATTAGAAGAGTTGAATAAGTCATTATGAACCATAGAATTTTTATTCTTTGTTTGCTGGTATTTTGTCAGTCATATGCTAGCGCTACAGAACGGCCAAAAATTGGTTTAGTACTCAGTGGTGGCGGTGCAAAAGGTGCCGCGCATATTGGGGTGCTTAAAGTTCTGGAAGAGAACAATATTCCGATTGATTACATCACTGGTACCAGTATCGGTTCCTATGTTGGTGGCATGTATGCATTGGGTTATAGTGCTGCCGAAATAGAAGCTATCATGATGAAGACTGACTGGAATAAGGGCTATTCAGATACCATCCCGCGTGAAGAGCTGAGCTATAAAGATAAAGAGATCCGCGACAAATATAATATTCCGGTCAATGTCGGTTATAGCGATGAACAAGTCAAAATGCCTGCGGGTTTACTGCGCGGTCAGTCGATGTCGCAATTGCTGCGAAGCTCTACCAATTTGGTACATCAGTTTGGTCATTTCGATGATCTTTCAATCCCCTTTAGAGCGGTGGCTACCAACTTAGCGACCAGCCAAGCAGTGGTGTTAAGTGAAGGTAGCCTTGTGGCTGCAATGCAAGCCTCTTCATCGGTTCCGGGTGCACTACAACCTGCGGTTATCAACGGTATGTTATTGGTCGATGGTGGCATCGCCAATAATATGCCAATAGATGTGGTTAAAGCGATGGGCGCAGATATTGTTATTGCGGTCGATATTGGCTCGCCACTTGTCGGTAAAGAAGAGCTAGACAGTGCCATTGCAGTGCTCAATCAGTTATCGACTATGCTCACCAATGCCAGTTCTGAGAGACAAAAAGCGTTATTGTCGGATAAAGATATTCTTATTAGACCTAATATTGGTGAGTTAAGTACCACCGATTTTAGCATCATGCCCATCGCTCTCCCTTTAGGAGAGATAGCGGCAAGAGACCAATTAGATAAGCTAGGCAAATACAGTGTCTCTAAGCAGGAGTTTAGCGAGTATCTTGCTGCAAAGCGCAGCAAGAGCAAGGTATGGCTCGATGAGTTGAACCGGCCACTCATTAAGGTTATCTACGACAACGACTCTAAAGTGAGCGAAAAGTTACTTGCCGATAGCCTCAATTTGGATGTGGGTGATCATGTCACCGTCCAAACGCTTGAGGCGGGCATCGCCCGGATCTATTCGTTGGACAAATTTGAGCGAGTTGATGCCGAGTTTGAAGATACGCCTGATGGAAGAGTGCTAACCGTTTCAACTAAAGCAAAGTCTTGGGGACCGAATTATTTCCAATTAGGTTTTAGTTGGGAAGATGATTTTAGCCTCGATTCAGTCATTTCATTAGATGTGGCGTATACCATGACGGACTTGACTGAAAATGGCGGTGAATGGCGCAATGAGATCTCCTTAGGCTTCGATAAATTATTAGGTTCTGAGTTTTATCAACCTTTGTCTAAAGATCAAGATTATTTTAGTCGAGCACGAGTGGAGTACGAACTTAAAGATTGGGGCTTTTTTGAAGATAACAACCGTATTTTTGAACTGAAACAAACCGCTTACCGAGCTGAGGTAGGCATCGGTTGGAATTATACCCAAAACGGTAAATTAGAGGTTGGATTATTAGGTGAGGTCGGCAGTTTAGAGAACGAAATTTGGCAACTTGGTACGGTCGATTACGATGGTTATGGTGGCTATTTTAAGTTTGCCTACGACGATCTCAATAGTATTAACTTCCCGACATCGGGTAATCGCTTTACGCTAAATATGTATCTTAGAAAAGAGGGTTACGAGCAAGATATTAGCTCGAACACCTCTGATACTTCATTGCAAATTGAAGCCGATTGGCGTGGTGCCGTGGGTGTTGGTAACCATGCCTTTGTCGGTATAGCTTCTTTTGCAACCGTTGATATAGATGGTGCTTTCACGGTCAATGTTTCTGAGTTAGGTGGGTTTTTAAATCTTTCTGGTTACCATAAAAATGCCCTATATGGCTCACATAAAGTGTTTGGGGCTTTTGTATATCAATATGATTTAGGGCGAGATGTATTAGGCATGACAGAGTATCCACTCTATCTAGGAACCAGTATCGAAGCGGGTAACGTCTGGAATCAAAAAGATAATGTGTCATTAGATGATCTTATTTATGCAGGTAGTATTTTCCTTGGTATAGACACTAGCGTTGGGCCTGCAGCACTTGGCTTTGGTGCTTCAGATGACGGTGAGAAAACGATATTCCTGTTTATTGGTAAGAACTGGTAATCAAGAAGTGAGCGGCTTCAGACCGCTTGAAATAACATTAATATAATGTGACAAGAATGGGCTTAATAGTCTAAAACATAGAGAGAAATATGAATTAGACGATTGTTTTTACGAAAAGTAGAAGCAATTTATTAAAGGACTAAATCGGGGATAAATATGAATAAGGTAAGTCAATTAGCATTGTGCGTAGCATTAACGTTAGGTGTTGCAGGATGTGGCAGTAGCGATAAAGACAGTATTACAGAAAGTGCCACTTCAATGGTGGTTTCTGGAGTTGAAAAAGCCAATTTTGACCCAGCTGTGCGTCATCAAGATGATTTCTACTACAGCGTGAATGGCACTTGGTTAGCGAACACACCTATCCCTGCTGATAAATCTAATTACGGTTCATTTTCCGTTCTTTATGAACAAAGCCAAGAAGCACTTAAAAAAATTATTGATGCCGCAGCTGCTAAGCCAAACAAGGCAAAAGGTAGCAGTGAGCAAAAAGTGGGTGATTTTTATGCGAGCTTCATGGATACCGACGCCATTGAGGGGTTAGGGATCTCACCGCTAAAAGATCAGCTGTCAGATATTGCCTTTGCATCAACTCACAACGATATAGCGACTTTAATGGGAAGTTTATTGGTACATGGTTCAACGGTGCCATTCGGTTTTTACGTCAATAACGATGCTAAAAACTCGAGTCAATATGGGGTCTATCTGTATCAATCAGGTCTCACATTGCCAGATAGAGATTACTACCTAAAAGATGATGAGAAATTTACTGCAAATCGTGCAGCATTAATTCAATACGTCGATGACCTGATGGCCAAAGCGGGCTATAGCGATCCAAAGCGCGCGAGCGAAAGTGTGGCTAAGATTGAAAAGTTTATCGCCGCAAGTCAATGGAGCCGTGTTGAGTCGCGTGATGCCAATAAAAGTTATAACAAGATGGACCGTCAACAGCTGCAAGATTTAGTTGAAGGTTTTGACTTTGTGCAGTTCTCAGCGGGAGCAGACATCGACAAAGTGACGGACGTGATTGTGCGTCAGCCATCTTACTTTGAAAAGTTTGGCAAAGAGTTTAGTCAATTTAGCGTGTCCGAGTGGCAAGACTATTTAGCTTTTCATCTGGTGGATGATTACGCAGAACTATTGAGTAAAGATTTCGTTGATCTCCATTTTGCTTTCCATGGTAATACCTTAATGGGTATCGAAGAGCAGAAGCCACGCTGGAAGAAGGGTGTTGATGCAGCTGACCAAGTGATTGGTGAGCTGGTGGGCGAAGAGTATGTTAAGCAAAACTTTAAGCCCGAAGCTAAAGCCAAAATGGAAGAGATGATCCAAAACCTGATCAAAGGATTTGAGGTCAGCATCAATGAACTGGAGTGGATGACGCCTGAAACTAAGCTCGCCGCTCAAGAAAAACTGGCGAAGTTTACCTATAAGATCGGCTACCCTGATAAGTGGAAAGATTATACGGCACTCGACATTGAAGCTAACGACTTAGTCGGCAACTATCAACGCTATGCTCAATTTGAGTACAAAGCGATGTTAGCTAAATTGGGTCAACCGATTGATCGTACTGAGTGGCACATGACGCCACAAACGGTGAACGCTTACTATAGTCCTGTGATGAATGAAATAGTGTTCCCTGCCGCAATCCTGCAACCACCATTCTTTAATATGGATGCTGATGATGCGATTAACTATGGTGGCATCGGTGCTGTTATCGGTCATGAGATCAGCCATGGTTTTGATGATCAAGGCGCTAAATATGATGGTGACGGTAACCTTCGCGATTGGTGGTCAGATAAAGACCGTGAAGAGTTCCAAAAGCGTGCCGCGCAGTTGTCAAAGCAGTACGCAGGTTATGAAGCCATGCCGGGTAAGTTCGTTAATGGTGATTTAACCTTAGGCGAAAACATTGGCGACTTAGGCGGTTTAACCGTGGCAGCTCGCTCTTATGCGATGAGTCTTAATGGTAAACCATCGCCGGTAATAGAAGGCTTAACGGGTGAACAACGCTTGTTCATTGGTTGGTCTCAAGTCTGGCGTCGTAACTACCGAGATGAAGAGCTTGGCCGCCGTTTAATGACCGATTCACATTCACCGAGCCATTTCCGCGCGATGGGCACACCACGTAATATCCCTGCTTTCTATGAAGCATTTGATTTGAAAGAGGGCGATAAAATGTTCTTAAGCGAAAGCGATCGCGTTAAGATTTGGTAAGCTAACATTAGATACTGATCTCAATAAGTAAAAAAAGCCCATCTTTCGATGGGCTTTTTAATTCTCGCTGAATTCGCAACTATTTAATGGAATTGGTATGTCGAGCGAGGAACTCAGGTAGTTGCTCTAGACTCGCTAACTGATGATGAGCGATGACCCACTTGGTTAAATCCGCCAATTTGGGCTCAGGGATGGCAATTGTTTGCATATTGGCAGCGCGGGCTGCGACCAGTCCATTAAATGAATCCTCAATCGCTAAGCAATGGATAGGATCAATATTGAGCGCAGCAGCGCAATTTAAATAGACCTCAGGATGCGGCTTACCATAAGTTAAATATTCAGCAGACTTAATGGCTTGAAAGTATGAATTTATTGATAGTTTGTTTAAAACAGCATTAATAATATCGCTAGAAGAGGACGTCGCCAAGCCGATTTTAAGGCCGTGTTCTTGGCAAGTATCAAGCGCGGCGATGACGCCTCGCATAGGTGTACCTTCGACTAAAATATGCATGATAACTTGCTCTACAATGGCTTGGGCTGTTTGTTCGTTGTCATAGTTAGGCCAAGGAAAGCGGGCATACCAAAATGCGACGACGTGATCGATTCTTAGTCCGGTCGTTTCGACAGTATCTTCAATTGAGATGTTTAAACCGAGTTCCGACATCACCTTATGTTCGGCAATTTGCCATACAGGTTCAGAGTCAATTAGCACTCCATCCATGTCGAAAATAACGGCTTTTAACTCAGGTGTGGTCATAAGTCTCCAATTATGTTCATTATAACATTGGTGAATAGTAGTAGTTTATTCTAGTGAATATTCAAATAATACTAAGGTTAATGGCATATTTAACGACATCAATAGTGAGATATAACCAATAATAATGGCAGTTTATTAGTGCTTAACTCTTTGAATAAAATAACGAATAAATTCATTTAACACTATGGTCTAGTTTTCTTTTTGGGATGAACCGCTTAAAGTGTGACCATCTTGCCTCTTGAGCATGATTTATCACTTGTCCAAGTGTGATCTGATTCATACTTTTGCAAAGCTGTAGTATAATACGCCTCGAAATAAGGGTCGAGCCTGCCGAGTCGTCAGTTCCAATGTGAAGACGAGCAGTTTCGTTGTGAGAACGCCAAAAAAGAGGAATATTGCCATGCTAGAAGCATATCGTAAACACGTCGCAGAACGTGCTTCAGAGGGCGTAGTCCCTAAGCCATTAGATGCCCAACAAGTGGCACTACTAGTCGAATTGGTAAAGAATCCACCTGCAGGTGAAGAAGCGTTTCTTCTTGATCTGATTGAAAACCGTATCCCACCAGGTGTTGATGAAGCTGCATATGTAAAAGCAGGCTTTTTAGATGCTGTCGCCAAAGGCGAAGTCTCATCAAGCATTCTGTCATCTGCGCGAGCTGTTGAGCTGCTTGGTACTATGATGGGTGGTTATAACATTGAACCGCTTATTGCTCAGTTAGATAACGATGCGCAAGCACCGCTGGCTGTTAAAGCGTTGTCTCACACGTTATTGATGTTTGATTCTTTCCATGACGTAGTGGAAAAAATGCAGGCGGGTAACGACTACGCTAAACAAGTTGTTCACGCATGGGCTGACGCTAAATGGTTCCTATCGCGTCCTAAGCTTGCCGAAAAGATATCTCTGACCGTCTTTAAAGTGTCAGGCGAGACTAATACCGATGATTTGTCACCTGCACCAGATGCATGGTCACGTCCTGATATTCCTTTGCACGCATTAGCGATGCTAAAGAATGCTCGTGAGGGAATTGTTCCTGATACAGCTGGTACCGTTGGTCCAATTAAAGAGATTGCATCACTTAAAACCAAGGGTTTCCCATTGGTTTATGTCGGTGATGTTGTTGGTACGGGTTCTTCACGTAAATCAGCGACTAACTCAGTGCTTTGGTTCATGGGTGATGATATCCCTAATGTGCCTAACAAGCGTGCGGGTGGTTTCTGTTTAGGTGGCAAGATCGCACCAATCTTCTTCAACACAATGGAAGATGCTGGTGCGTTACCTATTGAGCTAGACGTTAGCAAGATGGAGATGGGTGATGTTATTGATATCTACCCATACCAAGGTGTTGTTAAGCGTCACGATAGCGATGAAATTATCTCTGAATTTTCGCTAAAGACCGAAGTGTTGATGGATGAAGTTCGTGCAGGCGGTCGTATTCCATTGATCATTGGCCGTGGTCTTACTGACCGTGCTCGTGAAACACTCGGCGTTGAAGCTTCTACTGAATTTGTGCGTCCAAAAGATGTGGCAGATACAGGCAAGGGCTTTACCCTTGCCCAGAAGATGGTCGGTAAGGCGTGCGGCGTTAGTGGTATTCGTCCAGGCCAGTACTGTGAACCTAAGATGTCATCTGTTGGTTCACAAGATACTACGGGTCCTATGACGCGTGATGAGCTTAAAGACCTTGCATGTCTTGGTTTTAGTGCTGATTTGACGATGCAGTCTTTCTGCCACACAGCCGCTTATCCAAAGCCTATTGATGTGAACACACATCATACTCTGCCTGATTTCATTATGAATCGTGGCGGTGTTTCTCTGCGTCCTGGTGACGGGGTGATCCACTCATGGTTGAACCGTATGTTGTTGCCAGATACCGTAGGTACGGGTGGTGATTCACATACTCGTTTCCCAATTGGTATCTCATTCCCAGCCGGTTCAGGTCTGGTCGCATTTGCTGCGGCAACAGGTGTAATGCCACTGGATATGCCTGAGTCGATTTTGGTGCGCTTTAAAGGCGAAATGCAACCGGGTATGACGTTACGTGACTTGGTACATTCTATTCCGCTTAAAGCCATTGAGATGGGTCTGTTGACGGTAGAGAAGAAAGGTAAGGTCAACGCCTTCTCTGGTCGTGTATTAGAAATTGAAGGTCTTGAACAACTTAAAGTTGAGCAAGCGTTTGAGCTTTCTGATGCATCCGCTGAGCGTAGTGCTGCGGGTTGTACTATTAAGCTTGATAAAGAGCCAATCATCGAATATCTAACCTCTAACATCGTGATGTTGAAGTGGATGATTGCTGAAGGTTATGGCGATCGTCGTACTATTGAACGTCGTGTCATTGCGATGCAAGAGTGGCTAGCAAACCCTGAATTAATGGAAGCTGACAGCGATGCTGAATACGCAGAAATTATCGAAATTGATTTGAGCGAAATCAAAGAACCTATTCTTTGTGCGCCAAACGATCCAGATGATGCCGTGTTACTTTCATCAGTGGTTGATACTAAGATTGACGAAGTCTTCGTTGGTTCTTGTATGACTAACATCGGTCACTTCCGTGCAACGGGTAAGATGTTGGAGAAGTTTGCTACGACTTTGCCTACACGTTTGTGGATTGCGCCTCCAACTAAGATGGATCGTGATCAACTTACTGAAGAGGGCTATTATGCTATCTTCGGTCGTGTCGGTGCTCGTATTGAGATCCCTGGATGTTCGCTGTGTATGGGTAACCAAGCACGTGTTGCTGAAGGTGCAACGGTAGTTTCTACTTCTACCCGTAACTTCCCCAATCGTCTTGGTACGGGTGCCAATGTATATTTGGCGTCAGCTGAGCTTGCGGCTGTTGCAGCGTTACTCGGTCGTTTACCATCGCCTGATGAGTACCAGACATACGCTAAAGAGTTAGATGCAACTGCAGCTGACACTTACCGTTATCTGAACTTCGATCAAATTGCATCGTACACAGAAAAAGCGGGCGAAGTTATCTTCCAGTCTGCTGTTTAAGATGTAAGTTTGTGTCTAGTACGAAAAAGGCCAGCTAATTAGCTGGCCTTTTTTATGACTCGACATTTATAACTTATAGACAATAAGCACCTTAGGGATATAGGCAGATATTGCTCAGTACCGCAAATTTCAAATACTTAATGACTGGTTAAGTGTGCTTAGTGTGCAGCACTTCTAACAGCTTATCTTCAAGCGCAAAACGTGTTTCCATCGCATGCCCAAGTGATGACAAATCTTTATCTAGGTGAAATAGCACTTTTTCGTCGTCGGCTTCGGTGTACTTGTCGTTGAAGTCGAGCGCAGTGTCAGTTGTTTCGCTAATCTGTGGCACCAATTGCTGCGCAATCTCTTGGCTTGAGCTGCCATTCTTCTCGCAAGCCGTGACGACTTGATTATAAATTTCGAAATGGCCTTCAGAGACGTAGTCCATTAATTGATCGCAAAATGCTTTAACGGAATCAAATGCAGGTAAGGAATTCTCTGAAACTTCATATGGAGGAATACCAGCGATTTGGCAGTAGTTGATCAGTAGCTTACGACGATTGTTTAACCATTGATCTATAAGAGTATTTGAACCACCCCATTTTTGTTCGGCTTTCTCTAACTTTCTTAGCATGATCTTCCCCAGTAAGAATCTATCCCTAACATCTAATGTAGGGACAAGTACTGTGTTGATCAACTACTTTTCGACGATTTAGGCGGAATAACTGAATGGACATACCAGCTAGCAGGTAAGGCTGGGGCGCTAAAAAGAAAAAGCCCAGTGATAGAATTCTATCGCTGGGCGAGTATAGTTTTTGCAGGCTCGATGCGACGAGCTCTTGATTGTTCTTGCTAGCGCAGACTTTTTATACCAAAGCTAAGCACTGGGTGCAACTTTTTTCTGTCACATTGAGAGCTATACAGCGTGCGTTAAGCTCTATTGTGGGCCTATATCGCACTTTTACTTGATATGAGATCTAACATTAACGACTTACAAATAAGGTGGTTAGGCAGATAATAATGTTAACTTCGACCTCGCTGGGGCTATTTGTCGAGTTACGGGTCACATAATTTCACCGATAGAGGTTACTTTATTAACGTAAATGCTAAACTACTGTGCAAGTGGATATCAATATAAGTTTAGGAATCAAGCCAAATGGCAGAATTAAAGAATGATCGTTATTTACGTGCTTTATTAAAACAGCCTGTCGACAGAACACCTGTCTGGATGATGCGTCAAGCTGGTCGTTATCTTCCTGAGTACAAAGCAACCCGCGCTCAAGCCGGTGATTTCATGTCGCTTTGTAAAGACAAAGATTTGGCTTGTGAAGTGACCTTGCAACCACTACGTCGTTATGACCTAGATGCTGCGATTTTATTCTCTGATATTCTTACTATTCCTGATGCGATGGGACTTGGTCTGTATTTTGAAACTGGCGAAGGCCCACGCTTTCAACGTCCAACCGATACTATCGACTCAATCAAAAAGCTTTGCATCCCAGATCCAGAAGACGAGCTTGGTTATGTGATGCGTGCTGTCAGCACCATTCGTCGTGAGCTTAAAGGCGAAGTGCCTTTGATTGGTTTCTCTGGCTCTCCTTGGACACTAGCGACTTACATGGTTGAAGGCGGTTCAAGCAAGACTTTCGAAAAGATCAAGAAAATGGCTTATGAAGAGCCAAAAACATTGCACATGTTGCTTGATAAGCTAGCTGACTCAGTCATCTTGTACCTGAACGCTCAGGTTGCTAACGGTGCTCAGTCACTTATGATCTTTGATTCATGGGGCGGTGCACTTTCTCACCACGCTTACCGTGAATTCTCACTGCGTTATATGCAGAAAATCGTTGATGGCTTAACTCGCCATGCAGACGGTCGTCAAGTGCCAGTGACTCTGTTCACCAAAGGTGGCGGACTATGGCTTGAATCTATGGCTGAAACAGGTTGTGATGCCTTAGGTCTAGATTGGACTGTTGATATCGGTGATGCACGTCGTCGTGTTGGGCATAAAGTTGCTCTTCAAGGAAACATGGACCCATCTGTACTTTACGCCTCTCCTGAGCGTATTCGTCAAGAAGTAGAACAGATTCTATCTTCTTACGGTGAAGGTACTGGCCACGTATTTAACTTGGGCCATGGTATTCACCAACATGTTGATCCTGAGCATGCGGGCGCGTTCATCAACTCAGTTACTGAGTTGTCAGGTAAATACCACAAGTAAGCCACTACTTCAGTAGTTTGGTTTAAAAGGCTCAGTTTACTGGGCCTTTTTTGTGGACGCTATTTGATGATATCTAGAGTATTTTGTGCTTCGATAGGAGTCGGTTTAACACCTAATCGGTTGCTGTTCAATTCTAAAGTCACTGCCTTTTCTGGGCTGACTTTCGATTTCACCGTTTTAAAGCGATAACTGTTGCCTCACAATCGACAGTCGCACCCCAAGTTGTGGCAATGCCGTTTGAGTCGCTGCTGCTTTCCTGTAGTGGCAATAATAGCTAAGTGTCGATATAACCTTGCAGTGATGTGAGCGGGGTCTTTAAGTCGTGCGACAGGTGCAACATAAACTCATGCCGTTATTCTTCTTGTAGGTAAATAGCTTTAATAATTATTATTAAAAATCAATAATGGTCATTATATTTCTACTTGAGGACTCGTGCTTTATAAAATAAAACATGTGTTAATGAATAGTAATAATTAGGAATGAATATCATTTAAATTAATGTATTAAAATGGTAGTCGATGAAATGTTCTGAGCAAGGTTTAAGATGTAATTATTACTGCATCGTAATATACAATTTCTTTGTTTTATTAAGTTTATATGCAATGAGTAAATTAGGGCTAGTGAGTTTTATTCTAAACGATTTCATACGAAAGTACGTAACATTGAGAATGCAGGCGCTTACTTTAATAGAACGCCACATCTAAATTGAACGTTTGCAAATGTAAGGTTTTTAAGTGTAAGTTATTGATATAAATGATTTACATTTTTTTACTTCTATATTCGTTGTTGATATTTTAAAGCCATTTTTTGTTTTATATGACGAGGAGTGTGACTGAATGTATCATTGCTATTGTAATCTATATAGCTTGGGTAATGATTTAATTACATTTTATTTTTTGTATTCATGTCTATATGTGATTACTATAGCTGCAAGTGCTATTGTTTAGTAATAATTTAAATATATAATATATATTCATGGATGTATTGTAATGCGAAAGGAACTCTCTAAATTAGATTATTTCACACTTAAAGTTCTCATAGGTTTATTTGAATTTAAGAACTGCAGTGTCGTAGCTGAGAAACTAAATACAACTCAGCCTAAAGTCAGCCGTGCCTTAAGCAGCCTCCGTGAAGTCATCCAGAATGAACTGTTTGTGCGTCAGCAGTATGGTTTACAACCCAATTCGATGGCCGAAAAAATCTATCCTTTGGCTAAATCGATAGTCGCTACACTGGAAGAAATAGATCAGGTGGCTATGAGTCAATCAGGTGTAAGACGTGTTGTTAATGTGGCGGTTCAGGAGCATATGTCTGCATTTTTTTTGGAGGCAATATCGGAAGTTTGTGTTCATTTGAAACAGGAAGTGAGCGTTAACATTCAGCCCTGGTGTGATAATGTTTCCCAACTGATTGCCCAAGGTAAGCTGGACTATGCAATCACTGCTAACTCGACTTATCACGAGATGATAGAAAACCTTGAACTGGGTGAGGTAAGTTATCGGTTCGTTGTCGCCAAGAAAGGTCATCCCATTTTTCGAAAGCCCCTGAGTTATTCATCGCTTATCGAAAATCGACTGGTTTTTATCAATTATTGCCAGGTGGGCTCAAAGCCTAACTGGTTCGAATCCATTGTGAAGCTACGAGGTGAGGAATTAAAGCTAATCTTAAAGACCTCTTGCCACAACATGGCGCTGGATCATATCGTTAAATCCGATGACGTGTGTTGTACCGCATCCATTTTTGCCTATCAATATTTTAAGAATCGTGATGATACTGACTTTATCGATGCGACAGACTTTTGTCATGTTGAGTTAGCTAAGGCTAAAAAAGAATTGGAGCCGGCAGAGCATCAAAAATATTATTATTACCTGCAATATCATCATTCTAATGAGAATGAATTTACACATCTTTTGTCGGAAATAATGAAGCGAAAAATTGACTTTATGCAAGACGAATATGAGCAGGCAAAATCACTCGTCACTATAGAATAGACCCCACTAACATCAGGCTATCGATAGTTTAACGCTAATGGAATCTTTCTAGATGAAAGGTTTCATTAGGGAGTCTAACTTGCCGTTTAATCGCTAGGGGAAAATGGTATACCTGCGTTTAACTTGAATCCGTATGTTCTGTGTCGATATTTCCTCAAAAAAATAGTGAGTACTTGTTCACTCACTATTGATGTCCAAGGACAGATGGCTAAGCCCATTATTAATAATGCCAAAGTCTCAGTGCAGTGCAGTGTTGACCAAACCTTGAATTTGAGTGGATAACCATTGCTGGTTAGGCTCTGCTTTGGCCTTATTGTAAACCAGATATAAAGTTGGCACCTTGATTTGCATATAGAGTCGCTCTGACTCGACATCTGAAATCCGACAAGCATGCAGGTTGTGGGTACTGTTTATCATGTTATATATGGAGCTGTAGGGGAGCAAGGCGACGGCTTGGGTTGATCTTAGGTATTCAAATAAGCCGGATAGACTGCTGAGATCCATCTCAGTGTTAAGTTGAATACCGTTTAAATGGCAATAGGCTTGAAATGGACTCATTTTTTGTTTAGTAACATCAACATTCACATTAACAAATGGATACTCAGCAATCGATTCTAAGGTGATCTCTTGTTTGAGTATTGGATGTTCATGGTGGCAGATGAGAAATAATTTATTCAGTTTTTTTAATGGAATGGCTTCGAGCTGCTCATCTATGTCCTTGATGTCCTCAATCATGTTGCAGCAGCACAGACCTATATTGACCTCACCGGTGACGATACTATCTATTGAATTTCTTGTGCAGGTTGAGATATTAAAGCTCATATCTTTTCCCGCGTTTCTAATCGAAGTTAATAGTACTTTTGGGAATGTGTAGGAGATTAGATCAGGTGAAGCTATTTCAAAGTGATGAGTCTGTTCGACACTATTTTCTCCGTGTAGCTTTTGCAGGTTTTTCGAACATTCTACAATCTCCTTCACAATAGGGTATATTTTCCCTGCGAATTCATTTGGTACTAGCCCATGTTTTTTTCTGATGAATAGCTCATTGCCAAAGATTTCCCTAGCATGCTTGAGGCATCGACTTATTTTCGGCGCGGGTATGTTTAACTGGTGAGATACTGACGTTGCCGATTTACTCTCATAGAGATGAACTAGTATATTTAAACTGAGTAAATCCAAGTCGCTAAAGCTTATATCCCTCATTTATAATGCCTCTTTAAAATAGTTTTTACTTATTTAATAATAATCTTTTTTCATTCTTTATGTTGTTTTATTTAAATTGATTTGTAAAATTGTCTATTAAGTCACTTATTTCGTTATTCACATTTTTGATAACAACTATCTCTATATTAAATATCTCAATGTTGATTTTCTGATAAGGAATTAAATTTGTAAATTAACCAGCGCCACTTTAGGTTGTTGTTTTTAAATGATAATAATTAGGAACTCTATCTGAGTTGTACTAGTTTGTTGTTTATTTGTTTTGTAATTGATTTTAGTCTGTGAGTGTTTTTGTGTGGTTATATTTGAAATTTAAATTTTAAATATATGTAATTTCAATAACTAAAATTGTCTTTTGTAAATTTTAGTTTTTAGAAGTCAAATTTGATCTTGTTATTTAAATATAA